>JBNJFI010000023.1:0-26180 GCA_051746725.1 Fusobacteriota bacterium
TTGCTTCCACCATTCTGAAACATAGTGAAGACTAGGTTCATAATTAACCATTATTTCTATATTTTTTCCTTTTCTATTTAAAATATTTCGAATTGCTGCATATTTATAACAAGAGTTATCTTTAAACGGAGCTTTTAAATCGTCCATTGCCTTTTTTGCTCCTGCCATTAATTTATCTATATCAACTCCAGCTACAGCAATAGGGAAAAGACCAACGGCAGTTAATATTGAAAATCTTCCTCCTACATTATCCGGTACAACAAATGTTTCATAACCTTTTTTCTCAGATAATTCTTTTAAAGCCCCCTTTGATTTATCTGTAGTTGCAAATATTCTTCGATTTGCTTCTTCTTCACCATATTTTTCTTCTAAAAATTCTCTAAAAATTCTAAATGATATTGCTGTTTCGGTAGTTGTTCCTGATTTAGAAATAACATTTATAGATACATCTTTATCTTGTATTAATTCTAATAAATCTTTTATATAAGTTGAACTCATATTATTTCCAACATAATATATTTCAGGATAATCTCTATCTTTTTTGCTTAAATTATTATGAAAACTATGAGTTAATGCTTCAATTGCTGCTCTAGCTCCTAAATAAGAACCTCCTATACCAATTACTAATAAAACATCTGAGTTTGCTTTAACCTCCTGGGCTGATTCCTTTATTCTTGCAAATTCTTCTTTATCATAATTTTCTGGTAAATCTAACCAACCTAAAAACTCATTCCCTGGTCCACTTTTTTCTTCTAAAAGTTTTGCAGCATTATTTACTTGACCTTCCATATTATTAATTTCTTTTTCGTTAAAAAAATCTACTGCTTTTGAATAATCCAAAGTAATTTTTGACATTTTTATCCTCCATTTTTATTTTTTAGTTAATTTTATCGCTTCATTTAAATCCAATTTATTTTCATAAATAGCTTTTCCAGTTATAACTCCTTCTATTTTTGAGTTATTTAATTTCTTTAATATTTTTATATCTTCTATTGAAGAAACTCCTCCTGAAACAACTATGTTGATTGAAGAATTTTCAATGATTTCTTTTATATGATCTAAACTTATTCCTTCTAACATACCATCTTTATCTATGTCTGTATAGATTATTGTCTGTACTCCTAGATCCTCCATCTCTTTTACTAAATCTAGAGTTTTTTTCTCACTTACTTCAACCCATCCTTTAATAGCAACCATTCCCTTTTTTGAATCAATACCAACAACTATCTTATCGCTTCCAAATTTTTTAACTGCTTTACCTACCAATTCAGGATTTTTAATGGCAACTGTTCCTAATATAACTCTATCAATACCTAAATCTAGCCATTTTTCTATATGTTCTAGTTTTCTTATTCCTCCACCTAACTCTAATTTTATATTAACAGATTTTTTAATCTCTTGTATAACTTCTTGATTTTGAGACTTTCCCTTTAAAGCGCCATCTAAATCAACTATATGTATATATTCTGCACCTGCATTTTGAAATTTTTTAGCTATTTCCACAGGATTTTCAGAAAATACTTTTTCTTTATTAAAATCCCCTTTTTCTAACCTCACACATTTACCATTTTTAATATCTATTGCGGGAAAAATTATCATTTAGTCCTCCTATTAAATTCCTTTTTTTCGTCTATTTCTTTGTAATTCAAACAGATAGGATATAATATTATCTCTGTCTTTTTTTCCAATATCTAAAAATTTAATGCCATAACCAAAATTTGCTTTATGATTTTTATCTAACTTATCTTTTCTTACTATATTAGATTTAACATTTTTATAGCAACTATTATCAGGTAAATCAAAGCTAACTTCTACTTCCTTAGTTTCTTCTACATCTTTATTACTCCAAAAATAAATTCCACCACCACTTAGATCAACTGAAATACCCTTGAATTCTTCATACTCATCTTTTTTGTTTTTATCTTTACTTTTAGAGTCTATTTTATATCTCAAGTTTAAAAGTAAATTTATTGGAATTCTTACGAAATTTCGTCTTTGTATTCTTTTTATATCTTCAGGGTATTTAATTTTGAAATAAGCATAAGGTTTCCTTCCTCTTGCCAATATAATAGCATTAAATGCATATACCGCATCATCTAAGGTCATTCTAATTTGAATTTTGCTTTTTATTCTCAAAGGAATAATTGTACCTTTTTCAATAGGGAGTCCTATTTTAAGATATTTTCCATCCTTTGATTCTTCAATATCATCGATTCTAGAATAATAATTACCTTTATATTTAGGATCTCGTAATACCTCTATCTCTACATTTCGACCTAACTCTATTATGTCTTTTCCCATTTATTACCCCTTTTAAAATTTCATGTCTATTCCTAGCGAAACCATATCTCCGTTTTGGATAATCCCTTTCTCTCTGTCAAAATTCATATTATAATAATCCCCATCTATGTTCTTTTTTATATCATTATACATATCATATTTTTTTTCCATATATTTTATGTATATTTCGATATCTTCATTTATCTTATAATATGGCATAATATAAGTTATCGTTTTTCTGTCCTTACTTTCTTGCATTGTTTTATCCAAATAACTCATTTTTATACCATATTTTTCTTTTATATTATATTTTAATTTTGCTATTAATTCCATATATTCATATTTATGTATATCTTCTTCTCCCAATTTTACATCTTCTTTTTCAATTCTTATTTTATTAATTTCAAACCTAATATTAGAATTTTCTGTTATATTTTCAAGTTTGATTTTATTATTATACAAGAAACTTGAATTTATAGGAGTATCTAATATTTCTAATTCATATCCCAAATAGCTACCTTCTATTACTTCATAATCGGCTTTCCCAAAAAAGTTATTATATATAGCTTCATTTTCTATTTTATGTTCGTACCCTATTTTAAATTTTTTCTTCTTATCACTATAATCTATTTGAGATAGAGCATATTTATAATTTTTTTTGTTTTCTTCTTCTTTTTTTTCCTCGTTAACATATGAAATTGAAATATTATAATTTTCTAACTCAGGATAAACAATACTCAATTCATAGTTATTTAAAACATCCTCAAAATTTCTTTGATAATAACTTTTTAAATATTTAGTATTCAAATCTAATAAAAGCTCCACTCTATCGTTTTTTTCTTCAGAATAAATTTTTATTATATCTGATTCTATTGCTATGTTATTTGAAGAAAACCTATTTTTATCTAAATCATAATTATTATAGTTTAAAGTTTTACTATAACTACTTATGTCTGTTATATAATCTCCTAAGTGAAATCCAATCTCCAAATTATCAGATAATTCTCGTCTACCTTTTGCATTTACATCAATTTCTTGTTGTGATATTTTGGATAATAAAATCTCCCCTTGATCTAAAGAATATTTTAATTGTAATTCATAATCTTTTTTGTATTTTAAATCTTCTTGTTCACTGGAATCTTTTTTGAGATTATTTTTTATTAATTCACTTCTAAAATTTATACTTACATTTCCAAAGTTATTATACGACGGATTTTTTATAGACTTTTCCGTATTTTTATCTGTTTTTTTTAACATTTCATTTATTTTTGCTATTTTTCTTTCATTTTCCTTAATTTTTTCATTTGTAGGTTCTATATTGTTTTGTAATCTATCTATTTTTGATTTATAATTTTCAATATCCATTCCAAATTCATTTAGTTCATTTGAAAATTCATATATAAGATTTTCTATAATTAGAAGATCATCTTTATCTGCTTTAGTTTCATCTAATTTATTTAATACTTTAGATAAATAATATACTAAATCATTTTTAGTAGTTTTTACTTCCCCATTAAAATAATCGGAATCAACTTCTAATATTCCCTTATTTATTAAATTCTCTATTGAATAATAAGCCCAATGCTCCTTACTTACATCTCGGTAAGTAGTATCATCTGATGATATTATCTGAATAGATGTTATTAGTATAAATAAAATAATTAATATCCTTTTCATTTTTATTCCTTTCATAGAAATATTTATTTTATTATGATTCCTTTATAATTATATCATAATGATTTTTATTTTTCAATAATTAATTATTGAAGATACTTGGGTTTTTAATAATTATAGTATTTATTTTAAATTTTTAAAGATAATAAAAAAGCGTAAAATTTTATAATAAAATTTTACGCTTTTGGTTTATTTTTTTATTTATGATTTTTTTTGTTGGCTGGGCTGGCTGGATTCGAACCAGCGAATAATGGCGTCAAAGGCCAGTGCCTTACCACTTGGCGACAGCCCAATTTTGCAACAACGAATATGATTATACTATATCTTTTATATTTTGTCAAGCCCTTTTTCAGGTTTTCCAACAAAAATTATAGCTATCTTAACTAGGTTTACTCTTTTTCGTCTAATGCTTTTTCATATTCTTTTATTACTGTTTCATTTATTGAATTTCTCATTTCTGTCTTTATTGGATGGGCTATATCTTTAAACTCGCCATTTGGCATTCTTCTAGATGGCATTGCTACAAACATTCCATTATCTCCATCTATTACTTTTAATCCGTGTATAACAAAAATATTATCAAATGTTATATCTGCAAATGCTTTTAATTTAGAATCCTCATCAGTATTAGCCAATCTAAGTCTTACTTCTGTAATTTCCATCAATTTACACCTTTCCTTTCGTTGATTTAATTTTTGATTTTATTATATTTATATTTTTTAATTCTCTTTTTAATTTTATATATATTTCATCTATTTTTTCATCTTTAACAAAAGTATAATAAGTTGTTCCACTCCCTGTCATAAAAAAATTACATTCATCTAAATAATCTAATTTTTCTAATCTTCTTTGAAATTCATATAATTTATTATTACTTTTTAATAAAGCTTCTTGTAAATTGTTTTGTATATTTTTTTTTACTAATCCAAGATTATTATTCTCTAATCCTTTTTTGATTAGTTCTAAATTTGCTTTTTTGTAGTTTTTTTTCATAGAAAAACTTTTATATCCCTCTTTAGCACTAATTCCAAATTTAGGTTTTATTAAAATAATAGAACTTAATAAATTATTAGGAATAATTTCTATTTTTTCTCCAATACCTCTTACAATGGATGTTTTATTTTTTATAAAAAAAGGAATATCTGCACCTATAGTTTTGCTTAATTTTATCATACTTTTTTCAGATAAAATATTATTATGATATTTATTTAAAATTTTAAGAAAACATCCTCCATTACTACTTCCACCACCTAGTCCTGCTTCAGATGGTATTTTTTTAGTTAATTTTATATGCATCTTCTGATTTTCAATACCTGTAATTTTATAAAATTTTTCATATATTTTATATATAATATTATCTCGTCCAGTAGGAATATCTTTTTTGTTGCAAGTTATGCTTAAATCTCCCTTTTTTGAAAAAAAAGTAACTTCTATAATATCTGATAAAGTAATTGGAACCATTATCATTTCTAGATTATGATACCCATCTTCTCTTTTTCCTAAAACATTTAATCCTATGTTTATCTTTGCATTACTTTTTTGTGTTACCACCTTCATACAACCACCCCAAGTATATCATTTTTTTTATAAAAAATCAACACTAACTTTTTTGTATATAAGTTAGTGTTGATTTATATTATTTTATTATTTTTCTTTTATCTTTTCTAATTTTACACAATTTTCAATATGAATAGAATGAGGAAACATATCAATAGGTTGAACCTCTTTAATACTATATCCATTCTCGCTTAAATATTTTAAATCTCTAGCTAATGTAGATGGCTTACATGATACATATATAACTTTTTTGACTTCCATATCTACTATAGTTTTTAATAATTTTTCATCGCACCCCTGTCTTGGTGGATCAACAATTACTAAGTCAGCCTTTACACCTCTATTATATAACTTAGGTATTACGTTTTCAGCTTTACCATTTATAAAAATTGCATTATTTATGTTATTTAATTTTGCATTTTCATTGGCATCAGAAATTGCCTCTTCTACAACTTCAACTCCATATATTTTTTTAGCTTTATTGGCTAAAAAAAGACCTATTGTACCAGTACCTGAATAAAGATCAAAAATTACTTCTTCTCCTTTTAAGTTTGCAAATTCCAAAACTTTATTATATAATTTTTGAGTTTGTTTGTCATTTATTTGATAAAATGAATGAGGAGATATTTTAAATTTCATATCGTTTAATATATCTATTATGTATTCATCTCCATATATTTTTATATTTTTATCTCCTAAGCCTTCTTTATTTTTATAATTTATATTTTGAATTATACTTTTTATATTATCATTACTTGATAAAGTCTTTATTATTAAATTTTTATATGGCAAAGTTTCTCCATTAGTAACTAAAATAACCATTATATTTTTTGTCTGTTCAGAAACTCTTATTATTAATTCTTTGATTATTCCTTTACCTGTTTTATTGTCATAAACAGATATTTTATTTTTCTTTATTAGTTTACTTAATTGTAATAATATCTTATTAATTAAATCATTTTGAATTACACATTCTTTTATGTCTACTACATTATTTGTTCTCTTTTTATAAAACCCAATCTTTGTTTTTTTATTTTCCTTTTCTATTTTAAACTGTGCTTTATTTCTATAATTATAAGGTTTTTTCATTTTTATTACTTCATTTATTTTTATATTATTTAATTTTCCAATTCTTATTAAATCATTTTTTATTTTTTCTTTTTTTAATTTAAGTTGCTCAATATATTTTATATTTTGAATTTGACAACCACCACAGTCATAGAAATAATTACATTTTGGTTTAACTTTGCTAGATGACTCACTGTGAATTTCTATTAATTTTGCTTTTGCATAATTTTGCTTTTTCTTTAATATTTTAACCTTTAATATATCTCCTGGAATCCCTCTATTTATGAAAAAAGTAAATCCATCTTTTTTGCCAATTGCATCACCTTTATAACCTATATCAACTACTTTTATATTTTCTATTATATCACCTTTTTTGATATCAATCTCTCCATTCTCTAAATTATATCTATTAGCTTTTTAGCTTCAGATTTTTTTATATTTCCTGTTGGTATATCTTTTATTTTAGCTTTTATAGTTTTATTAAAGTATTCAACCTCTAGTTCATCTCCTATACTAACTTTTGTAGAGGCCTTTGCTACTTTTCCATTAACTTTTACATTTCCATTATCTGATACCTTTTTTGCAATTGGTCTCCTTTTTATTATTCTCGAAACTTTTAAAAATTTATCTAATCTCACAATTCCTCCTTTTTTATTAAAGTAGCTAGCATCCAAGGATGCTAGCTACTTTATATCTTCTTTTATTTTTTTTTATTTATTTTCTTCCATTTTCTTTTCTTCTTTATTTTCATCTTTTTCTTCATCTAGATATTGAGCTTTTTTTTCTTCCATAAATTCTTGATATTTACTTTGTTTCTTTTCATTTAACACATCTTCTTCTATTTGAGATTTTACTTGGTCAAATTTTTTGAATCCCGATTGATTTTTATCATCAACTTTTACTATATGATATCCAAATTGAGTTTTTACTAGTTCAGGATAAACTTCTCCAGCTTTTGCATCTCCAAATACAGCCTTTTCAAATTCTGGAACCATTTTTCCTTTTCCAAAAGTTCCTAAAGAACCACCGTTATCAGCAGATGGACCTTCTGAATATTCTTTTGCTAATTTTGCAAAATCTGCTCCATCTTCTTGAGCTTTTTTAAGTACATCTTTTGCTTTTGATTCCGCATTTTCTGTATCAGATTTTATTAATATATGAGAAGCTGTTGCCTCTTCTTCAGATTTATATTTATCTTTATTTTCTTCATAAAAAGCTTTTAATTCTTCATCAGAAGCTTCTATATTATCTAATACATTAACTTGTACAACATACTTAGCTAATAAGTTTTCTTTTACTTTATCTAGTTCTTCTAAATACTCTTCATTTTCATCTATTCCTTGTTCTAAAGCCACTTGTTTTAATATTTTTTGTTCAGTTAATCTTTCTAATAGTTGTACTCTCCCTTGCTCAGTTTCATAATATTTTTTATATTGATCTGGCATGTTCGATAATTCTTGTTCTAAGTCATCTTTTGTTATTACCTCGTTACCTACTCTTTTTAATACATTTTCACCATTTACTTTTTGTTCTACCTTTTGTGTTTCTGCATTTTTATCCCCTGAATTATTAGCTGAAACCTCACTTTGATTACATCCTAACAAAGCACCTGCTAATAATAATACTACTAATTTCCTTTTCAAATTTAGTCACTCCCTTTTTTAATTATTTTTTTTAATATCTTACCCAAATCTTTCTTTTCTTCAATTAATACTTTTTTTTCTTTAGAAATATATTTAACTGTTCCATTTAATAATAACATATTTAGATTGTTTTTTGAAGTACTTTTTTCAAAAAAGTCTAAAATATAACCATTTTTTCTCTCCTTGATGGATTTTATTCCACTTTTTTGAGCTAAAATCTTTATTTTGTAATAACTAAACAAATCTTTTACTTGTATAGGCATCTTACCAAACCTATCTTTTATTTCATTTTCTAATTTTTTTAAGTTTTCTATTTTATCTATTAGTATTAATCTTTTATATATTTTTATTTTTTCTTTTTCTCTTATATATTCTGTAGGTATATATCCCTTTTTATCTATTTTTATAATTATTTCTTCTTTATCTTCTGTTTTTAATTTTAATTCCCCACGATTATTTTTTAATCGTTGTGTTTCTTCTTTTAACATACGTAGATACATGTCATAACCCAAAAATTTTATAGCTCCATGTTGTTTTTTACCTAATATTTCTCCTGCCCCTCTTATTTTCATATCTTCAAGCGACAATTGATAACCACTTATATTATTCATTTCACTTACTTTTTCAAGTTTTTTCTTTCCCAAGTCTGTCATTTGTTTTTTATTTTTATACATTAAATAACAATAAGCTTTTCTGCTACTACGGCCTACTCTACCTCTTATCTGGTATATCTGAGATAAACCTAGCTTATCAAAATCTTCTATAATTATTGTATTTGCATTTGCTATATCAATACCATTTTCAATTATTGTGGTTGTTATTAATATATCTATTTCTCCATTTTCAAATTCATTTAATTTATTTTTTATATCCTCTGCTTTTAATCTACCATGTATATAATCAATATTCATATTATTTATTTGTTTTTCACTTTCAAATAGTTTTTCTAAATCTTCTTTTTTCTTTTTTATTCCTCTAACTCGATTAAAAAGATAGAAAGCCTGTCCATCTCTTGTTAGTTCTTTTAATATTATTTTCCTTATATCTTCTTTATCTTCTTTTATTATATTAGTTTCAATTTTTTTTCGGTTTTCAGGGGCAGTCTCTATTGTAGATATATCTTTTACCCCTAAGAGAGCCATATTTAATGTTCTAGGAATAGGAGTTGCTGTTAAAGTCAATATATCAATATTGTATCTATAATTCTTCATTTTTTCCTTGGCTTTAACACCAAATTTTTGTTCCTCATCTATTATAAGTAATCCTAATTTTTTATATTTTATATCTTTTTGAATTAACCGATGGGTTCCTATTATAATATCTATTACCCCTTTTTCTAGACCCTTTAGTATTTCTTTTTGTTCTCTTTTTTTATTCAATCTTGAAATACCGGCTATTTCAATTGGATAGTTTTTAAATCTATCTTTAAAAACTCTAAAATGCTGGTTAACTAAAATAGTAGTGGGAGCTAAAATCGTTACTTGAGTTCCATCCATAACTGCTTTAAAGGCAGCTCTCAGTGCCACCTCTGTCTTTCCATATCCCACATCACCACATATTATTCTATCCATTGCAATAGGAGCTTCCATATCTTTTTTTGTATCTAATATAGCTTGTTTTTGATCTTTAGTTTCTCTAAATGGGAATCCCTCTTCGAACTCTTCTTGCCAAACTGTATCTTTTCCAAATGCATGCCCTTTTTTGACTTCTCTTTTAGCAGCTGTATTTATAAGTTTTTTGGCAAATTCTATTATCTTTTCCCGTATCTTTGCCTTTTTCTTTCTAAAACCTTTTATTCCTAGAGTATATATTTTAGGTTCTTTTGCCTTATCTGTTAAATATTTTTCTACTCTATTAATATGATCAATAGGAACATATAATTTATCTTGATCTGCATATTTTATTTTTATATAGTCACTACCTCTTTGCATCTCAATCCCTTGAAATATACCTACTCCAAATTTTTCATGTATAATATATTCCCCTTTTTCTATTTGATTTACATTTTCTATTTTGATACTTGTACTGGCTTCTTCTCTTCTTACAACTATTCCCTTTAATTCTCTATCAGTTATAATGAGTTTTTCTTCATATCTAAAACCTTCATAGTATGGATATTTCTTGATTTTTATATTATCATAATCGATCAATTTTTCTTTTACTCTTTTTTCTTCTTCTGTTAAAATTAAAATATTTTCATCTTTTGAAATTTTTCCTATCATCTCATAATCCTTAAATTGAGACAACTCTCTTTCAGTAAAGCTTAGAATTTTTAAAAATTTACCTTTGGATATTATTTTTTTATAATTATTTCTAATTTTCTTTTCAGTTATATTTGTCTCATCTTTTTTGTAAAAAGTAATAATCTCTTCTAATTTGTAATCTAAAAAATCATCTTTTTCTATATATATTTTAACTTTACTTAAAGAAGATAATTTAGATATTAAATCAATTATATTTCCTTTACCAGAATTCATTTTATTAGAAAATATTTTTATTTGTTTTTTATTCTCAAATTTGGATATCGATCTTTGATTAGTTATATCAAAATAACTTATCCTATCTATTTCATTATCAAAAAAGCTAATCCTTATTGGATATTTTTCATTAACAGGAAATATATCTAAAATATCACCTCTATGACTGTATTCTCCTCTATCTTCTATTAAGTAATTATTTTTATACCCATTATCTTCTAAATATAATTTTATATCTTTCATCTTATATGTTTTGGAATTTTCAAGTAATAAAAAATTACTAATATCTGGAAAATTATCAGTTGCAAAGGCTAAACTTGCAAGTATTACAAAAGGTTTTTCGTCTTTTAGTAATTCTATAAGTTCCTGTTTTTTCCCCCTTAATTCCTCTTTGCTTATGTTGATTTTTTCCATTTTTAATACTCTACCTGGATAAAAATCATTTAATACATAATAATAATCATCTAAATTTTTATTTCTAGCTGATATATATATATTACTTTTATTTTGGGTTAACAAAAAAGGGATAGAACCTCTATAATATTCATCTTTATCCTTTTTTATTTTGAATTTCATTTAATCACCCCGATTTATTACTTTTTTGATTTTGTTGTTTTTGATTTTGTTTTATAGTTGCCATTAATATAGCAATATCATCAGTTGTTATACCAGATATCCTAGTAGCCTGTCCCATGGAACTTGGTTTTATTTTATTTAATCCCTCTTTTGCTATATTGGATATTCCATCTATTGAATTATAATTTATATTATTTGGTATTCTTATTTTTTCCATTTTTTTAAATTTTTCAATTTGCTTTTTTTCTCTGATTATGAAATCATGATATTTGATTTCAATTTCTACTTCTTCTATTACCTTTTTTGGATATTCTCGTATATCTATAAAGTTTTTAAGATCTCTATATTTTATATTCTTTCTTTGTAGTAAAGTTGCAGCAGAAATAGCTTTTTTTAATTTAGGCTCTCTCATTCCTTCTAACACTAGGTTGTTTTCTTTAGTTGGATAAATTTTGGTATTTAATAACCTCTTCACTTCAGTTTCTATAGCCTCTTTTATCTTTTCCAACCTTTCCATCTTACTTTTGGGGATTACTCCTATCTTTTTTGATTTTTCCAATAATCTCAAAAAAGCATTATCTTGTCTTAAATTAAGTCTGTATTCTGCTCTAGACGGTAATACTCTATATGGTTCTAATAATTTTTTATTTATTATATCATCTATTAATACTCCTATATATCCTTCACTTCTATCAATTACAATAGGATCTTTATCCATAGCTTTTCGAGAAGCATTTACACCAGCTATGAATCCCTGGGCTGCAGCTTCTTCGTATCCAGAAGTTCCATTGATTTGTCCTGCAAAATATAAATTTTCTATTTTTTTAGATTCCAGACTTAGTTTTAATTGATATGGAGGAGCATAATCATATTCAATTCCATAGGCATACCTCATAACTTGGACATTTTCTAATCCAGGAATAGTTTTTAATATTTCCTCCTGGGCAAATGGTGGCAAAGAAGTCGTTATGCCATTTACATAGACCTCTTCACTTTCTAGACTTTCTAATTCTAAAAAAACTTGATGTTTCTTTTTTTCTGGAAAATTAATAACTTTTCTATCAATTGAAGGACAATGCCTTGGACCTTTTGAATCTATGGCTCCTGTAACAATAGGAGAAAACTTCAATAGTTTTTCCATTACATCAATTGTTTTTTCATTGGTATGAGTTAACCATGTGGGATAATTTTTGTTTCTTTTTTCATCAGTAAATACTGAAAAGAAATTAGGAAAATCTTCTCCTTTTTTTTCTTCTGTTTTGGAAAAGTCTATGCTCTTTTTACTAACCCGAGGAGGAGTAGCTGTTTGAAATCTATCTATTTCTATTCCATTTTCCATTAGGCTTTGAGATAGTTGTTTAGCAGCTTTTTCTCCCTGTCTTCCAGCAGAATAACTCTTTTTCCCTACTACTATTTTTCCATTCAAAAAAGTTCCGGTACATATGATAACTGTTTTAGACATATAATTTATATCTAAACCACTTTTTACGCCTATAACTTTATTTTTATCTGTTATTATTTCTATTATTTCTTCTTGTATTATATCTATATTTTTATTTTTTTCCAATTTTGATTTCATATTAACTCTATACCAATATTTGTCTGACTGTGCTCTTGTAACCTTAGAGGCAACCCCTTTACTCTCATTAAGATGTTTTAATTGTATATTGTTTTCATCTATATGTTTTCCTATCTCTCCTCCTAATACATCTATTTCTGTTATTAAATGAGTTTTTCCTGGACCTCCTATGGCAGGATTACAAGACATCATAGCTATACTATCTAAGTTTAAAGTAAATAAAGCTGTTTTTTTTCCTAATCTAGCTGAAACAAGTGCAGCTTCTACTCCAGCATGCCCCCCGCCTATTATAATAACTTCATATCTTTCTTTCATTTTTTCCTCCATATATAATTTTGTTTCACGTGAAACATTTTTAAAAATAAGATTTTTTCTTTTTATAGTATACTTTTATATATAATAAAAAAACCTGTTTTATTCAAACAGGTTTTACTTACCAACACAAAAATTTTTAAATATATGATCTAATATATCTTCTGAACTAATTTCCCCAGTTATTTCAGAAAGTGAATCCAATGCTTCTTTTAAATCTATGGCTATTAAATCCAGAGGCATCTCTTTATTTATAGTATCAAATATATTTTCGATGCTTTCTTTAGTTTTTTCTAACGCAGCTTTGTGCCTTACATTGGTTATTATAATATCATCAGATATGTTTTCAATTTCATTATTTATTAAATATTTATATATATCATCTTCTAGTTTTTCAATTCCTTGTTTATTTTTAGCTGATACTTCAATCCAATTTTTTATATCACCGAAATTTTCTAGATTAATATTATCTTCAAGATCAATCTTATTTAAAATTCCAATAACATTTTTATTTTTTATAGTTTTATATATCTCTCTATCTTCTTTTGTTATCTTTTTTGAATTATCTACTACAAATAAAATTAAGTCAGCTTTTTTGACCATCTCTTTACTTTTTTGAACTCCTATATTTTCAACTAAATCTTTTGTTTCTCTTATTCCAGCTGTGTCTCCTATTAATAATGGAATCCCATCAATATTAATAACCTCTTCTATACTATCCCTTGTAGTCCCAGGAACATGAGTTACAATAGCTCTTTCTTCTCTTAATAGAGCATTTAAAAGACTTGATTTTCCTACATTTGGTTTTCCTATGATAACAGTTTTAATTCCATTTTTAATTTTTTTACCTTTGTCATATGATTTAATTAAAATATCAGTTTTTTTATATACATGATGCAAATTTTCTTTGAGTTCCTCAGTGAGAGGTTCATCTATTCCTTCTTCTGGATAATCAATTATAACATTTACATGTGCTGAAACATCTAATAATAATTTTTTTAACTCTTTTATCTTAGACTTTAGATCGCCTCTGAGCTGATCTAATGATATATCAATTCCTTTTTCAGTTTTAGCATTGATCAAATCCATTACAGCTTCTGCTTGTGTTAAATCAATTCTTCCATTCAAAAAAGCTCTTCTTGTGAACTCTCCTTGTTTAGCTAGTTTAGCCCCTTTACTCAATACTATTTCCAAAATTTTTTCTGTTATCAAAAAACCTCCATGGCAATTTATTTCTACAATATCTTCTTTTGTATATGTATTTGGAGATTTCATTATACTAACTAAAACTTCATCTATAAGTTTATTGTTATTATATATATGTCCATAATTAATAGAAAAATTATTTAAATCTTTTATTTTAGCTTTGTTTTTAGGTTTGAATATCTTTTCTAATATTTCTAAAGACTCATCTCCGGATATTCTTATTATCCCAATTCCTCCTTCGCCTCTAGGAGTAGAAATTGCTGCTATAGTATCAAACATTTTAATTATCCTCTTTTACAAGTTTTATAACTATATATCTTTTGGGATCTCGTCCTTCACTGTGAGTTTCAAGCCCCTCATACTCATTTATTACTTCATGTATAAGTTTTCTTTCTCTAGGGGGCATGGGATTTAATTTTACTGCTTTTTGTTTTCTTAAAACTTTTTGAGCCATTTTTTTAGCTAAGCTAATTACTGTTTTATTTCGTTTTTCTTTAAATTCATCAACATTTACTTCTATTCTTTTATTATTTATAATACTATTTATTAAATATTCAAAGCTATTTAAAGTTTTTCCTTTTTTTCCAATTAATATTCCATTATCTTTACCATCTAACTGTACCTTTATTTTTTCACCATTATTTTTAACTTTAGATTTAAAATCAAGTTCCATTAACTCTAATAATTTTTCTATTTTACATTTTACTTTAATTTCTAAATTTTCATTTTTCTTTAAAGTATAAGTATTTTTTTTCCCAATTAATCCAAGCAAGGGATTAACTTTATCTTCATCTATTATTTCAAAACTTTCATATTCTTCTAAATCGTATTCAGAATTAATTATATTTTGTGCTTCTTTTTTATTTTTTGCTTTTATTTTCAATTTGCTTTTCAACTTTTTCTTCCTCCCCTTTTTTAGTAATATATAATTGTTGAAAGAAACTAAATGCACTAGATGTTAACCAGTATAATTGAAGACCTACTGGCATATTAAATGATATCATTAAAATCATAACTGGGAAAAAATATTGCATCATTTGAGCTTGTTTATTTTGAGATGTATCTGCAGACATTACTTTTTGTTGAGCAAATGCCACTAATCCATTTAAAATAGGTAATACAAAGAATGGATCTGTTTCTGTTAATTTCCAAATTAAGAATGTTGCATTTTCTGGTATTATTGCTTCCTCTCCTGTTCTTCTTAAAACTCTAAAAAGAGACCATAAAATAGGCATTTGTAATAAAATAGGTAAGCATCCTCCAAGAGGATTTACATTGTGTTCTTTATATAATTCCATTGTTTTTTGATTTAATGTTTCTTTATCATCACTATATTTTTCTTTTAATTTATCTACTTCAGGTTGTATTTTTTTCATATCTTTCATTGAATTACTTTGTTTTAAAGTTAAAGGAAATAGTATAAATTTAATTAGTAAAGTTATTCCAATTATTGAAATTCCGTAATTACCAAAAACAGAATATAATTGTTGTAAAATCATTCCAATAAAATCTGCAATTGCTGACATTTATTCCTCCTCAGTTTTTTTAGGTACTGGATCATAACCACCTTTAAAAAGGGGGTTACATTTTAATATTCTTTTTATTGATAAATAAATTCCTTTAAATAAACCATGTTTTTTTAAAGCTTTTTTACTATAAGTAGAACATGTAGGATAAAATCTACATGTTTTAGGTAATAAGGGTGATATAATATTTTGGTAAATATTTATTAAGAATATTAATAATTTTTTCATTTTAACACTTTAGCTTTTTTTAGTACTCTTAAAAAATCACTTTCTATTTTCTTATAATCTAGACTTTTAATTTTATTGCCAGTATGATATTTAGAGATAATTACTATGTCATAATTTCCAGATATTTTATTTATATTTAATCTAAAAATTTCTCTAAATATTCTTTTTATTTTATTTCTAACTACAGCATTACCTGTTTTTTTACTAGCTACAACTCCAAGTCTATTATAATTTAAGTTATTTGGTAAGATTATTATTAAAAGATATTTGCCAAAATATTTTTTTCCATAATTATAAATTTTTTGAAATTCTCGATTTTTTTTTATTGAGATCATCTTATATTATATCTCCCTTATTTATCCTAATTAGTTTGAGTATTAAATAAAAAAGTAGATTAGACAGTTAATTTTTTTCTTCCTTTTTGTCTTCTTCTCTTTAATACCTTTCTACCACTTTTTGTTTTCATTCTTGAAATAAACCCATGTTTTCTCTTCTTTTTTCTTTTATTTGGTTGATATGTTCTTTTCATTTTATAATCACCTCCTAAATCTATTCCTAGATAACAATTTTATTAAAATTTACAGTAAATGTCAAGTAAACTTTTAATTAATTTTATATTAAAATAAATAATTAGGGTTTGTGTTCTTATATCAAACACTGGTGATTTAACTCAAGTGTTTGATTTTAATACAATCTAGTTTTTTGTTTTTCCACTTAATTATCATATGTGTATTATATTATAAAAGATAGTAGTAGTAGTAGTAGGTGGTGTGGAAAAGTTGAAACCCTTATGCTTGTTGACTTGGTGCTTGATTTTCAGTGTGTAAGTTTTGTGTAAAAGAAAATCTTTTCAACAGTTATTTTAAAAGGTATTTAATTTATAACATATTTTGAACACTATGTGAGGATGTTTTATACACAAAAATTTTATATGTGGATAAAAAAAAATAAATCCAGTATATATAGGTGTTCAAAAGTATAAAAAAGGTTTTTAATAATAGGTGGAAAATTATATAAATATAATGGATATAGGTAAACCTTTGTGGAAAAGTAGGTGGATAAGTGGAAAACAAAAGGATTTGCTAAAAATATAAAAATATGTTATAGTTTATTGTGGAAAATTAACTTTGAATAGAAAGGAGTATATAGTGAAAGACAAATCTAAAGATGTTTGGAATAGAGTTTTAAAAATGTTACAATGGAGTACCAGTGAGTCAGATTATAATTCATGGCTTTTAAATGTAATTCCAGTTTTATTAGATTCTGATTGTTTAGTTGTTGAAGTAGATAATAACTTTATTAAAGATAGAATTGAGAAAAAATTTAAAGATAAAATTATTGAAATTCTTAATGAAGTTTTAGTTTTACGAGATGGATTTACTGATTTGAAGATACAGGTAAAACAGAGTAATAAGATTGAAGAAGATGATATGAATATGTCTAACAAAGAAGAAAAAATAGAAGAAATATCTGATGAAGATGATGATAAAGAAAAACCTTTAAATCTCTTTAATAATAATAAATATAATTTAAAAAGGCGTTCAACTTTTGAAAATTTTGTAGTAGGTAAAAGTAATGAATTTGCAGAAGCTGCATCAGAAGCAGTTGCTAGAATGCCAGGGAAAGTTTATAATCCTTTATTTATACATGGAGGAGTTGGATTAGGAAAGACCCATTTAATGCACGCTATTGGAAATTATATATTGAATAATGATTCTTCAAAAAAGATATTTTATTGTTCTTCTGAACAATTTACAAATGATTTAATTAAATCATTGAAAAATGATAAGATGCAACAATTTAGAAGTAAATATAGAAAATTAGATGTTTTATTAATAGATGATATACAATTTTTAGCTGGTAAAGATAGTACTCAAGAGGAGTTTTTTCATACATTTAATGAGTTACATCAATTGGGAAAACAAATTGTTATTTCCAGTGATCGATCTCCGAAAGAAATTAAAAATGTTGGAAAAAGATTAGTTTCAAGATTTGAATGGGGATTAATTGCAGATATACAACAGCCAGATTTTGAAACAAGAGTTGCTATATTGAATAATAAAGTAGAGACTGAAAATATTAAATTATCCGAAGAAGTTATAAATTATATTGCAGAATCAGTGAATTCTAATATTAGAGAATTAGAAGGAGCTTTAAATAGGATTGTTGCCAGAGCATCTTTACTTAAAAAAAGAATAACAGTAGAATTAGTTGAAGAGATATTATATGATGTATTAAAAAATAAATCAAAATTAGTTACAAAAGAAAAAATAATCAATGTAGTATCTAAACACTATGATATTCCAGTAGAACAAATGAAATCTAAAAGAAGAAAGAAAAGAATAGCAAAATCAAGACAAGTTGCAATGTATTTTTTGAGAAATATGTTACAGCTTCCATTTGCTGCAATAGGGGATATATTTGGTGGTAAAGATCATACAACTGTTATGCATAGTGTTTCTAAGATTGAAAAAGAAAAAAAAGAAAAAAAGTTTTTTGAAAAAGATCTAGCTATGTTAAGAGAAAGAATAGAGTCATAAGTTATTTTAAATATATATAAATAAGGAGGAATAGTGAAAGATATAGATATAAATACCGAGTATATTAAGTTAGACCAATTTTTAAAATGGAGTAATATAGTAAATACCGGTTCTGATGCAAAATATTTAATAAATAATTTTTTGGTAAAAGTTAATGAAAATATTGAAACTAGAAGAGGTAAAAAATTATATCAAGATGATATTATAGAAGTAGAAGGAGAAAAATACAGAGTAAATTCTAGTTACGAGGTGTAAATTTTGCAGATTAATACCAGTACTTTTTTGAATTTTAGAAATTTAAAAAAAGATAAATTAAAGTTTGAACCTAATTTAAATATATTTTATGGTCAAAATGGTCAAGGAAAAACCAATCTTTTAGAAATGCTTTATTTTAATATTACTGGAAAAAGTTTTAGAACCAATAAAGTAAAAGAATTAATAAATCATGAAAAAGATAGGTTAAAGGTTTTTTCTAATTATAGTGATATGATAGGAAATAAAAATATTGCGGTATCTATAAATAATAAAAAAGAATATTATTATAACAAAACTAAGGTCAAATATGATGAATTTATAGGTAAAGTAAATGCAATATCATTTATCCCGGAAGATATATCATTGGTTATAGGTTCTCCTTCTATAAGGAGGAACTTTTTTGACTATGAAATATCTCAGGCTAATTTTAAATATTATCAAAATTTAAAAGAATATAATAAAATTTTAAAAAGTCGTAATAAATTATTAAAGACTAAAAATACTAGAGGAGATATTTTTGTTTTATATAATGAAAAGTTTATTGATTATTCAATAAAAATATTAAAAAAAAGATTAGACTTTAGTAAAAATTTATCTAGGTTATTAAATTTAAAATACAGAAAGTTATTTGATCTTGAATCTGAATTAAAATTAAAATATATTTCTTTTATAGGAGAAATAGAAAAATTATCAGAAAATCAAATAAGAGAAAAAATATTAAAAAAAATGGAAAAAGTAAAAAAAAGAGAAAACAGATATGGTTATTCCTTGGTAGGACCTCAAAAGGATAAATATAAATTTTTATTAAATGAAAAAAACGCAAGACATTACTCTTCTCAAGGAGAAAAAAAATCAATTGTATTTGCTTTAAAAATAGCTGAAATAGATATAATGATAAAAGAAAAAAAAGAATATCCTATATTTCTTATAGATGATATTTCTTCATATTTAGATTTTAAAAGAAAAAATAATATAATAGAATACTTTAAAAATAAAAAGATACAAACTTTTATTACTTCTACTGAAAAGGTAGATTTAGAAGGAAATAATTTTTATATAGAAAAAGGGAGAATTTATGCAAAAAACTCATGATATACAAGAAATCATAAAAGAGCAGATAAAAAAGAGTCCTTTTTTAAAAAAAGAGATGCTAGATGTAAAATGGAAAGACATAGTAGGAGAAAATTTGGCAAAAAAAAGTCGGCCAGTTTTCATAAAAGAAGGAAAGTTAAAAGTACAAGTGGAAAGCTCTATATGGTTACAAGAGATGAGATTTTTGGAAAGAGATATATTAAAAAAAGTTAATACTTTCTTATCAGACGAAGAAGTAAAAGAAATTTATTTTAAAGTTGGAAAAATAAACGACAAAAAATTTTCCAATATAAATATGAATGAAAAAGAATATGAAAGAATTGATATTAACAATGTAACTCTTTCTAGAGAAGATATATATTTAATAAAAAAAGAGATAAAAGATATAGAAAACCCAGATATAAAAAAGAGAATATATAAAGTTATTTCTAATAATAAAAAAAGAGAAAAGGCTTTACTCAAAAAAGGTTATAAGAAATGTGGTAAATGTGGAAGC
The DNA here is from genome assembly GCA_051746725.1 of Fusobacteriota bacterium. Classification (GTDB taxonomy): domain Bacteria; phylum Fusobacteriota; class Fusobacteriia; order Fusobacteriales; family JBNJFI01; genus JBNJFI01. The sequence goes on from JBNJFI010000023.1 coordinate 20,510, forward strand.
ATACATAAAAATTCTGGTGATAAGTGTACTATATGCTTAGAAAAGAGCCATAAAAAACAAGAGAGAGAATTATTACAGGATATAAAAAATAACTTAGGTATTTCTTTTATAGGTCTAAAAAAGAGACATCCATATATAAATGAAAATGATTATATAAGGGCTAAAAACAAATTAAAAGATAAGTACCAAAGAAAAATGAATATATATCTAAAAGAAGATAATACTAAAAAAGCCTATGAAAATGCTTATAAATATTATGTTTTAGAAACAGGTATAGAAGATAAAAAGATATTAAAAGACAGAATATACGGTTTTTTAAAAAATGTTTCACATGAAACATAGGAGGAAAAATGTATACATATATAGAAAACAAATACTTTATACCTTTAGATGAAATTGTAACAATAGTTGATTATGAACATTTTTCGCAAACAAAAAATGGAGAAGAGTATTTAAAATATAATCGTAAAAAAATCATAGATTTATCTAAAAAAGAAAAAAGAACATTAATAATAACAGATAAATATATATATTTATCATCATATACAGTAAGAACTCTATATTCTAGAGGAGAAGAGTTTAAAAAGATAAAAGAAGATAATAAATACGGAGGTAAAAATGAGTGATTATTCAGCTAAAGAAATAACGGTTTTAAAGGGATTAGAAGCAGTAAGAAAAAGACCTGGTATGTATATAGGTTCAACTTCTTTAAGAGGATTACATCATTTGATTTGGGAAGTTGTAGATAACAGTGTTGATGAAGCTCTAGCAGGACATTGTACTAAAATAGATGTGAAAGTATTAAAAGATAACATTATAGAAGTACAAGATAATGGACGGGGTATACCTGTAGAAAATCATGACAAAGAAAAAAAATCAGCATTAGAACTAGTTATGACAGTTCTACATGCCGGTGGGAAATTTGAAAATAAAGGATATAAAGTTTCAGGTGGACTACATGGAGTTGGAGTATCTGTTGTAAATGCATTATCAAGTTGGTTAGAAGTGGAAGTAAAAAGAGAAGGAAAAATATGGTTTCAAAGGTATCAAACAGGAATCCCAGAAGAAACTATAAAAGTAATAGGTGAAGCAGACAGTTTAGAAGATACAGGAACTAAAATAAAATTTAAACCTGATTCAGACATTTTTGAAGATACAGTATTCGAGTGTGATAGAATTATAGCTAGAATGAAAGAATTAGCATATTTAAATAGAGGTCTAAAAATAGATGTCATAGATGAACGAAAAGATGAGGTTAGAAAAGAGTCATTTGAATTTGAAGGTGGAATTGAAGATTTTATAAGAGAATTAGAAGAAGAAGAAACTAAAGTAATAGATGATCCTATATATATGGAGGGAGAAGAAGATGGAGTAGAAGTAGAAGTTGCTGCTCTATATGTTAAGGGGTCTAAACAAAATATTTTTTCTTTTGTAAATAATATAAACACTCATGAAGGTGGAACCCATGTAAGTGGTTTTAAATCAGCTCTTACTAGAACAGTAAATGACGTAGCTAGAAGTACTGGTATGTTAAAAGAAAAAGACGATAATTTCTTAGGAAGAGATGTTAGAGAGGGAATTATTACAATAATAAATATAAAAGTTCCTGAACCTCAGTTTGAAGGTCAGACCAAGACAAAATTAGGAAATTCTGAAATAACAGGGATAGTTTCTTCAATAGTTTCTAAATATCTTAAAATATATTTAGAAGATCATCCAGACGATGCAAAAGAGATAATTAATAAGATATGGCTTTCAAAAAAGGCAAGAGAAGCTGCCAAAAAAGCTAGAAACTTAGTAGTAAGAAAGAGTGCATTGGAGGTAAGTTCTTTACCTGGAAAATTAGCTGATTGTGCTTCAAAAGATGCAGATAAAAGTGAGGTATTTATTGTCGAGGGGGATTCTGCTGGAGGATCAGCAAAACAAGGTAGAAATAGAGAATTTCAAGCAATATTACCATTAAAAGGAAAAATTTTAAATGTAGAAAAATCGGGAATAAATAGAGCATTGGAAAATGATGAAATCAGAGCTATGATAACAGCCTTTGGAGTAAATTTTGGTGAAGATCTGGATATGTCAAAATTAAGATATAGTAAAATTATAATAATGACAGATGCAGATGTTGATGGAGCACATATAAGAACATTGATATTAACTTTCTTTTTTAGACACTATAAAGAGTTAATAGAAAATGGAAATATATATATAGCGCAACCTCCGTTATATAAAATTCAGCAGGGTAGAAAAAGTGAATATGCTTATACTGAAAAAGATAGAGATAGAATAGTAAAGAATATAAATGGAGAAAATTATAGTATTCAAAGATATAAAGGACTAGGAGAAATGAATCCCGAACAATTGTGGAGTACTACTTTAGATCCATCTAATAGAAGATTATTGCAAGTTAAAATGGAAGATGCTACTTATGCAGATCAAATTTTTTCTGTGTTAATGGGTGGCAAAGTAAAACCAAGACGTGATTTTATACAAGAACATGCAGATAAAGTAAGAAATTTAGATATATAAGATAAAAAAGAAAGTTTTAAAAAAATAAGGTATGTTTGATTTGGGAGGAGATTAAGAGAATGTCAGAAAAGATAAATGAGAATATTACAGATATATATATAGAAGATGAAATGAAGGCTTCATACCTGGATTATTCCATGAGTGTAATTGTTAGTAGAGCATTACCAGATGCTAGAGATGGATTAAAACCTGTTCATAGAAGAATTTTATATGCTATGAATGAGATGGGAATGTTTAGTAATAAGCCGCATAAGAAATCTGCTAGAATAGTAGGGGAAGTACTAGGGAAGTATCATCCACATGGTGATACTGCTGTGTATCATACTATGGTTAGAATGGCTCAAGAATTTAATTACAGATATTTATTAGTGGATGGTCATGGAAATTTTGGATCAATAGATGGAGATAGTGCAGCTGCAATGAGATATACAGAGGCTAGAATGTCTAAAATATCAAAAGAGTTAATGGTTGATATTAAAAAAGATACAGTGGATTTTACTAAAAACTTTGATGATTCATTGGATGAACCAGCAGTTTTGCCTGCAAAATTACCACATTTATTATTAAATGGAGCTTCTGGAATAGCAGTTGGGATGGCAACAAATATTCCACCTCATAATTTAGGGGAATTAATAGATGGAATTACAGAATTAATTGATAATCCTGATATGACAATAGATGATTTAAATGAAATAATTAAAGCACCTGATTTTCCTACTGGAGGAATAATAAATGGTACCAAAGGAGTTAAAAGTGCCTATAGAACTGGTAAAGGAAAGATAAAAGTTCGAGGTAAAGTAAAAATAGAGAAGATGAGAAAAGGGAAAGAAGCTATTATAATAAATGAGCTTCCATATCAAGTTAATAAAGCTAGATTAATAAAGAAAATTGCAAAATTAGCCAAAGACAGAAAGATTAAAGGGATAACTAATCTTAGAGATGAATCAGATAGAGATGGAATTAGAGTAGTAATAGAGATAAAAAGAGGAGAAGATCATAGATTAGTATTAAATAAACTTTATAAATATACATCTTTACAAAAAACATTTGGAGCTAATGTACTTGCTTTAGTCAATAAAGAACCTAAAGTTTTAAACTTGAAACAGGCTTTACAACATTATATTAATCATAGATTTGAAGTTGTCACTAGAAGAACTAAATATAAATTGAGAAAAGCAAAAAAGAGAGCGCATATTTTAGAAGGTTATATTATAGCGTTAGATAATATAGATGAAGTTATAAAACTTATTAAAGCTTCTCAAAGCAAAGAAGAGGCAATTAGTAACTTAATAAGAGATTATGATTTAAGTGAAGATCAAGCAGCTGCTGTTTTAAAAATGAGATTACAAAGATTAACAGGTTTAGAAAAAGGTAAAATAGAAGCAGAGCATGCAGAGTTAAAAGAAAAAATTGCAGAATATGAACTTATATTAAGTGAAGATGGTAGAGTTTATGCAATTATTAAAACAGAAATAGCAGAATTAAAAGAGAAATATAATGACGAAAGAAGAACAGAAATAATAGAAGAAAAGAAAAATATCAAAAAAGAAGATCTAATTAAAGATGAAACTTCTATTGTAACCCTTACGAATAAAGGTTATATAAAAAGAATGAAATTAGACCGATATAAGGTTCAAAATAGAGGTGGAAAGGGAATAAAAGCCCATAGTACACAAGAAGAAGATTTTTTAATTAACTTACATTTAGGTTCTAATCTTGATTCATTATTAATATTTACTGATAGAGGAAAAGCACATAGTCTTAAAGTTTATGAAATACCTAAAGCTTCTAGAAAAGCAAGAGGAACATTAATAGGTAATATAATTAAGCTTAGAGAAGGTGAAAAAGTAAAAAACATAGTAAAAATAAAAGATTTTAATGATAAAGAAGAAATTTTATTTATGACTAAAAAAGGAAAAGTTAAAAAATGTAATTTAAAATCTTTTGAGTCAATAAGTAGAGCCGGATTAATTGCAATTAAATTAGATAAAAATGATAATTTAGTTCATATCGGTGTAACAAACGGAGAAAATGAAATAATGGCTGCAACTAAATATGGTAAAATCATCAGATTTTCTGAAAAAGAAGTAAGATGTATGGGGAGAACAGCCAAAGGAGTTAAAGCTATATCTCTTAAAAAAGATGATGAAATAGTATCGGGAGTTATTATAAAAAATAAAGAAAATACTATTTTGACATTAACAGAAAATGGGTATGGAAAACAGACTAAGTTAGATAAATATAATATACAGTCTAGAGCTGGTCAAGGAGTTAGAAATCTAAAAACTTCTAGTCGCACTGGAAATATTGTATCTGTTCAAGAGGTAGAAAAAGATGACGAAATAATGTTAATAACTTCAAATGGAGTATTAATAAGAACAAATGTGGAAAGTATTTCAGTATTAGGTAGAAATACACAAGGTGTAAAAATAATGAATGTGGATAAAGATGAAAAAGTAGTGTCAGTTGTAAAAGTTAGAGAAGAATAATAGCCAAAAAAGGTGGGGATAACTAATATCTCCACCTTTTTTGCTATAAAAATATAAGTTATCCACAAAATTCCGGTGGAAAAAGGTCGTTTCATGTGAAAAACTCATAAAAAAGTGGAAAAACAGCAAACTTTATAACAAAAAAGATAAAGTTATCCACTTTTGAACAAAGTTATCCACAAATCCACTTTTCTTTTCAAGAATTAGAGTTTGAATGGATTTTTTAAAGGTAAATCCATTGATAATTATTACTTAATAAAAAATGTAATTTTAGAAAGTTTATTTTTATCTGTGTAAACCAAATTTTTAATATTTTTAAATTTAATATCTTTAAATATATTATAATTTAGATATGATAGTAATTGTTCTTGTCAAGTAATAAATGATATTAATAAATTTGTTACAAAAAAGTGAAATTTAAGATCTTAAACGATTATATAATTTGCAAGTAAAATTTTTTAATAAAATCAAAATATCTCTTGTTTTTTTCTTAAAAAAATAAAATCTATATATAGTGTCTTTTTAAATATAAAACACAATATATAGAGTTTTTCACGAAATATTGATGGCTATTTTATCTAAAGAAAAATAAGAATAATAGATAAAAAATAAAATAAAATAAATATTGAAATTTTAGCTAAAATCATGTATAATGT
>JBNJFI010000024.1:0-3006 GCA_051746725.1 Fusobacteriota bacterium
CCATTGCTAAAATTTGGGCATCATTATGTAATCTTGCCATCTTTGCTGTATAAGTATCATGGCATAAAGCAGCTCTGATTCCTTTGACTTTATTCGCTGCCATAGAGATTCCAATTCCTGATCCACAGAATATTATTCCCAACTCAGCTTCTCCATCTCTAACCTTTCTTGCAGCCTTTGCACCATACTCAGGGTAATCTACTGAGTCTTCTGTGTTAGTTCCCACATCTAATATATCATAACCCTTACCTTCTAAATAAGCCTTTATATAATCCTTTAATTCTAAACCTCCGTGATCTGATCCTAATACGATTCTCATAAAACTTCCTCCTTTTTTATAGGGATAGATTAGTCCATCCCTATTTTATATTTTTATTTAAAATTATATTTTATTCCTAGATAAAAATTCCTCTCAGAAGATGGATAGAAATTATACGATCCATAACCAACTATATAAGACGAATATTTTTCATTTAATAAATTTTTAATACCACTATATATATTAAAATTATCTAGCTTATAATCAGTTTTTAAATCTAAAGTTTTATATGAAGAAACTTTATCTAAACTATTATCTGTATCTGATATAGCATATCTTTCTCCTAAAAAATTAAAAACTCCTGATATTTTCAAATTATCTAATGGGTTTGTTTCTATTATAGCACTATATTTATGTCTAGGAACTCCTGGAACTTCTTTTATTTCATTATTTTTCGATTCAAATTCTGCCCTTATATAAGAATAATTTTCTTTTATATTTATATAAGGATTTATATAATGATCTGATTTAATCTCAAATCCAATACGATCTATATCGGACTCCATATTATCATTATGGTACGTTTTTGTATTAAAATATATTTCATCTTTTGTTTTATTTTTAAAAAAACTTACGTCTATTGCTGTATTAAGAAAGTACTCTTTTATCCCAAATTCATAATTATTTGAAACCTGTGGCCTTAAATTTTCATTATAATGATCACTAACTCCCCATAATGGGTTCCCAGCTTCAAAATATTCATCTATAACAGGTGTTCTATATGTGTTTCCAATAGTCATATATATATTCCCTGTTTTAGAGTACAAATAATTAATACTAGTTTCAAAGAGATCTTGATTGTAATTTTTTGTTTTAATATTATTATAAATTAATTTTGTAAACTCTTTTCTGTATCCACCTTGAATTTCTGTGAACTCATTTAATTTAAATTTATTTAAAACAAACCCAGATAAATTTTTCTTTTCCATATTATTATCTGACTTTTTACTATTACCATCCAAATAATTAAACCCTGTTATAACTTTCAATTTATTCAAATCAATCTTTAATTTTAAATTATTTGTGAATTTTTCATTTTTGATAACACTTTGATCTCCATACGAAACCCAATTGGATTTAGTTTTTCTATACTTATAATTAAAATTATTTGTAAGCTGTAAGTAATTTTTATTATACGTATATTGTAATTGGTAGTTTTCTTCCGAAGTTTGAGCATTATCTTCTAAATTTTTTGATTGAGTTCTATTCTTTTCTAGTTCCTCTTCTGATAAAGGACCTGGCATTCCATAATTATCTTCATATTTGAAATATTTAAAACTTATATTTTGATCTTTTAAAATTTGATACTCTAATTTTAGACTATAATTTTTTTTATCAAAATATGAGTTTTCTCTATGTCCGTCGGTATATTTATCAAAATAAGTAATTGATGTCGTTAATTTGTCTCTTTTGTAATTCAATTTTCCGCCATAACTAAATAACCAATCACTTCCTGATTCAGATTTTGAAAATCCAGAAAAACCATTTTTTTTGATATCCTTAGTTATTATATTTATTACTCCTGCCACTGCCTTATCTCCATACATCACTCCACCAGATCCAGGTAAAACTTCCACTCTAGCTATCTCCTCAACAGGAATGCTACTAAATTCAGGTCCACTCATATCAATAGAATTAACACTAACTCCATCTACAAGAACCAATACATTATTCTTAGCAGACTCTCCTTGACCTCGTAAATCTATACTTCCCATTTTACCACTACCTGTCCAATCTCCTACCACGACTCCTGGGACAGTTTCTAAAATTTCCATTAGATTTGAAGCACCACTTTTTTGAATCTCACTTTCTGTGATAATACTAATATTTTTAGGTACATTACGGGTTGTAGTTTCAAACCTTTCTGCTGTAACTGTCACCTCTCCAAAATCAATACCATTTTCACCTAACAATATACTTCCCACTAAAACCATACACACTAAAATTACTTTTTTCATTTTCTTCCTCCTTCATTTTTTTATATTATGAAGAAGATAGAAATAATTAAAACATCTTATATAGAATTTTATCTAATTATTTAAGTTCATTTATGTCCTACTAAATAAATTTTGCCTTAATTACCCTATCTTCATTCTTCCCTCCGAAGAATAAGATATAAAGTGAAGTCCTATTTAGAAATAATTCTGTCTAAACTTTTATTCATTTCATCAAAAAATAAATTCCGGTTTGATAAAAATAATAGGCAGGTCTCCTGGCTTCTCTTCATCCTAATCTTCTCCCTTCCCGTTATTTTATTTAAATAACAGTGGTTTGAGAATTTCGTCCAAGTTACAGTAGCGGGGGCTGCTCGGGTTTTTCACCTAATTCCCTTTTAATAATTAAAACCTATCATACTTTATATTACTTATACTAAGCTAAATTTTAAATTAAAAAAAGACTTAAGTAATTAAACTTAAGTCTTTCTTTTTTGATAATCAATTATACAACTGTTACATCCACTGCTTGAGGTCCTTTTTCTCCCTCTACAACTTCAAATTCTACTTCTTGATCATCTTCTAAAGTTTTGAATCCATCTCCTTCTATTCCTGAATAGTGAACAAATACATCTTCTCCCTCTTCAGTTTGGATAAATCCAAATCCTTTTTTTGCGTCAAACCATTTTACTGTTCCTGTCATTTCTTTTTCCCTCCAATTACTTAATTATTTATTTTGAATATTATTCAAAA
>JBNJFI010000024.1:3106-26135 GCA_051746725.1 Fusobacteriota bacterium
TTCTTATAATGCTGATACTTCTACTGCTTGAGGTCCTTTTTCTCCCTCAACTACTTCAAATTCTACTTCTTGATCATCTTCTAAAGTTTTGAATCCGTCTCCTGCTATTCCTGAAAAATGTACGAATACTTCGTCTCCTTCTTCAGTAGTGATAAATCCAAATCCTTTTTTTGCGTCAAACCATTTTACTGTTCCTGTCATTTCTTTTCCCTCCAATTACTAATTTAATTATATATTTTGTGTTTATTTTGAATACTATTCAAAATTCTTATAATGCTGATACTTCTACTGCTTGAGGTCCTTTTTCTCCCTCAACTACTTCAAATTCTACTTCTTGATCATCTTCTAAAGTTTTGAATCCGTCCCCTTCTATTCCTGAATAGTGTACGAACACTTCGTCTCCTTCTTCAGTAGCTATGAATCCAAATCCTTTTTTTGCGTCAAACCATTTTACTGTTCCTGTCATTTCTTCCCTCCAATTACTTGTTTGTTTTACATTTTAAATTTTAAATACTTAAAACTTTTATACTGCTGATACTTCTACTGCTTGAGGTCCTTTTTCTCCCTCAACTACTTCAAACTCTACTTCTTGATCATCTTCTAGAGTTTTGAATCCGTCTCCTGCTATCCCTGAATAGTGTACGAATACTTCGTCTCCTTCTTCAGTAGTGATGAATCCGAATCCTTTTTTTGCGTCAAACCATTTTACTGTTCCTGTCATTTCTTCCCTCCAATTACTGTAATTTATTTTTCTAACTTAAAAGTAGTATATCATTAAAAGAATATTTTGTCAACTTTTTTATATTTATTTTTAGTATTTGCCTATTAATTATCCAGTTTAAATATCAAAAACCATAACCTATATTGATATACCCAATATATCTATTATAATCTATATTTCGAGCTAGACTTAACTTTATTGGTCCTATTCCTGAATTTGATCCTATTTCAAATCCAAAACTTGAAAGTTTTTTTTCTGATTCTTTGCTATTGTACCAAGCCTTATTGGCAAATATAGAAATGTATCTTTCTTTTTTGAATTCAGTTTGAAACTTTAATTTAATTGATTTTACTTCATCAGAAACTATTTCCATATTTTCTAAACCCTCAAATTTAAAATGAGAATCAAAAAAAGATATCCCTCCACCTAAAAATATATTCTCATTTTCTGGATAATCGCCACCTTTAATTTTACCATAGTTAATTTCTGTCTTTAAACTAGATTTTGAGTTCAGTTTAATACCATGCATTCCTTTTAAAATAAATTGCTTGTATTTAAAATAAGGATTTCCTGTTTCAAAAATAAGATCAAGCTTTGAACCCTCTTTATAAAAATAGCCTTTTTCTACGGTATCTATCTTGAAATTTATATGTTGACTTATATAGTTTCGACCTCTTTCCTCGTAGACCCCATTGCTGATTACAGGTTCTCCTTTTATAGATTTAGCCTCCCCACCTAAACTTAGAAGAGAATTAGTATTAAATTTCAAAAATATTTGGGCCCTGATTAATATCTGAGAGAAATTAAATTTGGCAATTTTATTTTGATTTTCATATATATATATTGGTATACTGGCATATTCAGCACCAACATCTAAATCTGTTGTCTTCCATAATTTATCTTGTTGAATATAATTTAACTTTAATTCTGGGTACTCTCCTAATTTTAAAGCTATTTTTGATATATCTTTGAAATTCATATGAGTACGCTTTTTAACTTTAGCATATATTGATGCTTTAGTATGGTCATTATAATTCCCACCTAATTCTAAAAATCCATTTCCATTTTCTTTTATTTCAATTATTAATATATCTTCATTAATAGTATATGAGACTTTTTTGACTTGAGCTTTTATATATAATTTTTCAACAATTCTATGAACTTGGTTATTTGTTATTTTAGTGGGCAAGTCTATATTAATTGCATCTATAATTTCACTTTTTTCAATATTTTTAGTTCCAATTATTTCTATTTTCCTAATTGGATGTTCTTTTTGGAGATCAACCATCTTTTTTATTTTTTTATTAGAACCTCTTGGGATTTTGATTTTAGAATCCATTCTCGCCTTTATTAACTGTTCTCTTGCCTTCTCTTCTCCTAATTTAATGAGCTCTTTTTTATATTCGTAGCTCATTGAATTATACCCTTCTAAATCAGGAACAATTAATATATCGGTAAATTTTCTTTGTTCTCTAGCTTCTAAAGCCCCTTTTATGTTAAAAGTCTGTTCTAAAATTTTGGGTACTGATTTCAATTTTTCCTTTGAATATAATTCTTGCCCCACATCTACACCTATTACAAATTCTGCTCCCATATCTCTAACTTCTTTAACTGGAAAGTTATTTACCAGCATACCATCCACTAGTATTTTATTTTGATAATCTAAGGGGGTAAATATTGTTGGAATTGATATACTAGCTCTTAAAGCTTTTACCAAATTTCCTTCTGAAAAAACAACTTGAACTCCGTTTTCTAAATCTGTTGCAATACATGTAAAGGGAATCTGAAATTTGGTGAAATCAACATCTCCAAATTTTCCCCAAGTTAATTTATGCAAAAAAGCTTCTATCCGTTGCCCTTCTATAAGACCTGCTGGAACCTTTATAGACCATTCCTGTAGAGGAATTTGCACAGCTGATCTTTTTTCCAACTTTTCTGTTATTGGCATATCTTTTCGTTTAGTCTTTTCATCCATAAGAGAAATCCAGTCTTCATTTAAAACTATTTCTTCTAATTCTTCAGCGGAATACCCAAGAGAATATAAAGCTCCTATCAAGGCTCCCATGCTAGTTCCAGTAATATAATCAATATTTATATTTTCCTTTTCCAAAACCTTTAAAACTCCTATATGGGCAAATCCCTTAGCTCCTCCTCCGCTTAAAACCAGTCCTATTTTTTTTCTTTTACCGGTATTAGTCTGGTGGTTTAAGCTTTCTGTCTTTTTATTTAGAATTTCATCACCTAAGGAATTAATATTTACGAGTATTAACACGAGTATGAATACTATTTTTTTTATTTTGTTCATGTTAAGTCCTTTGTATTATTATAGAATTTTTTTAATTCTTTTTTTAACTCTTTTGTCTGCTTTTTATCTTTATCTAAAATATGCTCTATTATATTATAGATCATATTATCTTGGATAGAATTTTTAATTTTATTTTTTGAATTCGCTAATACGCTTATTCCAAATTTATATTTAACCATCTCGTTTAAAACTCCAATAAAATCTCTATACTCATCAGCATCTTTGTACTTTAAAAATATCTTTTTATATTCATCTTCCTCTTTATTATTAATCTTTATGAAAATAATAGTAATTAAAAATACTAGTATAATTATAGTAATTACAAAAAAGATCCATTTTATAAATTCCTTTTTTACCCTTAAAGTATAATATTCCTTATCCATTCTTTCCACTGGATCTATTTGAGATATTACTATTTTTTCTTGACTAACATCTTGATTTTCATCACTTTGATTATTTCCTACCTTCTTTTCTCCCCGAACATCAATTTTAAATGAATTTATTTTAGCGAACTGATATTCAGATGAGCTTTTATTAAAATATGGTATAGAAATTTCAGGAAAAATTAGCTCCCCTACCTTTTTTGGAACCAAAATAACTTCTATTTCCTTTTCAGCATAATAATTATTATTCTCCATTTTCTCAATGTCTTTTTTGACTGTTTCATAAACTTTAAAGTTTTCAAGGTCTGAACCGATTATTTCATTTATTCCATCCAAATTAGAATTTCCAAATAATTTTACTTTCAGAGTAATTGCATCTCCATAATCAATCCTTGTATCAGAATAACTTGTATTTATATTTAATTTTCCAATTATTCCCTTAAAATTTTCTGGTTTTTCCTCAGGCAATTCTAAAACTTTTATCTTTTTTGATTGAGTTTTCAAATACTTCCTTTGGGTATTTCCGAAAAAGGAGTCCCCAGATGAAATATTTACTTGAAAATTAAATTCAGGTATATGTAAATCTCCAGTCTTAGTTGGCTTTAAAACCTTTTTTGCAACTTTATCTGTAATAGCTTTTAAATTTCCATTTTCATCATAATGTTTTCTACTTTTACCTGGTTCTAAATCTTTTGCAATAAAATTATCAAATTCTAGGTTATCTGTAAATCCACTATTTTGAATATTTACTTCTCTATATAAATTATACGCTAAAATAACTTTTTCTCCAAAATAAATTTCATCATCTGATAGTTCTGTTATTATTTCCAAGGGATTCTTTCTTTGTTTTGAACTTTCTTTCGGATTTTTTGAGTTTTTTTCCACTTTAATATTTTGAATATTGCTTTTATATTTTTTGTTTTTTTCCGTCCCCTGTGCATAAATTAAAAATTTTCCAATCTCTTTAGGAGACATCACATAATTATATGTAGTTGTTTTAGTCATTTTACCATTTATAATCGACGTTTGCTTTGAAGTTGATCTATTTAAAATTTCAAATTTTTCTATGTTATGTATTTTTAAATCTTTAATATCATTAATATTATTTAAGACCACTTCCATTTCAAAAGGAGTCTTTAAAGTAACATTTGGAGTATTAACTTTTATTTCTATGCTCTTCTTATTATTTGCTAATATAACAACTGACATCAATAAAAAAATCATTACCAACTTTTTCTTCAATATCTCTCACCTCTTACCAATTTTTTTTGTTATTTTTATCTTGAGGGATCCCCAATATTTTCTGATTATTTTTTAAATCATCTTTTTCTTTTTGTTTTAAAGATTCTAATATCTGTCTAACTTTTCTTAAATCTTCTTCATTCATATCCTGTATAGATTCGTTTTTTTCTTCAGACTTTGAATCTTTTTTATCTTTATCTTGTTTTGTATTTTTGTTTTCTTTTTGTTTATTTTTTTCTGCTTCCTTAGATTTTTCTTGATTATCTTTGCTTTCTTCACCTTTCTTTTTTTCGTCTTTCTTTTTTTCGTCTTCAGATTTTTTTTGTTTATTTTGGTTTTTTTCGTTCTTCTTTTCGTTGCTTTTTTTGTTCTTCTTTTCCTCTTTTTTATTTTCCTCTTTTTCATTTTCTTCGTTATTTTTTTCGTTATTTTTTTCTTTCTCATTATTTTTCTCGTTATTTTCGTTTTGATTTTTTTCCATTTTATCTTTTAAATCATCTATCCTATTTTTAATTAATTCATAATTAAATTTGTAATTTTTATCTTTAGGATTTAAACTTATAGCTTGTTTATATTTTTCCAATGCCTTTTCGTAATTTTTGATTTTATTTTTTATATTTTTATCTTTATTTCCATATTTAACATATATATTTCCAAGCAAAAAAGAAGTTTCGTCATTTTTTACTTTTTCAAAATAGTTCATAGCTTTTTCCAGTTGATTACTTTTCAAAAAAGCTAATCCTAAATTTTTTCGAATTTTTAATTCTGGATCTAATTCAAGGGCTTTTTCATATTCATTAATAGCTTCTTCATATCTTCCGTTATTATATTTCTCATTTCCCAAACTTGCTATCTTATAAGCAGATTCTTTATCTGTTATATATCCAGAAAATATGAAAGGTAATAATATTAAAATTACTAACTTTTTCATTTTTTCTCCTTTTTTGATCATATTCTCTTATTTATATTAAAATAACCTATTAAAAACAGTAATAATCCTACACCTAAAAAATATTGATATAGCTTATTATATACTTTTATCTTTTCACGTCTAGTGTCTTCTCTTTTTAGTTTTAAAATATCTTTTACCACTTCTCGAATCTCGTCACCAGTAACAGTCGATCTATATAATTTCCCTTTTAATTTTTTCAATATATCTAAATTGAGTTTTGAAGTAACTGCATTGTTATTCTCGTCTGTTATCCAACCAATTTGTTTTCCCTGATCATCTAAACGGGGAATCAAACCACCATTTTTAGTTCCTATGGCGATTTTATAAAAAGATGCATCTATTTCTTTTGCAGTTTCAAGGGGATTTTCGTCATGTATCTCACCATCTGTAAGGATTATAATTGCTCTATCAGTTCCTTTACTTTTTTGAAAAGAATTCTGTGCTAATTTTAAAGCTTTGTCTAAATCCGTTCCTCCAGAAGACATCATTTTGGTATCTATTACTTCTAAAAACATTTTAGACATATCATAATCATCTGTTAATGGCATTTGGATATATGCAGAGCTGGCAAAGGGAATAAAACCTACTCTATCTCCATTTAAGTTATTTAAAAGCTCCTCTATACTGCTTTTAGCTCTTTTCAATCGGTTTGGTTTAACATCTTCTACTAACATACTTTTAGATACATCGATCAACACGTATATATCTAAACTTTTCTTTTCTATTTCTCGTTCCTCTTTTAAAATTTGTGGACCCAATAATGAAATTGTAATTAAAATAATTCCTAAAAACATAACTAAGTTTCTAAAAAAATAATTCTCTACATATTTTTCCATTCCAATAAGTTGTAAAGTTTTATTTCTCTTTCGAACTCCAAATATTAATATAAATAACCCTATTATACTTATTAATATATATATCCAATTTTTTAAATTTGCGAATTCCAATGTATCTCCTCCTCCCAATTGATCATAATCCAATATAGATCCTGGATATTCCCAGAATCTATATTGGTAAAACCATATTTGTTTTTCTATTTATTATACGTTAAATCTAAATAACATTACATCTCCGTCTTGAACACTATAGTCCTTACCTTCTAATCTCAAAGTACCAGCTTCTCTAGCCCCACTCCATCCTTTAGCTTCAATAAAGTCATCATAAGATACAGTTTCTGCTCGTATAAATCCTTTCTGAATATCTGAATGTATCTCAGAGGCTGCCTTTGGAGCTAGTTCATCTTTTTTGACTGTCCAAGCTCTAACCTCTTTAACTCCAGCTGTAAAATAAGTTATTAAACCTAATAATTTGTATCCAGCTTTAATAAGTCTGTTTAAACCTGGCTCTTCCAAGCCAATATCTTCTAGAAACATAGCTTTTTCATCATCTTCTAGTTCAGATAATTCAGCTTCTACCTTTGCTGAAACAACAACTACTTCCGAATCATGTTCTTTGGCGTATTCTCTTACTTCTTCGACATATTTATTACCTGAAACTAATTCATCTTCTCCTACATTCGCTGCATACATCATTGCCTTTTTTGTTAAAAATTGATATTCTTTAATTAAATCCCATTCATCTTCAGTTAAATCTAATACCTTTAATAATTTAAATTCCTCTAAATGATCTTTTATTTTTAACAAAATTTCTAATTTCTGTTTAGATTCCTTATCTTGTCCCCTTGCAGCTTTTTTATATTTTTCAACAGCTTTTTCTGCCATTTCTAAATCCGCTAATACCAACTCTGTATTAATTGTTTCTATATCTCGTATTGGATCAACGTCTCCATCTACATGTGTTATGTTATCATCTTCAAAACATCTTACAACTTGACATATAGCTTGTGTTTCTCTAATATTAGATAAAAATTTATTACCCAACCCTTCTCCTTTAGAGGCTCCCTTAACTAATCCAGCTATATCTAAAAATTCTACTGTTGCACTTACTGTCTTTTTTGGATCAATAACCTCTGCTAATCCCTCTATTCTTTCATCAGGTACTTTTACTACCCCTACATTTGGTTCTATTGTACAAAATGGATAATTTTCCGCATCAGCAACTCCTGCTTTTGTTATTGCATTAAAAAGAGTTGATTTTCCCACATTTGGTAATCCTACTATTCCTATTCCTATCATTTATTTTCCTCCTAAGTTATACTCAATTTATATAAATTTTATCATATTTCATCCTTTTTTTCAAAGGTTGAATTAAATATTTTTCTTTTTATTATTTTTTTCTTTTAATGATCTCTCTTTTTTGATATACTTAATATATAAAATTAATCAGGAGGTTATTTTGAAAAAAGATGGTTCAGAAGTAATTATAGATTTTTTAGACAAAAAAAATATGAAAATAATACAGAGAAATGACTATCAAAACTTCTCTTTGGATTCTGTCTTAATATCTAATTTTTTAACTATAAACAGAAAAACAAAAAAGGTTATCGACTTAGGAACAGGTAATGGAGTTATACCTATGTTACTTCAAGAAAGGACTAAAGCTCAGATTGAAGGGATAGAAATTCAAGAAGTATCGTATAATCTTGCAAAAAAGAATATAACTTTAAATAATCTGAAAAATCAAGTAAAAATAATTAAAGGAGATATAAAAAATTATAAAAATTTATTTTCCCACCAATCATTCGATAGTGCAATCTGTAATCCGCCATTTTTTGAAACTTCTGAAAATGAAAAACAATTAAATAATTTAGATCAACTTAGTATAGCTAGACATGAAGTAAATATAACTTTAGATGAAATAGTTGAAGCTGCGGCTTTTTTGATAAAGCAACGTGGGTATTTTTCAATGGTTCATAGATCTAAAAGACTTCCTGAAATACTAGAAGTCCTTAAAAAACATAATCTCGAGCCTAAAAGATTACAGTTTTGTCATTCCAAAAAAGATAAAAAATCCAAAACTGTCCTAATTGAAAGTATGAAAAATGGGAAGCCAGGACTAGATATTTTACCACCACTTTTCACACACAAAAAAGATGGAACCTACTCCAAAAAAGTAAGTTCCATGTTCAGCTAAATATATTAAATTTTTTTATTCATATTTAAATCCTTAAAGAATATATAAATATTTTTAGTCTTTCTTTTTTAATTATATTAACTCTTTTATACATAAAAAGACAGGATACTCTGTCTTTTTACGTAACACCTATTTATATAATGGGAATTTACCCGCTAATGTATGAACTTCTTCTTTAACTTTGTTTATAATTTCTTTATTATCCACATTTTCAATAACTGTAACTATTAATTCTGCTATTGTTCTCATCTCTTCTTCCTTCATTCCTCTAGTTGTAACAGCTGGAGTTCCTATTCTAATCCCACTAGTTACAAAAGGTTTTTCTGGATCAAACGGAATACCATTTTTATTAACAGTAATTTCTGCTTTAACTAAAGCCTCTGCAGCCTCTTTACCAGTAATATTTTTTGCTCTTAAATCCACAAGCATCAAATGATTATCAGTTCCTCCAGAAACAATTCTTAATCCTTTATTCTCTAGCTCTTCAGCTAAAACTTTAGCATTTTTTATTACTTGTTTTTGATATTCAGTATAATCTTTTTGCAGCGCTTCTTTAAATGCAACAGCTTTAGCAGCTATAACATGCATCAAAGGCCCTCCTTGAATCCCAGGAAATACAGTCTTATCTATTTTTTTCGCTATTTCTTCATCATTTGTTAATATCATTCCACCTCTAGGCCCTCTTAAAGTTTTATGAGTTGTTGTTGTAACCACATGTGCATGTGGTATAGGCGACTGATGTAATCCGGCAGCTACTAGTCCAGCTATATGAGCCATATCCACAAATAAATAAGCACCTACTTCATCTGCAATTTCTCTAAACTTTTTAAAGTCTATCTCTCTTGGATAAGCACTAGCTCCTGCTACTATAATTTTAGGTTTATTTTTGATGGCTATTTCTCTTATCTTATCATAATCTAATATTTCTTCTTCTTTTGTTACACCATATGTAACTACATTATATAATTTTCCAGAAAAATTAACACTTAAACCATGTGTTAGATGTCCTCCGTGTGCTAAACTCATTCCCATTATTGTATCTCCAGGATTAATTAAAGCCATATATACTGCCATATTTGCTTGTGATCCAGAATGTACTTGGACATTTGCAAAATTTGCATCGAATAACTTTTTTGCCCTTTCGATTGCCAAAGCTTCGGCCTTATCTACAAAATCACACCCTCGATAATATCTTTTTTGAGGATATCCCTCTGCATACTTATTAGTAAGAACACTTCCAGCTGCTTCTAATACAGCCTTAGATACAAAGTTCTCAGAAGCTATTAACTCTATACCGTTTTCTTGTCTTTCTTCTTCTTGTTGAATTGCATTAAATATTTCAGAATCAATCTCTTTTACATGTTCTAGGTTCATTTTGTCCTCCTATTTAATATTTTTATTTTTTTTTAGAATATAATATTCTCATTTCACCTGGTTTTAAAATATAATGATATTTTTTTGGTATGTAATCTATTCTATTTTCAGGGGATATATCTTCGATTTTATTATATGCGAACAATTTATATACATTTTCAATTGATATTTCACTTTCATCATTAAAATCCATATTAAATATCAAAAGTGATTCTCCATCATTTTTTATATATTTTTTTATAATTAATATATTTTTATTATCACTTTCTATTACGTGAATATCTGTTTCTTTTTTGAAAAGTTCACAACTATCCTTTATTTTATTTATTTTGGTTATATAATTAGTTATATCAAAAAAGCTTTCTTGGTAATCACTTTCAAACTCATTGATATCCTCTAAACTTTTTTGATATCCATATTCATAGCCACTTGATATTTGAACTGAAGAATTTATTAAAGCAGATATAGAATACCAAATTTTAGAAGCACTTTCATTTCCAGAATATTTTTTACTTATTCTTTCCATACCATACATCTCAGGGAAACTTATTAAATTAGTTAATTCTTTTAATCGATAATGTTGTTCTAAAAACCATATTTCTTTAAAATCCCACCATCTTAGGCTTGTATAAAGATAATCAATCCCTGTCCTTGCTAAATCTTCCATATCAGAAACATAAGCTCCTAGATTATCTCCTATGAAGATAATTTCTTCATCAATCTCTTTTACCTTTTTTAATAAATATTCGATTAAACGAACATCCAAATTACAAGCTTCTGTGATTTTGAATCCTGAAACTCCTAATTCTATATAGTATTTAAAAAGATCTAACCAATATTTCCAAATCCCCGACTCTTTATTATTATTAATTTCAACTAAGTTGCTTCCATATTCTAAATACTCATCATCTGAAGGTCTATCATATCTTTTCAAACTTTTATTTCCATCTACTTTATACCATTCTGGATGTTCTATCAAAAGATTAGATTCCATAGCAGTATGAGTAAGTATCATTTCTAAAATAACCCCTATTCCTTTAGCTTTAGCAGAATCTAAAAATTTAATAAACTGCTCTCTTACTGTTAATGAAGATTCCATCCTCATAAATTCCTCATTGATAGAATAAAAATCAACTGGTGAATAGATATCCTGATGATAATTTTTTTTAAAAATAGGATTTAAAGAAATAAAATTAAATCCCATATTTTTTATTTCATCTAACCTTTCAATCCAATTTAATATATCTCCTTCTAATCTTGGAAAAAGGTTATATATTTTTATTCCCTCTTTCATAATTTAACTCCTATCTTTTTTGCAATATATAAAACAAATTTAAACTAAAATATTAAGTAGTTTTTTCTTTACAAAATCTGCAATTTCTAGTTGTTACAATTAATTGCTTTTTTTTACATTTTATAACTCTTTTCAACTGTCCCTTAGAACACCTTTTTAATATCGATGTTTTATATTTGCAATTCATCTAAACCCCTTTTATCTAATTCTAAAAATCAATTATTATTTGACCTTATTTTACCATATCCTATTTTATTTTACAAATCTTATTCCCTTTTTTGATTTCACCTATTATTTTATATTCTTCGTTTTGATTTTCTAATATATCTTCAGCTTTTTTAAGGTCCTCTTTTTTGATTATAACCATCATTCCTATACCCATATTAAATGTTCTATACATCTCTTTTTCTTTTATATTCCCTAGCTCCTGCATCAATTTAAATATCGCAGGGACCTCATATGAGTTTTTATTTATAATCATATCCATATCATCTGGTAATATTCTAGGCACATTTTCTATAAATCCTCCACCAGTTACATGCACTAAACCTTTGATTTTTATCTCTTTTTTTAATTGTTTTAAAGCTTTTACATATATTTTAGTAGGAGTTATTAATTCTTCTCCAAGAGTTTTTCCTAGCTCTTCTACTTTTCTATCTAATGACCATTTTAATTTTTCAAAAAAGAGTTTTCTAACTAAAGAGTATCCATTACTGTGTATTCCCGAAGAAGGTAATCCTAATACCAAATCACCTTCAGATATCTCTTTTCCATCTATAATATTCTCTTTTTCTACTGCTCCTACTGAAAAACCAGCTATATCATATTCATTTTCATTATAAAAACCTGGCATTTCTGCTGTTTCTCCTCCTATTAAAGCACACTCAGACATCTTACATCCGTCGGCTATACCTTTTACTATATCTGCCTGACTTTCTGGATCTAGAGATCCTGTAGCTAAATAATCTAGAAAAAATAGAGGGTCAGCCCCTGCAACTATTATATCATTTACACACATTGCCACTGCATCTATACCTATGGTATCATGTTTATCCATCATAAATGCTAATTTTAATTTAGTTCCAACTCCATCTGTTCCTGAAACTAAAACTGGATTTTTATATTTAGCTAATTCAAATAATCCTCCAAACCCTCCAATATCTCCTAAAACTCCTTTGGTATGGGTTTGTTTTACACTGTCTTTAATTAAATCAACAAACTTTTCTCCAGCTTTTATATCAACACCAGAATCTTTATATGTCAAACTGTCTTTAGACATTTTCTCCTCCTATTTTAAATGTTTTTATTTTTTGGAAATTTAATTGGATAATTTCCTGTAAAACATGCATCACAAAATTCATTATCTCCTGATTTTATCGCTTTATGCAATCCTTCAATGGATATATAAGCTAATGAATCTGCTAATATATGTTTTCTTATTTCCTCTAATTTATGAGTGGCTCCTATTAATTCCTTACGAGTTGGCATATCAATTCCATAAAAACATGGCATTTTTACTGGAGGAGCAGCAATTAACATATGTATTTCTTTAACTCCTGCTTTTTTGAGAAGTTTTATTATTTTTCTACTTGTTGTCCCTCTAACTATTGAATCATCTATGACTATAACTCTTTTACCTTTTAATACTTTTTTCATAGGACTAAGTTTCTTTTTTACTCCTAATTCTCTATCTAACTGCGTTGGTTGTATAAATGTTCTTCCAACATAGTGATTTCTCATTATACCAAATTCATATGGTATTCCTGATTCTTCTGCATATCCTAAAGCAGCGGATACCCCTGAATCTGGAACTGGAATAACCAAATCTGCTTCTATTTGATTTTCCTTTGCTAACTCTTTTCCTATTCTTTTTCTAGAAAGATGTACATTCCGACTAAAGATATTACTATCTGGTCTACCAAAGTATATAATTTCAAAAATACATTTTGCAGTTTTTTCTCTGTAAAAAACTTTTTTACTGGTAATCCCCTCATCATTAACTATAACCATTTCACCTGGATTAACTTCTCTAATATATTCGGCACCAACTAAATCTAGAGCTGGAGTTTCAGATGCAAAAACATATTCATCTCCTATTTTTCCAAGCACAAGAGGTCTTATTCCATAAGGATCTCTCACTGCTATAAGTTTGTCATTTGTCATAAATAGTATAGCATATGCTCCTTTTATTTGCGTTAAAGCATCTATAATTGAATCTTCAATATTTTCCTCTAAAGATCTTGCAATAAGATGTAATACAACTTCTGTATCATTAGAAGTCTGAAATATTGATCCCTGTTTTTCTAATTTCTCTTTGATTAAATTTGTATTTACAAAATTACCATTATGAGCAATAGCCAAGTCCCCTTTACTATGTTTTATAACCAGAGGCTGTGCATTTGTAACTGCTGAATCTCCAGTTGTAGAGTATCTAACATGTCCTATTGCCTTATCACCTTTTAATTTTGCTAAGGTCTCTTCATCTTTAAATACATTTGAAACTAGTCCCATTCCTTTATGACTTTCTATCCCATATCCATCAGATGTAGCGATACCAGCACTTTCTTGTCCTCTATGCTGTATAGCAAACAAACCATACATTGTCAGCTTTGCATTATTTAACTTTTTTGAATGTATCCCAAATACTCCGCATTCCTCATTTAACTTATCACGCATTTTTTCCTCCATTTTTTATTGATTTAAAGGTTATATTTAATATATCTGCACTGTTTTTATGAATATTACGTTAATCTTTTCAACATCTCTTGATAAGCTTCCTCTATACTTCCTAAATTTCTTCTAAATCTATCTTTATCCAATTTTTCTTTAGTTTCTTTATCCCAATATCTACATGTATCTGGAGAAATTTCATCAGCTAGTATAATTTCCCCATCTTTTGTTTTTCCAAATTCAAGTTTAAAATCAACTAAAATTACATTCTTTTTATCAAAATACTCTTTTAATAAATCATTTATCTTAAAAGCCATTTCCTGTATTTTATCCATATCTTCTTCTGTAGCTATATCTAAAGCCATTGCATGATATCTATTTATTAAAGGATCTCCTAGTTCATCTTTTTTGTAAGAAAATTCTACAGTTGGTCTTTTAAGCTCAGTTCCCTCTTTTACTCCATATCGTTTTGAAAAACTTCCAGCTGCAACATTTCTAATTATAACTTCTAAAGGTACTATATTTACTTTTTTGATTAACATTTCATTATCGCTTATCTCTTTTTTAAAATGTGTTCTTACTCCATTTTCTCCTAACATTTTAAACAATATGCTTGAAATCTTATTATTAATAACACCTTTTCCTTTTATCTGATCTTTCTTCTCACCATTAAAAGCGGTTGCATCATCTTTAAATTCCTGTATCACTAAATTAGGATCATCGGTTGCTATTACTTTTTTGGCTTTCCCTTCATATAAAACTTTTCCCTTCTTCATAAAACATCTCCTTTATATTATTTATATATAGCTTATTTAAAATATTTTACTCCATTTTTAAATATACCTTGATTCTTATTTCCTTTTATATTTTTCAAGACATTTTTTCCTATTCTTTCAGAATGTCCCATCTTTCCAAAGATTCGACCATCCTTACTTGTAATTCCTTCTATTGCCATATATGACCCATTTGGATTATACTCTCCATTCATAGTAGGGTTCCCCAATAAATCTGAATATTGAGTTGCTACTTGACCGTTATTAAATAATTTTTCTATCAACACATCTTTTGCTACAAATTTACCTTCACCGTGTGATACTGCTATCTTATGAACTGAACCAACATTATTACTTGATAACCAAGGAGATTTATTCGATGAAATTCTTGTATTTACAACCTTTGATATATGTCTGTTTATATTATTTTTGGTCAATGTTGGAGAATCTTTAGTAATTTTTCCTATTTCTCCATACGGTAACAATCCACTTTTTAATAATGCTTGAAAACCATTACATATTCCTAATATTAGTCCATCTCTTTCTAAAAAACTATATATTGAATCTTTTATCATTTCATTTTCCAATACATTTGCTATAAATTTACCTGATCCATCTGGCTCATCTCCTGCTGAAAAACCACCAGATAACATTATGATTTGAGAGTTGTCTATATTTTTTTTCATGTTTCTTAAAGAATCTTCTATATCTTTATGTGTTTTATTCTTAAAAACCATAGATTTTGGAATTGCCCCTGCTTTAATAAATTGATTCATTGAATCATATTCGCAGTTAGTTCCAGGGAAAACCGGTACAAATACTCTAGGCTTTGTGTCCAATCCACGAGTTATTATTTTTTTCTCTCTTTGATAATTAACTATTTCCACTTCTTCTTTATCTTCATCCACTTTTATAGGATAATTTTTCTTAAAAGTCTTCTCCCATGAAATTTTAGCATCTCTTAATAATATTGCAGCATCTCCTATTATTATTTCCTCTTCCTTAATAGTTTTACCTAGTAATTCAAAATTATCTAATTCTAACTTTTTTGAAGATTCTACAATAACTGTCCCATAATTCATATCAAATAGTTCACTGCTATATTTTCCATCTATTTCTATACCTACCATATTCCCAAATGCCATTTTAGATAAAACTTCTCCGATCCCACCTGCTTTTAAAGCAGATGCTGATATTATATTACCTTTTTTGACATTCTCATATATATTAGTATAATTTTTCTTTAATTGATCGATGTTTGGCATTAAATCTTTATTTTTTTCATGTTTTACCATATATACATAATTACCAACTTCTTTAAAATCTGGAGATATTATATTATCTGCACTTTCTGTATTTACTGCAAAAGATATTAATGTAGGCGGAACATCTAAATCATTAAAAGTTCCACTCATACTGTCTTTACCGCCGATTGCAGGTAATCCAAATTGTTTTTGAACATATAGAGAACCTAAAAGAGCTGAAAAAGGTTTTCCCCATTTTTTAGGATCCTCTCCTAATCTTTCAAAAAATTCCTGGAATGAAAATCTTATCCCTTCCCAATTTCCACCTACTGCTACAACTTTTGAAATAGACTCAACTACTGCATAAGCTGCCCCATGATATGGACTCCAGCTACTAATATTAGGATTAAATCCAAAACTCATTATACTTGCAGTATTAGTTTCTCCCCCTATATAAGGAATCTTTTGTACACTAGCATCTGGTTTCGATAATTGATATTTCCCACCATACGGCATAAGAACTGTTGTTGCACCTATAGAAGCATCAAACATTTCAGCTAAACCTTTTTGAGAAGCTACACTATATCGTTCGAGATTTTTTAAAAACTGTTCTTCTAGGTCTTCTCCTGGAACTTGATTTTTAAATGGAGCTTTACCAGATATATCTTCGATTTCTACATTTGTAGTTTGCCTATACCCATTTGTTTCTAAAAATTCTCTAGATATATTTACTATATCTTGTCCTCTCCATTTTATTATAAGTCTCTCTTCTTCCTTAACTTCGGCTACTACAACTGACTGAATATTTTCTTCATCTGCTAATTTTTTAAATTTATCAACATCTTCTGGTGAAACAACAACTGACATTCTTTCTTGAGATTCAGAAATCGCAAGTTCTGTTCCATTTAAACCATTATATTTTACAAAAACTTTATCTAAATCTACAACTAAGCCAGGTGCTAACTCTCCAATAGCAACTGAAACTCCTCCTGCTCCAAAATCATTACTTTTTTTAATCAAAGCTGTTACTTCGCTGTTTCTAAATAGTCTCTGGATTTTTCTCTCTTCTGGAGCGTTCCCTTTTTGAACTTCAGCTGAACAACTTGTTAAAGATTCTGTTGTATGTTCTTTTGAAGATCCTGTAGCTCCGCCACAACCATCTCTACCTGTCTTTCCACCTAACATTATTATTTTATCTCCAGGTTTTGGACTTTCTCTTCTTACATTTTTTTCCGGTACAGCCCCTACCACTGCTCCAACTTCCATTCTTTTAGCTTTATATCCTTCATGGAATAATTCTTTAACATATGTAGTCGATAATCCTATCTGATTTCCATAAGAACTATAACCTTCAGCAGCAACCTTTGATATAACTTTTTGAGGTAATTTACCTTCCATTGTATCTTTAACATCCTCTTTAATATCAGCGGCTCCTGTTATTCTCATTGCTTGGTAAACATAGGCTCTTCCAGAAAGAGGATCTCTAATGGCTCCTCCTATACAAGTAGAGGCCCCTCCAAATGGTTCAATTTCTGTTGGGTGATTATGAGTTTCATTTTTAAACTGAAGTAACCAATCCTGTTTTTCTCCTTCTACATCTACTTTAATTCTGATACTACAAGCATTTATTTCTTCACTTATTTCTAAATCATCTAAATTTCCATTTTTTCTTTCTTCTCTCATTGATATAACAGCCATATCCATAAGAGTCATTGGTTTTTCTTCTCTTCCCACTACTTTTCTAGATTTTATATATTCATTAAATGTATTTTGTAATGTTTCCTTAAATTCACCTTTAGGAAATACAACATCTTTTATCTCTGTTTCAAATGTAGTATGTCTACAATGATCTGACCAATATGTATCTAGAACTTTTATCTCTGTTTCACTTGGATCTCTTTTTTCTTCTTTATTAAAATATTTTTGAATAAATTCTAAATCTTCGTCTGACATTGCTAACCCATGGTTTGATTTAAATTCTTTTAATTCTTCTTCATTTAAATTCCTAAACCCATCAAATATTGGAACATCTTTAGGCTTTTCAGCATCTTCATGAAAAAGTGGGATATCTAAATCTTTTTCTCGTGATTCCACAGGATTTATATAATAATCTTTTATTGCTTCAATATCTTTTTTGCTCAAATCTCCTTTTAAAATTAAAACTTTTCCACTCTTAACAAAGGCATCGTTATTATCAGTTATTAAACTTAAACATTGCTGAGCTGAATCTGCTCTTTGATCGAACTGACCTGGTAGGTATTCAACTGCAAAATATAATTTGTTTTCTAAATTTAAAGTTTCATATACTTTATCAGTTGGTGGTTCTGAAAATATTGTATTTTTAGCTTTTTCTAGATCTTTTTTATTAATATCAAAAATATCATATACATTTATTACCTTTACTCCTTGAAGTCCCTGGATCATAAGATTTTCTCTTAAGTCAGAAAGGAGACTTTTGCTTTCAACATCAAATTTATCTTTTTTCTTTACAAAAATTCGAAATTTTTCTTGAGTTAACTGATTTTCCTTTGTCATATTTTCCTCCTGAGATTTAATATTTGAATTATATTTAAACAGGACATCCCTGTTTTAGATTAAATGTTCTGAAAATAATTATTATTTTTATATCAAAAAAAGTCTAAAGTTATACCACAGGGGTATCTTTAGACTCTAATTTATTTATTTTTATTTTTTTATTGTTTTTATAACAGAAATCTTTTACAAAAAAGTTTCTAAATTTCATCACTCGCCCTTTCATGTATCAGTCTATTATTACATAAATATTTTACTAAATTTAGACGAATAAGTCAACCTTTTTTTGAAATCGAATTCCTAAAAAAAATATTTTTACAAGGGATTTATAATCTTTTTAATTCTTTCAAAGTATCTTCTAATTCATCTAATAAATCATTTAATTGCTGAGTAACAGCTAAAATTGTCCCTTTTTTGGTCAAATCTACCCCTGCTTTTTTGAGTTGCTCCATAGGATAGTCATTTCCACCTGATTTTAATAAATCAATATATGCTTCCTTTGCTTTTTCGTCTCCTTCTTTTATTATCTTTTCATAAAGTTTTGCAGAAGCCGCAAATGAAGTAGCATATTTATAAACATAAAATGGAGAATTATAAAAATGAGGTACTATTGACCATATCGTTTTATTTTCTTCTAACCTCTTAACTGTATCTCCATAATAAGTCTTATTTAATTCTTCCATTATTCCGCCTAAAACTTCAGAGGTAATTGGTTTTCCATCTTCAACCATTTTATGCGCTCTATATTCATAATCTGCAAAAAAGGTTTGTCTATAAAAAGTTCCTATTAAGTTACGGATTGTTTGTTGTAATAATGATAATTTTTCTTTAGGGTCCTCTGTTTTTTCTAATAAATAATCCAACATAAGTCTTTCATTAAAAGTAGATGCAACTTCAGCTACAAAGATTGTATAATCGTGAGTTGCAAATGGTTGATTTTCATCAGACAACATAGAGTGCATTGCGTGTCCCATTTCATGAGCTATTGTAAATAGACTATTTAAAGTTCCATTATAATTTAGTAAGATATATGGATGAACTCCATATACCCCCATCATATATCCACCACTTCGTTTAGAATCAGTTTCATAAACGTCAACCCATCCATCTTTTAGAGCATCCTTTATCTTAGTCTGATACTCTTCACCTAAAGGAGCAACTGACTCATATATCCACTTTTTTGTGTCATCATATTTATATTCTTTATTATATTCAATTAAATTAATTAATCCATCGTAACTATAATAGTCTTTTACATTTAGAACTTTTTTTCTAAGATTCACATATCTTTTTAGTGGATCAGTATTTTCACTGACTGTTTTTAATAAATTTTTATATACATCCACTGGAATATTATCTCCATCTAGAGCCTTTTCTAAAATACCATCATATGATCTAGCTTTCATAGAAGCAATATCTTTTTGTAATGTCGAATTATAAATTGCAGAATAGGTATTTTCATTTTCTTTATATACTCTCGTATGCTTTAAAAACATCTTTTTTCTATCTTCTCTATTATGGTTTGTCATTAATACCTTTGTATAATTTGCTCTAGTCGCTTTAACTTTTGTTCCATCAGATAGTTTTACTTCTGGAAAATCTATATCTGAAGTAGATAATTCTCTATAAATATTAGATGGAGCACCTCTAAATTGACTATAATAAGAAAGCAATTTTTCTTGTTCTTTAGGCAAAACATGTTCTTTTTGTCTATATAAATCTTCTAAACCAAATCTATGATCTTTTAATCTATCATCTTCTAACCATTTTTCCATATCTTCCCATTTGTTTTCCAATATTTCTGGAGTAATCCATGAGGTCTTGGTAGAAAATTCAGCAAACATTATTTGAACTCTTTGTAACTTTTGAGATATTTCTTGATTTGAAGTATCTGTATCACTTTGTAATCTAGCAAAAGAAAAAGCTTTATAGGCTATTTTAGATAATTTGTCCTGTTTATCTAAGACTTTTATTATACCTTCTTTTTTGTCTAATTCACCTTTTAATTTAGGGATCTCTTCCATCAATTCCGACATCTTGCTTAGGTCTTTTTCCCATTCATCCCAACTTTTATACATATCTGTAAAGTCCCATTTATATTTTTTAGGTATTTCTTCTCTATTTTTATAACTTTTCATTATAATCTCCTCCTCTTATAAAATATTATATTACGTGGTATTGTTTTATTCGGTCTTGAAAATCTTCTGTATTTATAGGTTCTTTTATTTCTTTTTTGCCATTCAATAAAAGATAACTTGGCTCTTGTCCTTTTGTTTTAGAATACCTTGCAAAAATTGTTTTAATATCTTCCACATTTTGTTCATTAAAATCTCCAAATCCTAATATTGTTGGTCCAGGTGTTGTATCTCCCTTTACAAATATATCTGCATTATCTTTATATTCAGAAAGTTTTATATTTTCTTCTTCACCTCTACCAATCACGATATATTTTCCTTGATCAAATCTATACATTCTTCCCAATTGTATTGCTTCAAAAATATATCCGTTATCAAAACGTTCATCATCTTTTAATATTTTTAGCTTTGTTGAATAATTAGGATCTGTTAAGAGACATCCGCCGCCGGGATCTGGATAATCGGTAACACCTAATTTTTCAGCTAATTCAAATTGTCTCTTACGAGTTCTGCCTTGAATATCCTCTAATTTCTCTCTTTTTATCCATCCTTTTTCTTCTGGAAGTGTCGGAGGAAGTAATTTTCCTGAAAGTGGTCTCACTATTAAATCTGCTGATTTTGAAAGTTTTGCAACTTGCTTTAAAGACTGATAATTTTGAGACATAGGTCTTTGACCTAATACTTCTCCTGTAATTACAAACTTAGCATCGTATTTTTCCAATAACTCAATTGCTTTTTCCATCATAAGTGCGTGACAGTCTATGCATGGATTCATATTTTTTCCGTAACCACTAGGTGGATTTTCTGTTATCTTTCTGTGGATCTCTTTAAAATCTATATATTCTAACTTACATCCTAATTCTTCTGCCCATTTTTCCATATTAGGGTTTTTTCCTCCAAAAAAGTAGGAATCAAAGTTTAATGCAATTACCTCTATTCCTTGCTGTTGAATAACTTTTATTGCCAGTGAACTATCTAATCCACCTGACCATAGTGCTAATGCTCTCATCTATCTCCTCCATAATTTTTCTTTTTAGTATATTTATTTTAATGATTTTGTTAATATTTTGGCTCCACTTGACGTAACTAATATAGTATGTTCAAATTGAGCACTTATACTTTTATCTGCTGTTGTTACTGTCCATCCATCCTTTTTTGAAGTAACTGTCTTATACGATTCCCCCATATTAATCATAGGTTCTACAGTAAAGGTCATCCCTTTTTTGAGTCTTACTTTATTTTTCCCTGTATCATGATGGAAAACATGAGGATCCTCATGAAATTTTTTCCCTATTCCATGTCCAGTATAATCTCTAACAATGGAATATCCAAATTTATTAATATATTTTTCTATACTTTTCCCTACTTCTGATAAAAATTTACCAGGTTTTATAGCTTCAATCCCTCTATACATTGCATTTTCAGTTCTTCTTACTAATTTTTTTACTTCTGGCTCAACATCACCTATCAAGTACGTTCTAGAGCTATCTCCATGAAATCCATTTAATTTTACTGTAACATCAATATTTACAATATCTCCATTTGTTAAAACATCTTTTTTAGATGGAATTCCATGGCATACAACATCATTTATAGAAGTACATATACTTTTGGGAAATCCGCCATAATTTAGGGGAGCAGAAATAGCACCATTTTGATTTGTGAATTCTTCTGCTAAATCATTTAACTTTAAAGTCGAAACTCCTTCTTTTACATGATCTTCTAAAAAATCTAATAACTTTGCAGCTAACTTTCCTGCTTTTTCCATTCCTCTTATTTCATTTTTATTTTTGATATTTATCATATTTTTAACTCCTTTTATTATAATTATTAAACAAACATATTATAACATATATAGGAATATAAAACAAAATGGAATTGAGTAATAATTTTTTCATAATCTTAAT
Organism: Fusobacteriota bacterium; assembly: GCA_051746725.1. Lineage (GTDB taxonomy): Bacteria > Fusobacteriota > Fusobacteriia > Fusobacteriales > JBNJFI01 > JBNJFI01. The sequence continues at coordinate 25,672 of JBNJFI010000024.1, forward strand.
TAATTTTGATTTTTATTTTTTTTTAGGTTATAATTACATGAGAATTTAATATAGGTTATATTTAATAAGATTTTATCTAAAATATTATAAAACTAAAAGTTAGGAGTTGAATTTACATGAATAATAAATTAATTGAAATTATGAGAGATCAAAAGAACGGTAGTAACAATAAATTGTATCTTACAATTTTATTATCACTTATTTTTGGATTGGTATGGATAATCGTATATAAGACTGGAGGAACTAAATATGCTTGGCCTCATCTAATTTATATTCCATTATTTTTATCTTCATTTTTTTTCAAAAAAGTAGGTGGATTTTTAGGGGGAGTTATTTCTGGAATTTTAATGGGACCTCTTATGCCCTTAGATGTTACAGCAAATATTAGTCAAGATTTTATAAACTGGTCTTCACGAGCATTCCTATATATTATTTTTGGAATAACTTTGGGAGTTATTTTTGAG
>JBNJFI010000025.1:0-25798 GCA_051746725.1 Fusobacteriota bacterium
ATTTCCAAAAAAGTTATTAGTGGGATAGCAAAACTTAACGATAAGATTATAATGTTATTAGACTTAGAGAAATTACTGAGCAAAAAAGATTTAAAAATTGCTGAAAGTAAAACGGTATAAGTTTCAAATAATTAATTATGAATTAAAATAAAAAATAAAACGGGAGGTAATTATGTTTAAGAATATGAAATTAGGTAAGAAATTAATAATTGGATTTTTACTAGTGGGGATAATACCATTTTTAGTGGTTAGTCTATTGTCATTAAATGAATCATCAAAAGCTCTTGAAAGTGCAGAAAAAAATAGCTTAGAAGCTATTAGGACAATAAAGAAAAACCAAATAGAAGACTATATAGATACAGTAAGGGAAGAGATGATAATTGTATCGGAATCTGAAAATGTAATTAATGGGTTTAATGATTTAATAAGATATCATGAAGAAGCTGAGATATCTGCAACTGGGAAATATGATATGAATGTAGAAAACGAAAATTTAACTAAAACTTATGATGAAATATATGAAGAAGTCAATGAATCTTTGAAAATGTTTCCAGAAGAATTTGGACATTATGATATCTTTTTAATCTGTGAGAAACATGGTCATGTTATGTATACATGGGCTAAAGAGGCAGATTTAGGAGAAAATTTAGGATCTGGTCAATATAGAAATACAAATCTAGCACAGGATATATGGAAAGAGGCACGACAAAATGATGAAGTACATGTATCGGATTTTAAACCTTATGCACCTTCTAATGGAGCTCCAGCAATGTTTGCTGGTAGAAGGGTAAAAGATCACAATGGGGAACCTCTTGGTATTGTAGCAGTGCAATTACCTTTGAGCGAGATAAACGGGATTATGCAGGAAAGAACAGGTATGGGAGAAACAGGAGAGACCTATTTAGTTGGAGAAGATTATAAAATGAGATCGGATTCTTTTTTGGATCCAGTTAATAGGACTGTAGAAGCTTCATTAAATGGTACAGTCGAAAGAAATGGAGTGAAAACAAAGGCATCAGAAAGAGCATTACAGGGAATATCGGAAACTCAAGAGATAATAGATTATAATGGAAATCCAGTAATGTCTTCTTATGATATAATTGAATTCGAAGATTTTAATTGGGCAATTATAGCGGAAAAAGATATGCCAGAAGTTCTAGAATCAGTAACGGCATTGACATATTTTATAATAATAGTTGGAGTAATTGGAGTAATCTTAATAGCATTATTTGGAATTGGATTTGCAAAATATATAATTGCTCCAATAACAAAACTTGTTAATGTTATTCAGAAAGGTGTTGAAGGAGATTTATCAGTAAGATCAGATAATGATTCAGAAGATGAGATAGGAGAATTAGCTACATATTTTAATACATTTATAGATAGAATAGATAATATGATTTCTAAAATAAGAGAAGTAACAATGGATATATCAACAGGAACAGAAGATCTAGAAAGTGCATCTTCACAAATTGCAAAAGGTGGTCAAGACTTAGCAGAAGCAAGTAATCAACAAGCTGCTTCTATACAAGAGACATCTTCTAATTTAGAAGAAACCACTTCACTTATAAATACAACAACAGATAATGTAAAAGAAGCATCTAGTTTATCAGATGCGGCAAAACTTGCAGCAGAACAAGGAAACCGACAAATGAAAGATATGTTAGATGCAATGAATGAAATTAAAAAATCCAGTGATGAGATATCTAAGATAATTAAAACTATAGATGATATAGCATTTCAGACAAATATATTAGCGTTAAATGCCGCAGTAGAAGCAGGAAGAGCAGGAGATGCAGGATCAGGATTTGCAGTAGTTGCAGAAGAGGTTAGAAATTTAGCTGCTAGAAGTGCAGAGGCAGCTAAGGATACAACTAAGATGATAGAAGACAGTGTAAATAGATCATCTAAGGGAATGGAGATAGCAAAAGAGGTAGATGAATCCTTAGATGAAATACAAAAGAAAAATGAAAATGTAAATGCCATAATGGATGAGATAGCTATAGCTAGTCAAGAACAAGAACAGGGAATAGAAGAGATAAATACCGCAATAAGTGAATTAGAACAAGCAGTTCAGAGTATTTCTGCTACTTCAGAAGAAAGTGCGGCATCTTCAGAAGAGTTAAATGCACAATTAGCTAATATGAACGAAATAGTAAAAGATTTAGAAAGGTTAGCTAACGGAGATGATGCCCAAAATGATAATAAAAGAAAAACTAGAAAACCTAAAAAAAGAAAGACAAAAAACAAGAAAAATATTAAAGAAGTAGATGAAAATCCAGAGGATGTTATTCCATTGGGAAAAGATGATTAAAAATTCAAAAAAGGCTGCTAAATATAGCAGCCTTTTTTGAGATAGGCATATTTTTTATTTTATTTAATTTGAATAAGTTGTATTTAAAGGCAAAATATAGAAATAAAAGGAGGTTTTTATGGAAAAAAAGATTGGAATAAAAGGGAAAATGTTATTTTTTCTAAATCTTATAGGAATAATAATAATATTTATTTTTGTAAGTTTAGGATACTTTTTTGAGAAAAATCTTCATAATGATTTACTCAGTGAAACAGAAGAAGAAATAAAATTAGAATTGGAGCAGGCATTATCTTCTAAAAAGGATGTTTGGATTACAAATGCTTTACAAATAGCGAGTAACCCATTAATTCAAAAATCTGTTTATGACAAAGATAGAGAGAGTTTAATTAATTTTCTAGATGGATTATCAGAAAAATTTAAAAATAATACAAATTTTAATAATATAAGTGTTCATATAATAGATAAAGATTTAAAATCATTTGTTAAATCTTGGAACAATGAATATGGAGAGGATTTATCATATTCAGAGATTTTTAACGAAGTGAAGAAATCAAAAAAACCAATAACTAGTATAGAAAGATCTGGAAAAGGATTGAGATTAAAATCTGTAACTCCTTTATTTTATGAAGAAAAATTTATTGGATTAGTAGATTTTGAAGGGGGTCTAAACTCTATAAAAAGAGATTTAAAAAGCAAGGATATAGAGTTTTTATTCTTTGGGAATATGAATTATCTAGGTTTGAAAAGTAGTGATAAAGATGTTAAATGGGGACCAAATGTTTTAATGCAAAAAGATATTAATAATGATTTTTTAAGTGAGACTTTAGAAACTCTAGAAGTAGAGGAGTCATTAGATGAGTTTGTATTAAAAAATAAATATTATTTTATATCACAATCAATTGAAAGTATAAAAGGAGAGGATATAGGGGTATATTTATTAGGAAGAGAAAAAAAGTTGGTTGATGAAACTTTTTCGAAAACTTTTAATATTTTAAAAAATTTACTGATTATTTTTGTTATAACATTTGTAATACAAATGTTATTGATTTATTTTTTCTTTTCAAGATATATTACAAAGCCAATAGATCAACTAATTTCAATTATTAAAAAAGGAGTTAATGGAGATTTATCTGTAAGATCAGATAATAATACAGAAGATGAGATTGGTGAATTATCTTCATATTTCAATATTTTTATTGAACGAATAGATAAAATGATATTAAAAATAAGAAATGTAGTTATGGATATTTCAACAGGAATTGAAGATTTAGAAAATGCTTCTGCTCAAGTGGCAGAAGGAGGAGAAGATCTAGCAGAAGCAAGCAATGAACAGGCTGCTTCTATTCAAGAAACTTCATCAAATTTAGAAGAAACCACATCAATAATAAATACAAATAAAGACAATGTAAAAGAAGCCGCTAAATTATCTGGTTCGGCAAAAAATGCCGCTAAAGAAGGAAATAAAGAGATGGAAAAGATGTTGGTAGCCATGAAAGAAATAAGAGAATCAAGCGATGAGATATCTAAGATAATAAAGACAATAGATGATATAGCATTTCAAACAAATATTTTGGCATTAAATGCAGCAGTAGAAGCAGGTAGAGCCGGTGATGCAGGATCAGGATTTGCAGTAGTGGCTGAAGAAGTAAGAAATTTAGCAGCTAGAAGTGCAGAAGCAGCTAAAGATACTACTGAAATGATCGAAGATAGTGTTGATAGGTCTTCTCGTGGAATGAAAATTGCAAAAAATGTAGATAGAGCCTTGGATGAAATACAAGAAAAAAATGAAAATGTAAATAATATAATGGATGAAATATCTATAGCCAGTGAAGAACAAGCAAATGGAATCGAAGAGATAAATACTGCAATTTCAGAACTAGAAAAGGCAATTCAGAGTATATCGGCTACTTCTCAGGAAAGTGCGGCATCTTCAGAAGAGTTAAATGCCCAGTTAGAGAATATGAATCAAATAGTAAAAGAATTAGAAGATTTAGCAAATGGTAACGAGAATAAAGAGATAACAGAGAAAATAAAAATATGATTAGTTATTACAATCAAAAAAGGTTGTTAGATTAACAACCTTTTTTGAAATATATATACCCAAAAATTATATAACCATGAAATTATTTTAAAAATAAAACAATTATTAAAAAGGAAAAAAGTAGTTATTTAGTATATATAAATATGAAGAGAGGAGGAAATAATATGAAAAAAACAATACTAATTATATTTATTGCAATAAGTTTATTTTTAAATGGAAATGTTATAAAGAAAAATGAAACTTTAAAAGTCGGATTTATTAAGGGATTTAGTCCATATTATGTAATAAATGAAAAAGGAGAATATGATGGCTTTGCAATTGAAGTAATAAGAGAAATATTAGGTAATGATTATGAGTTAGAAATAATAGGAGTTGGTGGATGGAAAGAAGGGCATGAAAAATTAAGAAAAGGTGAAATAGATTTAATTCCTAATATGGGAATAACAGAAGAAAGAAGTCAAGATTATATTTTTTCTGTGCCTTATGAAGATTTTAATGTTAATATTTTTGTAAACAACTCTAGGAGATATCGAAAAATAAAATCAATAGATGATATTAAAAATAATGATACTCATAAAGTAGGAGTGGTAAAATTAAATGTCGGGGAAGATATAGTAGAGAAATTCAAATTATCTAATATTGAAGTTTTTGAAAACTATTCCAACATGTTATTAAAATTTATAGAAAAAGAGATTCCAATTATAATATATCCCGAAAATGTAATTTCTAAAGACCTTAATAATTTGGGAGTACTAAATGATTTTAGAAAAATAAATCCTCCTGTAGAAGTAATTCCAAGGGCAATTGGAGTAAATAAGGATAATAAACACTTATTATTAGATATAAATCGCAAACTTAATAATTTCATAGGATCTGAAAAATATAATGAAATTTATTCTAACTGGTTTTTTTCTGAATTAATAGATACTAGACTTTCTATAGAAGCAAAGATAGTATTTGTAGTTTTAATTGGATTGATTATTACTAGTATAATATTTATAATATTGCTAAAAAGATTGGTAGATAAGAAAACAAAAAAATTAAGGAAAAGTGAAGATGCTTTAAAAAATCAAAATATGCGCCTGGAAAATGAGGTTATTAAAAGAACAGAAGAATTGAAAAAAAGTAGAGATTATATAAAAAATTTAATTGATACAGCTAAGGTTATAATATTAAATATAGATAAAGATGGGAATATAATTAATTTTAATAGGCATTTTGAAAGATTATCTGGATATAAATTAGCAGAATTAAAAGGCAAGAACTGGTTTAGACTATTTATGAAAGATGATAATATAAAGAATATTCAAAAAAGGTTATCTAAAATCAAAAAAGAAGGCGGACCGGATAGAGAAGCTAAGATAACTTTGAAAAATGGAGAAAAGCGAATTATTCAGTGGTATAACAGTAAAATTTATAACGAATTTAGAAAAGAAGAAGAGATTTTAGCAGTTGGTATTGATATAACAAAAAGAAAAAAAATAGAAAAATCATTGAAAGAAAGTGAAAGTAGATTTAAAGCTCTACATAATGCCTCATTTGGAGGGATAACAATTCATGATAAAGGAAAAATATTAGATTGCAATAAAGGTCTATCAGATTTAACAGGATATACAGTAAAAGAGTTAATTGGTATGGACGGATTACTTTTAATAGCTAAGGAATCTCGAGATTTAGTTATGGATAAGATAATGTCTGGATATGAAAAACCATATGAAGCTGTTGGAGTTAGGAAAAATGGACAAGAGTATCCTCTTAGGTTGGAGGCTAGAAATATTCCTTACAAAGGAAAAGAAGTTAGAGTAGTAGAGTTTAGAGATATAACAAAACGAGTAAAAGACAAAAAAGAATTAATAGTAGCTAAAGTAAAGGCTGAAAAAGCTAACCAAGCTAAAAGTGATTTTTTGGCAAATATGAGTCATGAATTAAGAACTCCGTTGAATGCTATACTTGGATTTTCCAGTATATTAAAAGAGATGGAAGAAGATGAAGAAAAAAAAGATATGGCTAGTTTAATAGAAGAATCTGGAGACCACCTTCTACGGTTAATAAATGATATTTTAAATCTATCAAAAATTGAAGCTGGTCAAATAAAAGTTAATTTAGAAAACTTTAAACTAGAAGACGTGATAGACAATTTGCAAAAAAGTATTCAAGGAATAATGGATAGAAAACATGAGGATTTGAATTTTAATATTATAAAAGAAAATAAGATACCTGAATATATAAAAACAGATAAGCTAAAATTAAAACAGATATTAATGAATTTATTATCCAATGCAGAAAAATTTACAGAAGAAGGAAAAGTTGAGTTAAAAATAAAATATTTAGAAAATGAAAAACTAAGATTTCAAGTTATAGATACCGGTGTTGGGATATCTGAAAAAGATCAAAGTAGAATTTTTAAAGAATTTATTCAAGGCGAACACTATATGACAAAAATGCATGAGGGAACAGGACTGGGATTGGCAATAAATCTAAAATTAATTAATTTATTAGGTGGACATATTGAACTTAAGAGTGCTAAAGGAGAAGGATCAAACTTTACTGTTATTATTCCAATTGAAGTTTTATCATCCGATGATGTAAATGAGGATAATAAGGATAATAACAAGTATAATAAATTTGTTGAAGACAAAAAAGTTATAATTGCGGAAGATGATATAATAAATCAAAAATTAATAAAGCGACTTTGTGCTAATCGAGGATTAAAAGTAGATGGAGCAGATAATGGAATAGAACTTTTAAAAAAAGTTAAACAAAAAAATTATGATTTAATCTTAATGGATGTACAAATGCCAGAAATGGATGGTGTCACAGCAACAAAAAAGATACGTGAAAAAGGATCAAATGTTCCCATTGTTGCTATAACTGCATTTGCCAAAAAAGAGGACAAAGAGTTTTTCTTGAAAATTGGAATGGATGATTATATTTCAAAACCAATAGATAAAGATAAGTTTAATGAAATGTTAGATAAATATTTGATTTCTGATTAAATTCCATTAAATAATATAAAAGGTCGAATTTCAGATTTATTAGAAAAATTCTTCGTGATAAAATCTTACGCCCCCCACCTCAGTCCTCCCCCTAGCAGGGGAGGAAGTCAAGAAGTCTCCCCCTGCGAGGGAGAAGATTTAGAGGGGGGCATAAACCAGGAAGCTTTCTTATCTTCAGAAAAACAAAAAATTCTGAAAATACCTTTTTGTGGTTGAACCATAATATAAAAATTTCAAATAAAATGTGCAATTTTTGATGATATTTGATAAAATGTGAATATAGAGTTAGTTGCTATGTATTATATAAAATTTCATATAATGCATAGCCTAATTTAAAAATGGAATAGGGCAGATATAAAATTTGCCTTGAATTTCTTTAAGTATATGAGTTGATAAGGAAAAGGAAATTCAATGGAAAGGAGATATATGAAAAAATTAAGTTTTAAAAACATTATATTATTAACAATTATAGTAATTTATATAAGTTCCAGTGGAATTATATTTTATAATTTTAACTCTGTATATACTAAAAATTTAAAAGAAAACTTTTTAAACGAAAATAAATATTCACGAGATGTAATTTATGATCTTGTATTAGAAGAATTAGGAGATATGTCTTTGAAAGCTAGAGAAATAGGGGATAACGATATATTGAGGCATGCCATGTATCACAACCAATATATTACATTTGATTATAGATCAAAGGAAAATCCTGTTGGAATAAACAAGATGAATAAATTATCATACATACAAATGACTACTAGATTAAAATCCATGTTTTTTGGATGGGGAGAAGGTCCAAAGGCAAGGGAAATGGAATTATTTGACAAAAAAGGGAATTTTATAGCAGGAACTGGTCCCTTGGATAATAGAAGTAAGAATAAACCTTATTTAGATTTGGTTTTAACAGATGGAGATAACGAATATGGAACTGAACTAGGTATAATCGAAGAATATAAGCCAGGAGAGTTTGTATTAAAGGGGATTTCAAGTATACATAGAGCTAGACGAATGGGAGCTGTAGTTATAAGAAGAAATATGAATCTTCAATTTTTACATTCATTGAAATCTACAGTAAATAGAGAGTTGGTATTAGTTAAAGATGAAAAGATTTTAAATCAAACTTTTTTGTTTGACGATGAAGAAAACGAACATTATTTAGATTATAATCCAGAAGATGACATATATATATTAGATATACGAGATAAAACCTTAGGATTTCATCTATTTCCTCTCAAGGATTATAAAGGAGATGTTATAGGACAAATTGGAGTTGGATTTGATTATGGAATTTTTAATGAGGTTTATCATGAAAATTTAGATAAATTTATAAGATATTCAGTGTTATTTTTAATTACTATGATATTTATAATTTATATTAATTTGAATTTGATTTTTTCCCCTGTGGATAAAGTACTTAAAGCAATTCAAGAAATTGAATCAGGGAATTATGATTACAGAATCGACCTAAAGTTACGAAAAGAATTGGGTAAAATAGCCCATGCGTTAAATGGATTATCATGGAATATTCAAAAAAGAGAAAAAGAATTAAAAAATTTAAATCAAAATTTAGAGCAAAAAGTATTAGATAGAACTAAAGAATTAGAGAAAACTACTAAATCTGTAAAAACATTATTGGATAATGCTGGACAGGGTTTTTTGTCTTTTAGTCAAGATCTAATAATACAAGGAGAATACAGTAGGGAATGCATAAATATATTTGAAAAGAATATAAATGAAAAAAAGATAAGCGATCTTATTTATCCAAAAGATAAAGAAAAACAAACCTTTTTTGAATCTACAATAACAGAAGTATTCAATGAAAAGGGAAGAAAAAGAAGAGTGTATATGTCTTTACTACCCAATGAAATCAAAATAAACAAAAAGGATGTTACAATAAATTATAAATATATATCTTCTGAAGATAAGAAAAATGATTCTATTATGTTAATTTTAACAGATGTAACAGAAAAAAGAAATTTAGAAAAAAAGATAAATATCGAAAAAAATCGATTAGAGATGATAGTAAAATCTTTGAAAAATCATGATTATTTAGTTGATTTTACTAGACGGTATAAGGCTTTTGTTACTGATGAGGTATTTGCAATATTAAGCAGCAACTTAAATTTAAAAGAATCGATTTCAGAAATATTTTTAGCTATACATACATTTAAAGCAAATTTTGGTCAATTATCCATGGTTAATTCAGCTAAGTCTCTACATGATTTTGAAGGAAAATTAATAAAAATAAAAGATAATTTTAATAAGTATAATAAAGATGATATTACAAAATTATTTGTTTCAGAAGATCCACTATCGTATATTCAAGAAGATTTACATGTAATTGAAGATACATTGGGAGGAAACTTTCTAGATGAAGAACCTCATGTTTCTATCAAAAGATCGAAAATAAAAGAGATCGAAAAGATATTAGAAGGAATAGCCACTTTTGAGAAAAAAGATAATATTATCAAAAAAGTTAGAAGATTACGATATAGTTCAGTCAAAAAAGAGTTACAAAAATATATTGACTTAGTACGTAATTTATCGAGTCAACAGGGTAAGATAATAGATTTTACTGAAATTAAAGGGAAAAATATTTTAGTTAATCCAGATATATACCAAGACTTTTTCAAATCTTTAATTCATTTGTTTAGAAATATAGTAGATCATGGTATAGAAAAACCAGAAGAGAGATTGTTAAATGACAAAAAAGAGATCGGTAATATAAACTGTTATGTTAAAACTACTAAAAATCATATTGAATTTATAATTGAAGATGATGGATCAGGATTAGACTTAAAAAAGATAAAAAAAATAGCACTTAAGAAGGGCATATATAAAAAATCGGAAATTAATTCTGTTTCAGATACAGAATTAAAATATTTAATATTTAATGAGGACTTTTCTACAAAGGATAAAATATCCGAAGTTTCAGGTCGTGGAGTGGGAATGTCGTCGGTTAAAAAGGAAATAGAAAAATTAGATGGAAGAATCTTTGTTCAGTCAGAAGAAGGTAAAGGAACAAGATTTATAATTTTTATAAAAAAGAGTGATTAAGATTTGGAAAGGAGAATAAAAATGAAAAAAATATTAATAGTAGATGATTCATTATTTGCAAGAGAGAACCTCAAAAAAGCAATTCCCAAGGATCAAGTTGAAATTATAGGTGAAGCTTCTAGAGCTGATGATGCAATTAGTATGGCAAAAAAGTTACAACCTGATATTATAACATTAGATATTGCCATGCCAGGAATGACTGGGATAAGTGCTTTAGAAGAGCTTCAAAAAGTTAGTCCCAATAGCGATATTATAATGTGTAGTGCAATGGGTCAGGAACCTTTGATAAAAGAAGCCCTTGATGCTGGAGCTGAGGATTTTATAATTAAACCTTTCTCCAAAGAGGAAGTAATGGAAGTTATAAATGATTTTTTGATTTAAAAAAGTAAATATTAACCAAAAAGAGGCCACTGGCCTCTTTTTGGTATTTTAAAAAAATATGAGTATAAGCTTAAAGTCCCCAAAAATATTTTATAAGAATAGGAGTTATAATAGCTAAAAGAATCTGTAATGGTGCTCCTACAATTACAAAATCTCTAAACTTATATCGTCCTGGCCCATAAACCATTAAATTTGTTTGATATCCCATGGGAGTCAAAAAAGCTGTACTGGCAGCAAAAGTAACTGCTAGGACGAAAGCAAAGGGATTTGCATTTAATCTATTGGCAATGTCAATGGCTATAGGTAACATAATAACTGCACTGGCATTATTACTGATTAAATTGGTTAAAACGGCAGTAAATAGATAAAAGACTCCAAGAATTACAACAGGGGAAAAACTAGAAGTTAAATCTGTCAATTGACTTGCAACATAACTAGCAGCCCCAGTTTTTTCTATGGCTATTCCAAGAGGTATTAAACCAGCAAGCAAAAAGATAACTTCCCAATTTATAGAATCATAAACTTCACTTCTTTTTAAACAACCTGTTACAACCATTGCTACAGCACCACCAATTGCAGCAATTGCAATGGGTAAAAAATTAAATGCAGCTAATAAAATAACTAATATTAATATAAATGAAGATAGAAAAACCTTATCTCTAATAGGTTCAGGTGGATCGGTTTCAGTTTCAACAATAAAATCATTATTTTTGTATAATCTATCAGAAGTTTCTTCATTTACAATTAATAAGAGTACATCCCCAGCATGTAAAGATATATCTTCCATTTTTGTATGACTTAAACTCTCTCCACGTCTTACTGCCAAAAGTCCAGCATCATATCTTTCTAAAAAATTCATATCCTTTAATGTCTGGTCTACTAATGAAGAACCGTGTGGGATAACTACTTCGATTATTTTTTGGCCTGTTCCAGGTTTTTCCAGTTGAATTTCTTTAACTTCGATTTCTGGTAATATCTTTATTCCGTGCTTTTTTAATACACTAATTAGTGTTTTTTTATCTGTTCTTATAACGAGATGATCTCCTTTTTGAAATTTCTGAGCTTCTAAAGGCTCAATAAATTGTTCATCTCCTCTTATTATCTGAACTAAATTTAGATCATCATCTTCTTTTTCTAAAGTTTCACTTACATCTTTTCCAATTAAGGGAGAATTTTTATCTATAACAACTTCAGTTAGAAAATTCTTAATTTTATATTCTTTAAATAATCCCTCTTTTGGTTTAATTCTTTCAGGAATTAGATGTGTTCCAATTAAAAGTATATATAAGAGCCCTATTATAAATATTATAATTCCTAATTTTGTGAATTCAAACATTGAAAAAGGTTTTCCCAGTAATCTGTTTGAGATATCACTTGCTAAAATATTTGTTGAAGTACCAATTAAAGTTATCATACCTCCCATCATAGAAGCGTATGACAGTGGAATTAATATTTTAGAAGGTGATACTTTCATTTTCCTAGATAATTTTGTAACCATTGGTATAAACGTAGCTACTACTGGAGTATTATTAATAATTGCAGCTGAAATTCCAGAAATAGTTGTTATTATAGTTAAAAGTCTAAAACCACTATTTTTAGCTAAATATTCAATCTTTTTTGCAAGAATTTCTACTCCACCACTTTTTTGAATACCTTCACTTAAAATAAACATAGCTAATATAGTTACAGTTGCTTTATTTGAAAATCCCGATAAAGCTTCTTCTACAGAAATATCTATCCATGGATTTAAAATAACTAAAATTACAGGTATTGAAAGGGATATTATATCCAAAGGGATAATTTCTAAAAAAAATAAAACGATTAATATAAAAACAAAGCCACCAATAATAATAATTTGTAAAGTCAAATCAGGTGTATTTTTAGCAATTTTTTGTGGTTCAGATCCAAATGATGTAGCACAAAATAAAATAAAGATAAAAAGCGAAATAAATTTAATTCTATTATTTTTAAAAAAATTTAATTTAGATTTTTTAATCAAGATACCCCCCTCTTTGAGAATAATTAAATTTTAAAGTAAAAGTTTTTAGAGAATAAAAGATCCTAGGTTGCTATATTAAATTATAGCATATAAATTTTTTAATCTCAATAAAAATTGAAAAAATTAAGTTTATGGACTATAATATAAATAACGAGAAAAAATAAGAGTAAAAAAAATAAGAATAAAAAAATATTAATGGAGGAATTTATGAGACGTTATGATTTTAATAATGAAGAATTAGAATTAAGTGATTTTCTTTCTAAAGATAGAACAATTCTAGCAAATGAAAGAACATTATTGGCATATGTAAGAACTTCTATAAGTCTTATAGCAGGGGGAGTATCTTTTATAAAGATATTTAAAAAGGAGCCATTTCTCAGTATGGGATGGATACTTATAACTTTGGGATTTATAGTTTCATTATTAGGTCTTAGAAGATTTTTGAAGTTTTACTTTGAATTACGAAAAATAAGAAAGTTAGAAGAAAAGAAAGAGGAAGAGTTATTTAAAGAAAAAGAAAGAGAGGAAAAAGATGAATAAGGAAAAATACTGTTTGGTTTTAAGTGGCGGTGGAGCAAAGGGAGTATACCATTTAGGTGTTTGGAAGGCAATAAAGGAGTTAGATATAGAATTCAATGCTGTTATCGGGAATTCTGTAGGAGCATTAGTAGCTGGCTTTTTTGCTCAAGACGAATACGATGCACTTTATGATATAATGTCAAATATGGGAATTGATGATTTCATTAAAATTCCAAAAGGATTACTAAAAGATGGGAATATAAATTTTAATAAAAATAATTTTAAATTATTAGATGATTTGAGAAGAGATATATCTAAAAATAATGGAGTTGATACTTCTCCTCTTACAAAAATTCTTGAAGATAACTTGAGTGAAGAAAAACTTAGAAATTCAGGTATGGATATAGGAATCGTTACTTTTCATTTAAATAAAATAGAACCTGTAGAAATATTTATAGATGAAATGAAAGAGGGGTCAGTTTTAAAATACTTACAGGCCAGTGCAACTTTGCCTGGATTTAAATCAACGGAAATAGACAATAAAAAGTTTATAGATGGTGGAGTATATGATAATATACCATTTTCTGCTGCTAAAAGTCGAGGTTATAAAAACATTATGGTTGTGGATATATCAGGAGCTGGGAGAAATAAAACACCAGATATACAAGGAACTAATACAATATATATAAAAAACTCTATTGAAATGGGAGGACTTCTGGATTTCGAAAAAAATTTTTTAGATGAATATAGAAAATTGGGATATTTGGATACATTAAAAGTATTTGGAAAATTAGAAGGAAACAGATTCTTTTTTGAAAAGGATTCTGAAATATATAATTCCTTAGATAAAATAATGAAAGAAGATGGAGATTTTAAAGAGTTTTTAGATAATTATTTAGATAACTTAAAAATTAATAGAAGAGAAAATTCTATTAATAACCTTAAAGAAATTTTACCTGAAGAGGTCCGAAACACAAGAAAATTAATCTATGAATTAGCAGATTGTGCTGCCTTTGGTTTAGATATGAAACGGATAAAAAAATATAAATTTCGAGATTTTATCCAGGAGATATACAAAAAAGCGACAGATACAGAAACAAATCTTGAAGAAACAAGGAAAAAATTTGGGTCAAAAGATCTATTTGGAATGATTAAAGAGATAAAAAATATTAAGGCGGAAAATGGAAGCTTTGGGATTAGAAATAAATCTCTATATTATTATGAATTGGTTATTGATAACCTTTTGGGGGATTTTAAAAATAAATTATCTTTTGCCAGTTTAAATAGATTTTATCCGGGTTTAAATGCTGGGATAATATTTATAGAAATATTGAGAATATACTTTTCTGAAAAAGTTGGAAATAAAAAATAAAAGGGAAGTGATTTTTTGGAAATAATAACATTAATGGAAAATTTAGTATATAAAGAGGGTTTTATAGGAGAGCATGGGTTATCTTTTTTGATAAAAACTCCCAATTTAAAAATATTATTTGATACAGGACAAACAGGTGCTTTTATACATAATGCAAAAAAGATGGGTGAAAACCTAAAAGATGTAGATTATGTAATTTTAAGTCATGGGCATTATGATCATACTGGTGGATTAGAAAAATTTCTTAAAATAAATAATACTGCTAAAATCATTCTCAAAAAAGAGGCTTTGGAATATAAATATTCTAATTCTACAGGAGAAAAAAGAGAAATAGGATTTGAGTTAAGAAATAAATATAAAAAATTTGATAACGAATTTATATTTATAAAGGATAAATATAAATTAAATAAAGATATACTAATAATTGGAAATATTTTAAAAAATAATGCATTTGAAAATGAAGAAAAAAAGTTGTTTGTCAAAAAAGGGTCTGAATACATAAAAGATGAATTTAAGGATGAATTATTTTTAACGATTATAGAAGATCAAAAACTAAATATCATAACAGGATGTTCACATAGTGGTATAATAAATATAATTGAAACTGGGATTTCGGTTGTCAAAAAAGATCAGATTGGTTCTGTAGTCGGGGGTCTGCATCTTAAGGGTAAATCTCAAAAAAGAATAAACAAAACAATTAGCGCTTTAAAAAGAATGGATATAAAAAGATTGGCTATTAATCACTGTACAGGAATTGAGGAATATGCTGAAATAAAAAGAGAATTAGATGTAGAGGTTATTTATAATAACCTTGGAAAAACAATTAAATAATAAATAATATAAAAAGCAGATGATGGAATTCTATCATCTGCTTTTTATATTTGTGAATTTTACAAGTCATATTTGCATTTTACCAAGAATATGGTGAATCCTACCTATATTTCCTATGAAAAAAGACAAAATTATCATATAATTATATTGAGTCAAAAGAGAAAAAGTAAGAAAAAAGGAAGGAGAGAGAATGAAAAAAAAGTTATTAAGCATTATATTTTTTATGCTAGGATTAATTATTACTGCACAGGAATTAGAAATAATAGTAATAGGAAATGAAAAAACAAAATCTGAAATAATAAAAAGATTTTTTCCAAAGGATAAATTAAAAAAAGATTTTCATAAAACAGTAAAAATTGGAAAAAACAATTTATTAAAAACAGATTGGTTTGAAAGAGTTGATACATATGTTGTAGGTAAAAACCAAAAAAGACTAATAATTGAGGTAAAAGAAGGCTATAATAAAAGATTTGGAGGTGGACCAATATATTTTAGTTATGGAGAATTAAATTATAATGGAAAAGGAGATTCAATCTTTTTTGACATAGGAATAAATAAGCAAAGTTTAGGTTTCGAAAAGTATTTCTTATCTGATAAAATTGGATATGAAATTAACCTGGGAAATGAACCCAAACGGTTTTACGAGAATATGAATCTTGATAAAGAAAAAATATATCAAAAGTTAAAATTACAGAATACATTTAACTATAGATTAAAAAGCAACTTTATTTTAAAATCAGATCTTAAATATTATCAAATAAGAAGTGATGACTATAACAAAAAAGAGGAAGATTTTGTAATATCTAGCAGTATAAATTATGATAATAAAAATAAGGGAATATATGGAGATTTCGAATATAGTAATTTTTATAATGAAAAATTAACCAGATTGAAAATTGATTTGAGGAAATATGTTGGTTTAAACAAAAAAGTTGAATTGGCAATTAGAAATTTATATAAAATTCAAGAAGAAACTAATAATAAGTATTATTACCTTGGAATTGAAAAAGCAGATGAAATTAGACATAACGATATTGAAAATGTTATTGGAAATGCTGCGTATTTAGGAAGTTTAGAATTAAGATTGAGATTTGCAGAAGAAAAATTAGGAGGAATATTGGAATCTTCAAAAGTAGTTATGTTTTTAGATTATGGAAGGGCTTATAAAAATTTAGAAAATTTATCATTAAGTGATGGAAATATGGTATATGGTTTTGAATATGCAGTGTCAATTGGATCTCCTGTATATATGCCAATTAAGTTTAGAGTCGGATTTAATGAAGAGGTTGGAAATCAGGTTGGAGTATTTTTGGTAGAGTCATTTTAAAGGCTCTTTTGCAATTAGTTAATCAAAATAAGGAGGAATATAAAATGAAAAAAAGAATAGGAGTTATAATTTTATTAGTATTATCAGTTGGAGTATTTGGAAGAGGAATTGAATATTATGAAAGCTTTTTTGAAAAAACACCGGAAAAAATAGAAAAAGAAATAAAAATATTAAAAGATTCAGATGAAGAGAAGAAAAATTATAAACTTGGGATTTTATATACTACGCTTTCAGTTAATGATCCAGAAAAAAAGAAAGCAAGTAAAAAAGCGAAAAAATATTTAGAGAAAACTATGAAAAAAGATAAAAATAATAGCCTTTTGAATAATTATTATGCAATGGCACTTTCTTTAGTTGGAAGAGATCATTGGAATCCAATAGTAAAAATGAGTTCAATGAAAAAATCTTTTAAATATTTTGATAAAGCAGTTGAATTAGCAACAGAAAACAAGGATAACAAATTATGGTATATAAGATTTTCAAGGTCTAATGTGTATACCGAATTGCCAGATTTTTTTAATAAGTCTGAAGAAGCCAAAAAAGATTTAGAATTTTTAAAAGATCAGTATGAATATAAGGGAAATATCTCAAAAGCAATTATGGTAACTGTATATTCAAAATTAGGAGAGTTTAGTCGAATTGGTGGAAATTTAGATAAGGCAATTAATTATTGGGAGAAAGCCTTGAATATAAGTAAAGAGATAAATTTGAATAATGAAGAAGTACAAAACGTAGAAAAACAATTAAGTATTTTCAAAGTAGAATAGGGGGTTAAAATGAGTATAGTTTCTGTAAATGGGATTCAAAAAAGTTATAAACTTGGGAAGACCAAGGTTCATGCCTTAAGAGGAATTGATTTGCAAATTAATAAAGGAGACTTTATTTCACTCATGGGACCAAGTGGTGCAGGAAAATCTACTTTATTACATATAATAGGTTGTATAGAAAAACCTGATTCTGGAGATATAATTATACATGGAAATAATATAAAAAATATGTCGGATAAAAAGTTATCGGATTTCCGAAATAAGCATATTGGATTTATATTTCAAAGCTTTAATTTAATACCAGTTTTTAACGTATATGAAAATGTAGAATATCCACTTATGATAAGAGACGAAAAGGTAGATCAAAAAAGGGTAGAAGATATAATAGATGCTGTAGGATTAAAAGATAAATTAAAATGTAGACCAGATGAGTTATCAGGAGGTCAAAGACAAAGAGTTGCAATTGCAAGGGCTTTGGTGACTCAGCCTGATATCATCATAGCAGATGAACCTACAGCTAATCTAGACTCTAAAACAGGTCAGATGATTATAGATCTATTACTTGATTTAAATCAAACTAGAAAAACAACGTTTATATTTTCAACACATAATAAAGAGATTACAAAATATTCAAAAAAGACTATTAATATTTTAGATGGGCTATTAATAAATGAGAAAGGAGAATAAAATGTTTTATTTTAAACTAGGAATGAGAAATATAATAAAAAATCATAGAAGAACTATTTTAACAATGTTAACTATAATAATCGGAATGGTATCTGTGATAATAGCCCGAGGATTTGTTGATTACTCTATGTGGGGATTGAAAGAATCTACTATCAGAAGTGGCCTAGGGCATTTTCAAATATACAAAGAGGGTTTCAATGAACATGGAGAGGAAGAACCCTATAAATACTTAATAGATGATTATAAGAGTGTTATTAGAGAAATATCCAGAATAGGAGGGATTAAATATTTTGCTCCTAGAATTCAATTTCAAGGTATAATTTCCAATGATGATAAAAGCACAGTAGTTATGGGATTTGCTGGATGGGAAGATTCAGAAAAAAGACTTCATGAGATGACTGACATAGGAGATGAATTTTTAGATAGTTCTGATTCATCTGGAGTTGTTATTGGGAGTGGGGTTGCTAAAAATTTAGATGTAGAAATCGGAGAGTATTTGACGTTGATGTCAACAATGAAAGGTGGTGGAATAAATGCAATAGATGTAAAAGTACAGGGAATTATAAATCATCCAATAAAGGAAATGGATAGTAGGTTTATACTAGGTCAATTAGATGGAATACAACCACTTTTATATGTAGAAAATTCTATAGATAGAATAGTACTTATGTTAGAAGAGACAGAAATGACAAAAAAGATGGAAAAAAAGATAGCTGAGATTTGCAAAAAAGAGGGACTCGAATATAAAACTTGGGAAGATTTAGCAACTTATTATTTTCAAGTAAGAGGAATGTATGAAACATTTGTAAATGTAATAATGATTGTGATAATATCCATTGTAATTTTTGCAATAGCAAATACAATGTCCATGAATTTATTTGAAAGAATTAGAGAGATTGGAACCATGCGGGCATTGGGTACTAATAGATTAAAGATAATTAAAATATTTTTGGCAGAGAGCTTTTTAATAGGGATATTGGGAGTATTAATAGGAAGTTTATTAGGCTATAGTCTAGCTTTTTTGATAAATAATCTAGGAGGAATATCAGTTCCACCGCCGCCAGGGAATAAAAGTGGATATCAAGCCATGATTAAACCTGATAATATTAAAATTTTATATTATTCATTGATTTTTGTTGGGATATCTGTAGTAGCAGCTTTGTATTCTGCAATTAAAGCAGCTAAGTTAAGTATTGCAGATGCTTTAAGATGGATTTAAAAAAAGAAAGGAGTTAAAATGAAAATTATTTTAGTATTTATTTTAATAAATATCTCTATTTTTGCATTATCACCACAAGAAATGGTGGAAAAGTCTGATGAGTATCGATCAACAGGAAATAGCTTTGAAATGGTCATGGAATTAAAATCTTATAAAAATAATGAACTTAAAGATTGGTCGAAGATGAGAGGATATATTAAAAATAAAGGTTCAATGATATTGTTTTTAGAACCTAAAAAAATGAAAAATCGTAAAATACTTACTGTAGAAAATAATATGTGGATTTTCTTTCCTAGAACAAGAAAACCAGTACGTATTATGCCAGCTCAAAGATTAATGGGTGAAGTTTCCAATGGAGATGTAGCCAGTGTAAGATATTCAGATGACTATAAAGCAGAACTAATCGGGGAGACAGAAATTAAAGGTAAGAAATGTAGGGAATTATTGCTCCAGGCAAAGGAAAATGGAAAAACATATAAAAAAATTAAATATTGGGTAGAAAAGGAAACATTTATTCCAGTAAAAGCAGAATTTTTTGCAACCAGTGGTAAGCATTTGAAAACAGCCTTTTTTGACAAACTAGTTAACTTTGAAAATAAAAAGATACTTTCAGAATTAAAAATTTATGATGCAGTCAAAAAAGATACGTATTCAATTATAAAATATAAAGAGATGAAAAATTCTAGTATACCAGATAAATATTTTAATAAAGAATATTTAATTAGAATGAGGTGATAATATGTATAAATTAAATATATTAATTTTTTCAGTATTTTTTATGGCACATTCTATATCTTATGCCATGGATAGTTATACGGACATTGGAGTTGATTTTAATATTGGTTATAATCAAAAAAGTTCACAATTAAATCCAAATAATATATTTGAATTTGAAGATGGATTTAGTACTAAAGAAAGCCTTTATTATAAAAAAAGCATATATAAAAATGATATTTCATTTGACATAGTGAATTTTCTAGAGTATTATAACAATGAAGGTAAAATAAATAATAAAATTTTAGAACTATATGGGTCAACTGAATTATATGGAAACTTTTTTGATATTGGTAAGAAAAAATCCCCGATGGGGGTTTCAGTTTTTAAGAATATTTTGGACTCGGATAAAACTTTAAAAGAAAATGAAAGAGATCTAAAATATAAGGAAGGTAAAATACAGTTAAATTATGAAATATTTACTGATAAAGGTGTTTTAGGATTTACCTATTATCCCAAAACGAATTTTAATAAGAACACTGTAGAAAAACTTTCTTCCAATCAAAATGAAGAGTTTAAAGCTAGATTTACAGGTTATAAAGATAATTATGAATATGCAATCTTAGGTATAAAAAATAATGGTTATAAATTCGGAGGAAACTTAGCAACTAGAATAAATAATAATCTTGAATTTTATGTCGAAGGCGCTTATTTAGAAAAAAATAATATATATGATATCAAAAAAGAAAATATAAACACTGATTTATTTAAAATTATAGGATTAGAATCTAGCAAAAAAGATTCAATAAAATTAATAATTGGAAATAATATTTCAAGAGGTAAATTTTCATTTAGATCAGAATATTTTTATAATAAAGATGGATTTAATAAGAATCAATGGGATAAGAGATTAAAAATTTTAGAGGAAACTAGAAGGGCATATGACAAAAAAGATATAAACTTAAATAAATCAAATTTAGGTGAAGGATTAAATATGATATCAAATAATGGAATTGGTAATTTAGGTAAACACTATTTTATGACCAGAGGATCAATGGATGAAATCTATAATATGGATATTTCGGGAATTACCATATTAAACTTACAAGATTTAAGTGGAATGGTTATTTTTTCTGTTAATTATATAATGAAAGATATAATTAATTTAGAACTAGAACCTAGATTTAGTTTTGGAAATGAATATAGTGAATATAAATTAATGGGGGAAGATTATAATGTATCGTTAAATATAGGTTGGGATTATTAATATTTTTAAAAATAATGAAATAAAAGTTCATGATTTTCTAATTAGATAAAATTTAAACTAATAGGTAGTTGCAAAACTAAAGAATAAAATTTTAGGTTATCCACAGAATTATCAACAATTTAAAGCCCCCCTTCCTAGCCTTCCCCCTGGCAGGGGACGGGATAAGCAAGAAAGTAGCAAGGGTTTAAATAATTCAGATGTTTTCTAAAAATCAATTTTGAAAGGAAATAAAGATAGTCTCCCCTGCCAGGGGGAGATTTAGAGGGGGGCAGATCTTAAAAGTAAGTGTAATAAAAGCAATGAAATATAATGGTTAAAGTTTTGCAACTAGCTATAAATTTAAACTAAAGAAAGGAGAAAAGATGAAATTAATAGTTTTAAACGGAAGTCCCAAGGGGCAAAAGAGTGTTACAATGCAGTATATTAATTTTTTAAAAAAGGTATATCCAAAAGTCGATTTTGAGATTTTAGATATTAGTCAAAATATCAAAAAAATAGAAAATGACAAAGAGTATTTTGAAAATATTCTAGAATCAATTAGAAAATCTCAAGGGGTTATATGGGCGTATCCAGTGTATCACTTTTTAATACCAGCTCAGATGAAAAGATTTATTGAAATAATATTTGAAGAGGAAAAAGAGGAATGTTTTAAAGAAAAATATACAACGGTAATTAGTACTTCCATAAACTTTTTTGATACAACAGCCCAGGAATATATGAGTGGTATTACACAAGATTTAGAAATGAAATATATAAAGGGCTTTTTAGCTAACATGAATGATCTTTTGGAAGATGAGAAGAAAAATATTTTAAAGATATTTATGGAAGATTTTTTAAAAAGGATAAAATTCAAGACTTTAGTGACAAGAGATAAATATCCCATCAAATATAATGAATCTAAATATGAACCGGAACTTAAAAAAATACAATCTAAAAATGAGAAAAAAGATAAAAACATACTTTTAATTACCGATGTAACTGAAAAAGATAAAAATTTAGAAAATATGGTAATAAAATTAAAAGAATCCTTAAGTATGAATATAAAAGAGATAAATTTAAATAATTATGATTTAAAAAATGGATGTTTGGGTTGTATTAAATGTGGATATAATGGCCAATGTGTATATGATGATGAGATTTCAGATGTTTATACTAAGGATTTTAAATGGGCAGATGG
Organism: Fusobacteriota bacterium; assembly: GCA_051746725.1. Classification (GTDB taxonomy): domain Bacteria; phylum Fusobacteriota; class Fusobacteriia; order Fusobacteriales; family JBNJFI01; genus JBNJFI01. The sequence continues at coordinate 22,672 of JBNJFI010000025.1, forward strand.
ACTTATTATAGCTGGAAAAATAAAAGACAGATACTTTTCTTCTACTATGAAAAAATTCTGGGATAGAAGTTTTGTAAATGGACATAGACCAATTTTAGCAGAAAAACAAACTTTATATTTAGTTTCTGGACCGTTTAGACAGATACCAATTATAAAAGAGGAGATAAAAGCAAGATCTCAAGTTGGGAAAATAAATCTAGTAGATATAATATCAGATGATATGGGGGATTCAAAATATTTAGATAAATTATTAGAAGAATCAGCTAAAAGATTTGAAAAATCAATATTAGATAATAAAAAAGAGTTACAAAACTTTTTTGGAGTAGCAGGCCATAAGATATTCAGAGATTTCATATATAAGTCTAGAGGAGTTTTCAAAAAAGATCATAAATATTACAAAAAAATAAAATATTATGATTTTCCTCAAAAGTCTAAATTATCAGTGATGCTATCTTCATTATTGGGAATTGGTTTAAATATACCGCAGTTTAGAGAGGAATTTCAAAAAAGGATTAAAGATGGAATGATAAGTAATCTAAAAAAAGAAGTAGAAAAATACTAAAAAATTATGGAGGAGATGTTAATGAAAAAGATATTAATGATTTTAGCTTTAAGTTTAAGTATTATTGGATGTAAGACGGCACCTGAAGTAAAAGAATCAGTAAAAAAAGAGAAGCAAGTGGAAGTTTTCAAAAAAGAGGTAGATGATTTTAAAGTTGATGTAGGAATTCAGAGTGCAGTTTTAAGTTGGAAATTAGAAGAGAAAGAAAATGTAGATAAAATAGAGATATTAAGAAAACAATCATTTTCTAATAGATATAAAGTTGTTAAAGAATTAATGCCCAATGAAAATTCTGTTAAGCTTGAATTACCTGAATTTATGAAAATGGATGTTAAAGTAAGATTGATTTCCAAAAAAGGAGAAGTAAGTAGAGGAGTAGAAATGGAAGTAATAGCGGAATTAGAAAATGTTGTTTTGGATACTTATGAAGGAAGAAATATGCAGATTTTTTTACCAGATAGCTATTCAGAAAATTCGGACAAAAAATACCCTGTAATGTATATGCATGATGGACAAAATTTATTTACCTCAAAAACTGGTTCCTCTGTTCATTGGGATGTAAAAAATACAGTTAAAAGACTAATAAAAGAAGATAAAATTAATGATATAATAGTTGTTGGAATATATAATAGTTCAGATAGAGCAAAGGAATATGTTCCCTATGCAACTGAAGATTGGGATACAGGTGGCGCAGCTGAATATTCTGAATTTATAATAGATGAAATAATACCATATGTAGAATCAAAATATAGAATTAAAAGTAATAGAGAAAATAGAGGTATTATGGGATCTTCTTTTGGTGGAATATCGGCATTATGGATGGGTTTAAATTATAGTGATACTTTTTCTATGGTTGGAGCATTTTCACCATCTATATGGACTGGAAATCATCAAATTTTAAAAGAAATAGAAAAGAAAGATATTAAAATATGGTTAGATACAGGAGAATTTGAATTTGATCCTGCAATAAGAAATTTAATAGATATAATGGAAGAAAAAGGATATGAATATGGAGATGATTTTGTTTATTATGAACATATAGGTGCTTATCATAATGAAGAAGCTTGGGCCGAGAGATATGAAGATGCTATTTTATTTTTACAAGGAGATGAAAATCCAAAATTAAAAGATATTGATTTGCAAATAATAGGAGTTAGAGATATGAATAGCGATGAGGTCATTGGAAAAGTGGTCAATACAGTAGCTGAATTTGAAAATGGATTAAATTATTCGTTAATGAATCTAGTTGATTATGAAGTATCTCCAAAAGATATTTTAGTAGAAACGGAAACTGTCAGAAATGAAGTATATAAAAAGATGAATAAAATAAATTCAGAAATTAAGCCACTTCACATACCTAGAGGATTAATATTAGAAGAAAATACCAAAGGAGATAAAATAAAAATAAAAGCAAGTTATATGGGAAAATCTGAAGAAGTTATCATGGAAAAGAATTAAAAAATTAAAAAAATACGGATATATCCTAAACAAATATAAATTTAATTGGATTTTTAAAAGATTATGTTATATAATTAAAATAGAATTTAATAACTTAATCATAAACAGGGAGGATAAACCATGGATATATCCTTAATTTGCAAAAAAGGAATGAAAAAAGGAATAGAACAAATACTAATTTCAAAGGGTTTTTCTATAGAAGAAAAGGCAGAAATAGCTTTAGTTGAAAAGGGAATGGAAGATGAATTAGATAGAAATACTTTTATATGCTTTGATTCTAAAGATCTAAATTCATTGATGAGTTTTCTAGATATTTTAGATAATCAAAATGATGAGTTGAAAGATTTTATTGCTGCCAAAAAAGATGAAAAATTCGAACTTTTTCCATTGGATAAAATTCAATTTTTTGAAGCAGATAATAACTATGTTTATTGTGTAATCGAAGGAGATAAAAAGCCTTACCGCGTTAAGGAAAAATTATATGAATTAGAAGAGAAGTTAGATTCAAAAAAGTTTAGAAGAGTGAGTAAGTCAAATATTGTAAATGTAATTAATATTAAGCAAATCGTACCTTGGTTTTCAAGCAAATTATTATTAAAGTTTAAGGGAAGTAAAAGAAATATAGAAGTGACAAGAAGCTATGCTAAAAAATTTAAAGATTATTTAGGGATGTGAGGTAAATATGAAAAAACTTAAAAGTTTCGTATTAGATATATTTGCATCAGCTTTAATAGGTATCTTCGTTGGTGGATCATATTTAATGGTTATTTTAGGGAAATATATTGGGTATAAAAATGTTTTAATATCTTTAGGGTTAAGTGCTTTAATAGGTATTATAATAGGTTTAACAGCTAGTTTTGTATTTAAATTAGTAAGATATAATATAATTAAAAATATGAAAATAGCTTATATTTTAGAAATATTAGTTGTTATGGTGATGACAGGAATAGCTAGTTATTTTATGAATGTACATGAACTTAAATTTATAATAGGGATGACATTAATTGCTTGTACTCTAGCTTTTTTCTTTACTTTATATCAAGACGTTAATGAAAAGAAGACTAATAAAAAGTTAAAGGATATTCAGGAGGAGCTCAAAAAAGGGGA
>JBNJFI010000026.1:0-24058 GCA_051746725.1 Fusobacteriota bacterium
TAATATATTCACTTCTAATATATAAGGTTCAGGCCTTTATTTTATTGGGTTTTTACAAAATTTTTACAATTATATGATTGACAATGTTAATAAATTAGTATATTCTAACTATGTGATAATTTTTATTAGTAGGTAGTTGCAAAACTAAAAAGATAAAATATCAAGTTTTCCACAGATTTATTAATGGAATTAGCTTAGGGTAACGCGGGCGAAGGCCCTTCGCCCTTACGATTCAAGTTACATAGGAATAAGATATAAGTATTTTTGTAAGGGAAAATGGCGTTTGCCCGAGTGCGAGCAGTATATGAAAATGGAGGAAATCCATAATTATTAGGTCTCATATATCAAATAAAATAAGTGGATTAGAATTTTGCAACTAGCTATATTTTTTTTAGAATAGGGAGGAGATAACTGTGGATGAAAAACTAGAGTATAACGGATATTTAATTTTAAATTTACCAAAAAAGGTGGGATTGCAAATAGAAAATATACGTAAGAAATATGATAAAGTTACTTCAAAATTACCAGTGAAGATAACAGTGATTGGATCTTCTGGAGTTGGTCCGATCAAAAAAGACAGAAATTATCTGACATAAAAAGGGCAGTAATACTGCCCTTTTTGCTCAAAACGAATATTTGACCTCGGAAAAGATATTACCATTAGCAGCTTGATCATCTGGGATCCCCCATAATTTATCTTGTGATAAAAAGAAAAAAGACCCTAACTTAATATCCAATGCAGATCCAATTTGGTTTGAATATTCTAATCCCATTATACTACTTATATCTTCGGATATATCAGTAATAGAAAGGATTCTTACATTGGAGAAGTCATCTATATTATATGATAATATACCAGCGATGACATCTTCACCAACCTTTTTTGCCTCGCCAACATACTCGCTTAATATTCCTTGGAAAAAGCCAGTGTTATCCTTTAAATATTCTCCTTGTATGCTTAATTTATTTAAATCACTGACCATAAAACTATAATCCATTCCAAGAACTAAGTTATAATCAGATTTATCTAAGTTATATCCATAACTACCATAGACACCAATATTTTTCAAGTCTCCTTTGCCAGAAAAACCAAATCTTGTCTCTTCAGAATTGGTATTAGTTATAATATTTCCAGTTATATCATACCCTTTAATAAGTTTTCGACCTCGTATTCCAAGTTTTGGTTTATAATTTTCATCAGAAACAACTAAAGTTATACTATCTGACCATCCAATGGGGTAATAAAATTTAAATGCATCTATATTTTTACTAGAAGTTTCTTCTTCCATGGATTCAGCTCCTAAAGTATAATCGATGGGATTTAGTAATGATCCAAACCCCCATGATACTGGTTGTCTTCCCATGGAAATATCATATTTAGGAAAATGATTTTCTAGATACATCTTTTTTATAAAAAAATTATCATCTGATGGTAGCTCTAACTGTAGGTTACCTTCTGAATCTCCCTTAATGGGAAGAAAAAGTTCGATTTCTGCTGATTCTCTCATAATAAATTGATTATTATTTTTCATAAGTTTTCCAGTAGAATTAACCTTTAAATCTCCACCTATTTCTATTTGACTGATTGACAGTGTTGAGCAAAAAAGGTAAATTAAGATAAATATCTTATTTCTCATGATAGCCTCCTATCTCTTTAGGTTTCTTAAACTAAATGTTGAATCAGGAATATCTACATTAAATTTAACGGATTCTAATATGTATTCAGTATTTGTATTCTTTTTTAATTTATTATCAATAATGGTATGTGTCCCAAACCATCGGCCTTCAATATTTTCCACTTTTTTGATATCCATAACTTTTAATAATTTTCCACTTTGAGCATAGAGTTCTTCTTTTAAAAGAACAGACCTGTCTTTGTCGACCCAACTAACTCGTCTATAATAGGACGCATCACTATCATCTTTTTTGATACCCTCTATTACATAACACATTCTTTCTTTATATTTTTCTTCTTTTTTGAGTTCAAAGTTATATAGATCTGTTAATTTATTTGATTCCATCATATCCTTATATGAAAAGTCACTTCCCATCATCCCTTGTTCCAGCATATGACCAGATATTTTAACAATATCTTCGGCGTCAGGAAAGAACATCCATAGATCTTCCCCACGCTTTAAAAATTTACTTCCTCGATCTCTGGGATTTGTAAATTCGGTTAGTCCCAGTTCACTTCCTTTTATTAAACTTTTCATTTCTTTTGTCATTTTTCTTCTGCCTTGTTGAATTATCATTTTAGATTCTACCTTTGCAGATTTTAGATGTCTATATTCATCGACATTATCCATTATTTCTTCCACAGTGATACCAAAGGTGATACTTCCAATTAAATAAATTACTAAAAATAATCTTTTCATTTTAGCCTCCTTTTTTTATTCATATCTAAGTGCATCATTTGGATTTAGTTTAGCTGCTTTACGTGCTGGAATTATAGCTGTAATACCTGTTACAATGACTCCCATTATAAAGGAAAATATTATTTGAGAAACTCCAAAGGATGGATATATAACTAGTTCCATAAGTATATCAGGATCCATATCTTGCATTACTTCAGAATAATCAATTCCGACTACAGATACATATTTTAAAAGTGATCCTCCAAATAAAATTCCTATGGCGCTTCCAAAAACTCCCAACATAAAACCTTCTGTTAAGAATATTTTCAATACATCCCTTGATCTAAAACCCATAGCTGTGAGCATACCAATTTCTCGAGTTCTTTCTTTTACAATCATAATCATGGTATTTACCATAACAATAGATGCTAAGAGTATAACAAAAATATAAAGAATATTATATATTTTCTCTCCTGTTTCCATATATTCTAAAAAGGGATTACCGTATTTCCAATGTAATAACTTATATCTATCATTAGAATCATTTTCTTCAAAAGTTTCTTGAATTTTGTTATAGGTAAGGTCCATATTTCTATAATCTTCTGTAATAACTAAAAGTTCTGTTGACATATTAGGCATTTCTAAAATATCCTGAGCTATATCTAGAGGTAAGAAAAAGCTCATTTCATTTAAAAGTTTTAAACTGGATCCTATTTCTCCTACTATTTCGAAAGTAGAACCTTTAAAAGATCCCCAAGAAGTGGAATATACAATAGTAACAGAATCTCCAACTTTTTTGCCCATCTTATCTAAAAGTTTACTTCCCACCATAATCTCTTTTTTGTTTTCTTGGATAACTCTTCCTTTGTCTATATTATCTTTGATCTCAGTAAATTTTATATCTTTTTTGACATCTATTCCCCATCCCATCATCTGTACAAGTTTATCGCCTGTACTGACAGCAGCCCCAAACTTTATTCGAGGAAGAGTGGATTGTACTCCTTCAATATCTTCGATTTTTTTGGCCATTTTATTAACTCCTTCGCCGTTAAAACCATCGATAGGATAAGAAAGAGATAGAAGTCGTTCTTTTTTTTCATAAATTTCATCTATAATTCGGACATGACCTGAATTATATTTGATATTTAGATCCACCATAGAATCTAACATTCCATCCATCATTCCTTTTAAATTTATAACAATAAGGATAGAAAGAGCTATGGCTCCTACAGAGATTAGAGTTCTTATTTTATTTCTAAATAGATTTTTTGTTGCTAATGTTATATAAAAAAACATAATTGCCTCCTATATAGGTCGATTTTCTAATGTTTCAACTGGGTCTTTTTTGGCAGCCCAATTGGCAGGAAAATAGCTAGCTATTACGGAAATTAGTATTCCCCCTAAAAATATCCATAAGAAGTGATTGGGAATCCAAACTCCATACATTACATTCATTATAGGAACTCCCCATTCATCGCCGGTGATTCCAATATCTATCCCTTTTTCAACACAGTAATAGACAGCAGGTATCCCCAAAATAACTCCTATTATTCCACCAATAACTCCAATTCCAGCAGCTTCAATCATAAAAACTTTCATTATTTCACTTTTCTTAAATCCTAAAGCCTTCATCATACCTATTTCTTTGGTTCTTTCTAGAGATGAAAGAAAAATAGTATTGACAACTCCTATAGAAGCAAGTGCTAAAAAAAGAATCATCATTATTGCTGTTTCAATATTTTGCTGCTTTATCATATTGGCAACAGATTTTCCCAGATCTTCCCAGGTAAAGATACCTAAACTTTTATCGGTAATATTTTCATTTAATTTACTTTTTACAATAGGTACTTCTTCTTTTTGACCATTGATTCGAATAACAATGCTAGTGATTTGGTTATCAGCATTTAAGGAATTTTGTAGAGTATTCAAAGGCATGTAAACATAACTATTATTTATATTTGGATTAGGAGTATTTAAAAAACCGGAAATTCTTGCATCTATAGTATTAAATGCACCATCAGTAGTTTTGAATATAAAAGTAGGATAATCTCCAATTTCAAGATCCATCAAATCAGCTAAAGGTTTTCCTATTATGATCTCTTTTTTGCCTTGGGTTATATATTCCCCCTTGCCAATATAGTTATTTAAATCAAATATAAGCTTTGAACTTTTTACATCGATTCCATGAAGAAAGACTGGAATCTCATCAATTCCGTTATTTAAATTTGCTGAAAATTTTATTTGTGGCATATAACCTTTAATTTCATTTATTGAGTTAATGGAGTTTTCTAGATTTTTATCCCATGAAACCATATGATCTAATTTCATTTCGTCTCTATTATTCCAATGCTCAGTATCCATTATCTGTATATGACCAGTTTCTAAATCTATTAGATTGTCAAAGGACATTTTGGCTATTCCTCCTACTAAAGAATAAGAGAAGAGATATAAAACAATTCCAACAGATAAAATCATAGCTGTCAAAACAACTCTACGTTTATGCCTTGTTAAATTTTTAAGAGCTAATTTAGTAAGTAACATAGAAATCCCTCCTAATTATTTTCTTTATCATCTGTGATTTTTCCATCTTTTATAGTAAGTAACCTTCGTGCATAATTCATTACTTGGGGATCATGGGTAGAAAATAAAAATGTAGTATGATATTTTTCATTCATTTTTTTCATGACTTCTAAAACATCTTCGCTGGTTTCAGAGTCTAGATTTGCTGTGGGTTCATCTGCTAAGACTAATTTTGGTTTTTTCACCAAAGCACGAGCTATAGAAACTCTTTGTTTTTGACCTCCAGAAAGTTCATTTGGTTTTCGATTGATATAGTCTTTTAAACCAACAGATTCTAAAATATCTAAAGTACGTTCCTTAATTTCTTTTTTGGAAATCCCTTCGATAAGCCTTAATGCTATTTCAACATTTTCAAATGCAGTAAAAACCGGAATTAAATTATAACTTTGAAATATAAAACCCAGATTATGCCTCCTTAACATTGCTAATTCATCTTTATCAAGATTTTCAATCTCTGTACCATCAAAATAAAGAGATCCTTCGGTAGGTTTGTCTAAACATCCTATCATGTTTAATAGAGTTGTTTTTCCAGAACCTGATGGACCTGCAATAGAAGAGAATTCTCCTTTTTCAAAGGTTAAATCGATACCTCTAAGTGCTGGGACTTCAATTTTTCCTTGGTTATAGATTTTTTTAACACCTTTCATTTTAACTAATGCCATTTTAAACCTCCTATTTTTTCAATCCATTTTTTAAGATATACAACATGTCATCTACAAATTTCATATCACTCATATCTATTTTTCCATCTTCATAAAAAAGTTCCGTGACTAAATTATTTATCTTAATGATCATCTTAGTTGCCATATTGATATCTATATTTTTATCTAATTCTCCTTTTGTAATACCATTAGTGATAAGATCTTTAAAAAAGTTTTCTGTCTGCTCTTTATTTTCTTCTAAGATATCTTCATATAGGGAGTGGTCTCCTTTCATGAATCTAGCACCTAATCTTTCTAATTTTGGATTTTCTTGAACAAACTTTATAGCACATATATATAGTTTTCTCAGTAGTTCAAAAAAGTCATATTCATCTTTTTTGTCTAGAATAGGTTTCATGTGTTCTAATTTTTTATCTCCTAGTATATTTAAAAGGTAAAAGAAAAGGTCCTTTTTATCTTCAAAATATTGATAGAAACTTCCACTTGCAATTCCAGATCGCTTAATAATTTTAGTTATTCCTACTTCAGAATAATTTTTTTTAGAAAATTCATCTAAAGCTACATCTAAGATTCGTTGCCGTTTATCTTTGTCGATATTAAAAAAAGTTTCCTTCGGCATGGGTGAGCCTCCTTTCTGGAAGTGAATTCATATTCATGTGAATCTACATTCATAGTATACTCTATAAAATTGTGAATGTCAATAAAAATTTATAATAAATTGAACTTCGTAATATTTTTAATTTTTTGCATCTAATTATCAACTTTATTCCCTTATAATAAAATTTTTTTAAATATCTGTTTAAAAAATCAAGAATAATTGTTATAATATTAGTAGAGAAAAAAAGAATAAAAAAAAGGAGAGCAGATGGATAGATATGTATATAATTTAAATGAGAATGGATCTGCAGGTAATTTTTATGAAAGATTATCTGTTTTTAAAGATGAATTTTCAAAAAAGATGGATAATTTAGATATATTAAATCAAATAAAAAATTTTGATAAAAAAACAAAAAAGGATAAACGGCAATATTTTTTAGAGTATCTGATGATAGGGGTTTTGTGGAAGAGTTATATTCAAAAAAGTATATCGCTTTCTCAAAAAAGGTATAAGATTTTAAATGGATTATATAAATTAAGAAAGTCTCATAAGAATCTCAAAAAAGGGATTGATATAATAAGAGGTTTTTTAGCAAGTATATTTTTAGATAGAGAGGTCAAAAAAGAGGTATCATATAAGAGAGAAAATTTTAATAATTTACTAAAATGGTTAAAGGCTACAGGGGAGTATGATCAAGAAACTAAAAGATTAGAAATCTGGAAAAAATATTTTGAAAATATAGATGATGAAGAAGTAAAAATAAAATTAAAAGAATCTGTAATTTTAGCAGATGAATTTGACAAAAAAGCAAAATCGAATTTAAAGACTTATGTTAGTGGTGTTTCTGAATTCTTAGATAATAATCATAAGGATTATAGATGGAAAGAGGATTACTTTTTTTGTAGGCAAAAAAGAGATAGAGTATTATTTTAATATGTTGGCAGCTGATATATTAAATGATATATTTTTAGAAAGATTTCAAAATACAGAAAGAAAAGTAGTTTTATTGCCCACATGTATGAGAAAATTAGGGCCTAAAGAATGTAAATCTCTAAAATCAGGGAATCATTTGAAATGTCAGATTTGTAATTTGCAATGTAATGTTGGAAAGATAACAAAACTTGGTAATGAGGTTGGTTTTGATACTTTCATGGTGCTACATTCATCTAACTTTTTTGAACTTATAAAAAAATGGAGAGATCAAGATGAGGTAGGAGTTGTGGGAGTTGCCTGTGTGTTGAATTTATTGAAAGGTGGATATGAGATGGAGGCTTTAAATATTCCTTCTCAATGTGTATTTTTAAATTATCCAGGGTGTAAAAAGCATTGGGAAAAATATGAGAGACCCACAGAATTGGATTGCGTCATATTAGAGGAAAGATTAGAAATCAAAAAAAGTGAATAAATAATAATATTAGAGTGACTGCTTTTCAAAAAAGTGGTTGCTTTTTTTTATAGAAAATTAAATTTCAAAACCAATAGATAGGATAAGAAAAAAGTTAATAAATAATTAAAACAATGATGTAATTTTTAATAATTTATATGATTTGATCACCTTAATACTGTACTAACCCTTGTGATTATTGCCGTTAACATTATCTTTACAATTCTTGGCTTGTGTTTTTTTTGGCTATGATGTATAATAATCTAGCAGGTGTATCATTTTAGCAACACACACCTTCTAACAATTGATACAACAAGAAACAATATGGCAAGCTAAAAAAGAAAGGGAAATAAATTTTCCTTTATTATAGGCTATGTTGTAATATGATACGCAGGTTATAAGAACGAAACTAAAAAGGAAGACTGGATAACAAAAATTATATTGATAATCCGGGTGCCCTTACGGTCAAAAGTCATATAGGAATAAGGATCTGCGTGTTTCTATAAGGGCAAAGGTTATTTTCCCGGGCGTCAATATAAATTTAAATAGTAATTTTAATGATTGTGATGTAGTTTTTTGAGAGGAGAAGGTAATGTTAAAAAAAATTAAAGGTTTATTTGTAATAACTAGTAAAATTTTAATTATTTCTATAATAGTTTTAATTAGTACTAACTTTCTAACAAATAAAATAGGAAGATTAAAGGTAAGTAAAATTAACTTAGAAGAAGTAAATTCCAAAACTTCAAAAGAGTGGTTAGACTCGGCAGATATGATAAAGCGGAATTTTGGAATGAATGAAGATGTATTGCTAGCATATAAGAATGCTTTAAAAACAGCAAAAGAAAATAAAGATAAAAGTTCTGCATTACGAAAAATAGCATACTATTATCACGAAAAGGGTGATTATAAGAATGCAGAGAGTAGTTATGAAAAAGCTATCGAAATATATCCAGAAGGAATTAAAGCATATATAGGTATTTTGGATATGTATGTAGATAAAAGTGATAAAAAAAAGGCTGAAAAAAAATATTTAGAAGCTATGGATAAATTAGAAAATGGAGTGGTAAAGAGGGACATTAATCTGGGATATGTAGTAGTCAACTTAAATTACGCTAATTTCTGGAGAGGTAAAAAAAATGCCAATAAAGCTTTAAAGTATTTAAAAATAGCCTTATCTAAGATAGATAACGAAGTGAAGAAAGAGTTTCCCGATTATTGGGGGGTTTATTTGTTATTGGGGACAAAGTATGCGATGTTAAAAGAATATAAAAAAACAATAAAATATGAAAAAATGGTATTAAAACAAAGCCCAAATAATCCTAGAGCATTAAATACAATAGCTTTTGCTTATGATATGTTAGGGGAGTATGAATTGGCTTTAGAGTACTATAGAAAAGCTTTAAAATATGGAAGTCCACATGCAAAAAAAAATATAGAAATAATGAAGAAACAAATGAAGCAAAATAGTGAGAATGATAAAAAATAAATAATATTATATGAGGAAAAAAATGGAAAAATCAGAAAACAAAATTATCAGAAATGAGATAAAGATTGATAATGATAAAACAACTAAATTTTTTCACAAAATAAATAAAAAGATATAATTATATCTAATTGTTGTATTACGACACAGGCTTTGAAAGGAGAGACGATGAAAAAAATACCGAAATCTATAAAGTTCTATATAAAACTTTTTATAATCATTTTTTTAATAATAACAGTTCCACCTATACTGGAATTATTTGATTATGAAAAGATAGAAGTAAATTTTAAGGATGTAAGATCTAAAACGGCACAAGAGTGGATAGAGACAGCAGAGAAGATAGAGAAGATAGGACAGAATGAGGATGCAATAAAGTCCTATACAAATGCATTAAAGTTATTAGATAAAAAAGAGGCAAAAGCGGATATATATAATGAAAGAGGTTCTTTGTTCGATAAGTTAAAAAATTATAAAAAAGCAGAGAATGACTATTTAGAGGCCAAAAGATTAGATCCAAATAATATGGATGTATATGCAAATTTATTAAAAATGTATGATAAGAAAAAATTAATTATTAAAGATTTAGAAGCTTATTTAGAGGAGATTAAAAAGGCAGAGGAGGTATATTTTGAGGGGATAAAGAGGATTGAAGAGGGAAAAGTAACTGAAGATATAGATAAGTGGTATATATTTTTAAATTGGTTTTATGGGAATTGTTTTTCGATAAATGGTGAAAAAAATTTAAAAAAAGCAAAAGTGTATTATGAAAAAGCACTTAAGAGGTTAGAAAGAACAGATGAAGAAAATGATCATTTTTTTAAAGTGTATATAGTTGTATCTAGAGTTAATGTAAAGTTAGAAAATTATGAAGAGGGAAAAAAGTATGCAAAATTAGTATTAGAAGAGGATGAAGATAATGATATAGCATTAAATTTATTGGGGTTCTCCTATTATTCATTAGGAGAATATAAATTAGCTTTGAAGTATTTTAAAAAAGCTGCTGAAAATGGAAATCCACATGCAAGAGGAAATATAGAGATAACAAAGAAAAAAATGAAGCAAAATAATGAGAATGATAAAAAATAAATAATATTATATGAGGAAAAAAATGAAAAAATCAGAAAACGAAATTATCAGAAATGAAATAAAGATTGATAATTAGATATTAGGAGAATAACGTGATAACAACTGAGTATAAAAAGCAAACAGAGTTATTAATCCAAAGTATGGCAGGATTTGGAGTTGAAAATGGAGAAATTCAATTGGATATAGAAGATAAAAATCAATTTGATCAGGACTATGCCATTACATTTGTTAATACTGGGAAAAGTATAGCTAGTTAAAAAAATAAGTGGGGAGAAGAGATTTATTTCTCTTCTCTCTTTAAAACAGAGGCGAAAGGATAATAATATGTTAAAAGAAAAATTGATATTTTGAATTAAAATGGTAATAATAATAGGAGTAACTTTTACATCGTATGAATTTTTTCAATATGTAGAGAATAATATGACAAAACAAGAGGTAAAGGTAAACTTTAAAGATGAGAGCTCTAAAACAGCAGAAGAGTGGGCGGAAACAGGAACCATGCTAAAAGAAAATCAATGGCTGGAAGATGCTCTGGAAGCTTACAGGAATGGACTAAAAGTAGCAAAAAATAACGAGATGAAAGGAAAATTGTATAGAAAAATGGGATCAGCTTACAGAACAAAAGGAGATAATAAAAAATCAGAAGAATATTTTAAAAAAGCTATTAAAACAGATCCCAAAAGTGTATATCCTTATATATATATTGAGTTTATATACTAGTATAGGAGAAAAAGAAAACGGAGATGAGATATATCTCAAGGCAAAAAAGAGATTGGATAATGGAGAAATTTTAAAAGATAGAAATATAGGATATGTAGGAATAAATTTAAATTATGCACAATTTTTTTTAGGTGAAGAAGATGTTGAAAAAGCTTTAAAATATCTACGTCCAGCCCTTTCATATGTAGATGAAGAAGTAAAGAAAAAAGGGTACCATATAAATTTATACATTTCTTTAAGCCAAAAGTATATAATGTTACCGGATTATGAAAAGGCTAAAAAGTATGCTGGCATGGTACTGAAAGAGAAGCCAAAGAATAAGAGAGCCTTAAATTTGATGGGGTTTTCGTATAGCCATTTGAAAAAGTATAAGAAAGCTCAGAAATATGGGAACCCTCATGCCAAGAAAAATATTAAAGAAGTGAAGAAAAAAATAGAAAAAGCAAAAAAAAGAAAAATCCTAGAAGAAGTAAATCAGAATGAAGGTGAAATAACAATAGGGAATAATATAGTAGAAAAATGAAGGGTGGGAATATGTTAAAAGAAAAACATTTAGCAGCAGTGGATAGATTAGAAAAGGGAGTGATTGAGAAATGAAATCAAAAGTAATTATATTATTAATGATAATATATTTTTTAATTTTGGGGTGTAATAGAAATATTAAAGTAACTAAGTTGGAAATCAAATCTTCTCCCCAAATAATTAAATTATATAATCCAACGTTAGAGAGAAGTATTAAAGAAATACTGGGAAAAGGAACTGATCAGAATCTTACAAGACAGGATTTAGAAAATATAGAAAGCTTGGACTTATCTGATAAAAAAATAACTGATCTCCGAGGAATTAATTATTTTAAAAACTTGAAGAAATTAAATCTATCATGGAATAAAATAGAAGATATTCGTACATTAAGAAATCTAACTAAATTAAACAGTTTAATATTAGCTGGAAATAGGGTTCAATATCTTAGGCCACTTAGAGAGATAAAATCCCTGAAGGTCTTGAACGTATCAGATAACAACATTGAGAATATTACGTCACTAGCAAGTCTTACAAATCTTAAGAAACTTGATATTTCAGATAACCTAATTACTACTGTTGAACCGATAAAGGGATTGCAGAAATTAGAGGAGGTTTATCTCTCGATGAATCATTTTAAAAAAGAGGAGATGGACATACTGATAAGTCAGGGGACAAAACTGTATAACAAAGAAAAAAATATCGTATTTAAAAATTCTAAGTTTGAAATACTTGTAAAAAAAGAGCTATATAAAAAAATAGATGAAAAGATAACTAAATTTGAACTTTTAGGGATAGAAAAATTAGATATTTCAGGTACATGCTTAAAAGATTATAGTGATATACAATATATGATTAATCTAAAATATTTAGACATATCAAATAATGAATTGAAAGATATTAATTTCATTAAAGGTCTAACAAAATTAGAACAAGTGGCTCTGACTAAAAATAAGATAGAGGATCTTTCTCCATTAGCAGACAACGAAAATCTAGTGGTTCTCAAAGCAGATAAAAATGAAATAGAGGATCTTTCTCCATTAGCAGGAAATAAAAAATTAGTGACTCTCGATGCAAATAAAAATAGAATAAAAAATATTAAAGTTATTCAAGAATTTCCAAAATTAGAAGTTTTAAACCTTTTTGGAAATGAAATTGAAAAGATTAATTCATTAAAAAAAGCAACGGAATTAAGAGAGATCTATCTTGGAAAAAACCAAATTAAAAGTTTAGATCCGATACAAGAACTAATCAATCTCCGTATTATTAAATTCGGAGGAAATAAGATAGAAAATATAAAGGTAATAAAAAATTTAAAGGAACTTAAGGAGATTAATTTAGGAAGTAATAGAATAAAAAATATTGATGTTTTAGAAAATTTACAGAAGTTGGAAAAAATAAAAATGTTTAAAAATCAAGTAGATGATTTATCTTCTATTAAAAATCTTAAAAATATAAAACAGATAAATTTTTATGGAAACAGGATAAAAGATATATCACCTATATCAAACTTAAGAAAACTAAATGAGATTGAGCTAGGAGAGAATAGTTTTAAGGATCTTACTCCTATAAACAGGATGGAGAGTTTGGAAATTCTAGGTTTAGAGTACAATAAGATTAGAGATATTAAAATTTTAATAAATTTGAAAAACTTAAAATCTCTTAACCTATATGGAAACCAAGTAGAAGATATTACGGGACTAAGTAAGCTAAAAAAATTAAAATATCTTTCTATCGGAAAAAATAATATAAAATCTTTTGATGAAATAGGTAAAATGACACAGTTGAAAGAACTATATTTACATAATAGTGAAATTAAAGACATATCATTTTTAAAAAACTTAAAAAATCTAGAAAAATTAAATCTTCATAATACTAAAATAGAGAGTATAGACCCTCTTAGAGAAATTTTTAAATCGAGAGACTTGGAATATCTGAACTTATCTGATAACCAAATAATTGATTTAACTGCTTTGTCAGAATTATCATATATAAGAACTTTAAATATTGGAAAGAATAAGATACAAAATATAGATCCTCTTAAAAAAATATCACAAATAGAAACTTTATATTTATATGATAATCAATTAAAAAAAGAGGATGTAAAAAAATTAGATAGTAATGTAACAAAAGTAGACATTACCAAGGAAGATTATAATTTTGAATTGGTGGATTTAGCTAGAGAAGGCAATTTGGATGCTATAAAGGCTCTAATACAAGATGGAGTAGATATAAATATTCGAGATAGTAGAGGATTTACTCCTTTATTTGAAGCATCCTATTACGGGCATTATGAAGTTGTAAAGTTTTTATTGGATTCAGGTGCTGATGTAGATCCAGGACCAGTTTTTAACTATACACCTTTAATGGGGTCGGTTAAATATTCTGATTTTAAGATTGCTAATTTACTAATAAAATCAGGTGCTAACGTGAATGCCCAAAATATATCTGGAACTACGGCTTTAATGTACTCGGTTTCGGATGCTACTAATATTAAAATAGCAAAACAGTTAATTGAAAATGGGGCTAAGGTCAATGAAACTGATTTTAGGGGTAATACTGCTCTTATGTATGCGTTAGAGTCTAGAGATACCGAAATGATAGATTTGTTGATCGAAGCAGGAGTTGATACAAAAATTAAAAATGATAATGGTGAAACGGCATGGGATATACAAAAAAGGTTAAAATTGCAATAGAAAATATAATAATTTAAATAACAGGGAGTTATCTTATAAGATAGCTCCCTTTAGTTTTAATTTAGAAGATATAAGATTATAATAAAATGAAAGGTTAAAAAAATTACACGAAATGATTTATTCAAGAGAAACATTAATAATTAGATAAGCAATTATACAAGGATTCAAGGTATATTATTTACTATATATGTAATGAATACAATGTATATAAAATTTGAATATTTTAATGGGATTACATATTGACAAAAGTCTTTTAAAATAGTATACTACTAACAGTACAAACTGGATGAAGAAAGTCCTAACAGGGACAAACAAAAAAGGAGGAAATAAGATGAAAAAGAAAGTTTTAAGTATTTTAGGAATTATGTTATTTACAACAGCGATGTTTGCAGAAAACATCAAAATTGGTATGCTAACACCATTATCAGGTCCGATAGCAATTTATGGACAAGCAACTTTAAATGGTATAAAATTAGCAACAGAAGAATTAAATGAAGCAGGTGGAATAAAAGGTAAAAATGTAGAATTGATAATTGAAGACAATAAAGGTGATGCAGCAGAAGCTGTAAATAGTGCAAAAAAGATTATGAACGTTGATGATATAAAGGCTTTATTAGGGCCTGTAATTAGTACAAATTCATTGGCCGTTGCTCCAATAATGCAAGAAAACAAAATACCTATGATAACACCGACAGGTACAAGTAGTCAGATAACAAAAGTAGGAGATTATATAGCTAGAACATGTTTTATTGATGAATTTCAAGGGGCTGTAATGGCTAACTTTGCATCAAATAATCTAGATGCTAAAAAAGCGGTTTTGATGACAGATTTAAATAGTGATTATAGTAAAGGATTAGCTGAAGAATTTACAAAAGTATTTGAAGCTAATGGTGGAGAGATTGCTGATGAAGTATCATATTCAGCAAATGATGTAGATTTTACTTCTCAATTAACTAAAATTAAAGCTAAAAAACCAGATGTTATATTTGTTCCTGGATATTATAATGAAGTATCTTTAATTGTAAAACAAGCTAGAGATTTAAAAATTGATTCTGTTTTCTTAGGCGGAGACGGTTGGGATAATGGAAAATTATTTGAAATAGCAGGAGATAGTATTAATGGAAGTTATATAAGTACTCATTTTTCACCTGAAAGTGAAGATGAAGATATACAAAATTTCTTGAAAAACTATAGAGCTAGATTTGGAGAAGATCCAAGTGTATTAGCAGCTTTGGGATATGATGCAGCAGGTGTTATGTTCGAAGCAATGAAAAAGACAGAAAATTTAGAAAGAGACGAAATAAAACAACAAATTAATAGCACAGAAGATTATAAAGGTGTTACCGGAACTATAACAATAGATAAAAATAGAAATGCTCAAAAAAGTGCATTTGTATTAGAAGCTAAAGACGGAGAATTTGTTTACGAAGCAACAATAGCTCCAATGGAATCGGTTGAAAAAGAACCGGAAGCAACAAAAGCAGAAAAAGCAGAAGAAAAAGAGGAAGAAGAGCAAAAAAGTTCAAATACAACAATAATCATAATAGTAGTACTGGCAGCGATAGTGGGAATTGCATTATATAATAGAAAGTAGATTATTAAAGGCAGCCATTCGTGGTTGCCTTTAATTTTATGGAGGGGTGAAAAATGATAGAGTTTTTACAGCAAGTAATTAATGGATTATCTTTAGGTTCAATTTATGCATTAATAGCATTGGGATATACGATGGTTTATGGTATTTTAAAATTAATAAATTTTGCACACGGAGAAATTTATATGATAGGGGCTTATATAGCGTATTATGTAGTAGCTAGATTTGAAGTTAATTTTATAATAGCATTGATAGTATCCATGGTTTTAACGGCAATAGTTGGAGTTGTTATAGAAAAACTAGCTTATAAACCATTGAGACATTCATCGAGGATCTCTGCATTATTAACAGCTTTAGGGGTTTCGATGTTTTTACAAAATAGTGGATTAAAGGTATTTGGAGGAGATCCAAAGTCATTTCCAGAATTAATACCTAATAAGATATATTTTTTAGGCGATTTGATAATATTTAATCAACAAATTGTAATAGTAGTTGTTTCTATAATACTTATGATACTTTTATATTTTGTAGTAAATCACACTAAAACAGGTAAAGCTATGCGAGCAGTTGCATTTGACAAAGATGCTGCAAAATTAATGGGGATAGATTCAAATAAAATAATATCTTACACATTTGCAATAGGTTCTGCCTTGGCAGCAGCAGCAGGAGTTTTAGTAGGGATGAGATTTAATAGAATAGATCCTCTTATGGGAATGATGCCAGGATTAAAAGCATTTGTCGCAGCAGTGTTAGGTGGAATTGGAAGTATACCTGGAGCCGTTATAGGTGGATTTATAATGGGGATTTCTGAATCTCTAGTTGTAGGATATATATCTTCAAGCTATAGAGATGCAATAGCATTTGGGATTTTAATTGTAATATTATTAGTTAAACCTGATGGTATAATGGGTAAAAATGTAAAAGAAAAAGTTTAAAAGGAGGTAGAAATGGAACAGTATATAATACAAATTGCAATATTTATTGCAATAAATATAATATTAGCAACTAGTTTAAACTTAATAAATGGAATAACAGGGCAATTTTCTTTAGGTCATGCTGGTTTTATGGGAGTTGGAGCATATGTTTCGGCAATTTTGGCTAAAACCCAGGGTTTACCCATTTTAGCAACAATACTTCTAGGAGCGTTTATAGCAGGAATAGTGGGAGTATTTATAGGTTTTCCAGTTCTTAGACTAAAAGGAGATTATTTAGCCATTGTAACTTTAGGTTTTGGAGAAATTATAAGAGTAATATTTTTAAATATGGAGATAACTGGAGGAGCTAGAGGATTACCAGGGATACCAGGAGATGTAAATCTATTGGTAAGTTACTTTTTTGCATTTGTAACAGTAATAGTAATTTTAAATATAATGCATTCCAGTGATGGGCGAGCTTTTTTGGCTATACGAGAAGATGAAATAGCCGCCGAAGCCATGGGTGTAAATATAACACGGTATAAAGTTTTAGCATTTGCAATAGGAGCCTTTTTTGCAGGAATTGCTGGTGGCCTATATGCACACTTTTTTGGATTTTTAAAGCCAGATAGTTTCAATATATATAAAACAGTAGATATATTACTTATGGTTGTTTTAGGAGGAATGGGAAGTATAACAGGTTCAGTTATTGCAGCAATTATTTTGACAATAATACCAGAGTTATTAAGAGGATTTGCTGAATATAGAATGGTTGTATATTCACTTGCTCTTATAATACTTATGATATCTAGACCAAATGGAATATTTGGTAAAAAAGAACTTACAGATATAATTTCATTTGGGAAACGAGGTGCCAAATGATTTTAAAAGTAGATGAATTAACAAAGGATTTTGGTGGTTTAAGAGCTGTTGATAATTTTGAAATAAATATAAAAAATAGAGAATTAGTAGGATTGATTGGTCCAAATGGAGCAGGAAAAACTACAATATTTAATATGTTAACCGGAGTATACAAACCAACAAAGGGTTGTATAAAATTATTAGGTGATAATATAACAGGTCAAACTCCTTCATATATTGCAGAAGAAGGTATAGCCCGAACCTTTCAAAATATACGTTTATTTAAAGATTTAACGGTATTGCAAAATGTATTGGTAGCAAAACACTTTGATGTAGAGTATGGTTTATTTGGAGGGATTTTTAAAAGTAAGTTATATAGAAAAGAAGAAATTAGAATAAAAAGAGAAGCTGAAGAATTATTAGATAGATTTGGATTACAAAACAAGATGCATCTTCCAGCAAAAAGTTTACCTTATGGGGAACAACGAAAATTGGAGATAGTACGGGCTTTGGCTACTAAACCTGAGCTTTTATTATTAGATGAGCCAGCTGCAGGGATGAATCCTCAAGAAACTCAAAGATTAATGGGATTAATAAAGGATATAAGAGATGATTTTAAGATTTCGGTTTTACTTATAGAGCATGATATGAAATTTGTAATGGGACTATGTGAAAGACTTGTAGTTTTAGATTATGGAAAGATAATAGCAACAGGGAAACCTCAGGATGTTAAAAATAACAAAAAAGTTATAGAGGCATATCTTGGAGAGACAGAATAAAAGCTATAGGTTAGATTTTAGAATGGAGGTAAAATGTTAAAAGTAGAAGACTTACATGTATATTATGGAAATATACATGCATTAAAAGGTGTTGATTTAGAGATAAATGAAGGAGAAATTGTAAGTTTAATAGGTGCTAATGGAGCAGGTAAAACAACAACTCTACAAGCAATTTCTAAACTTCTAGATATAAAAGTAGGAAATATAGAATTTTTAGGGGACAATATCGTGGATCTTAAAGCTACTGATATAGTCAAAAAAGGGTTAATTCAAGTCCCAGAGGGAAGAAGAGTTTTTTCTACAATGTCTGTTATGGAAAATTTGGAAATGGGAGCGTATTTAAGAACTGATAAACAAGAGATTAAAAAGGATTTAGAAAATGTGTTCAATATATTTCCTAGATTGTATGAACGGAAAAATCAACTGTCTGGGACTTTAAGTGGAGGAGAACAACAAATGCTTGCAATGGGAAGAGCTCTTATGTCAAGCCCCAAATTATTACTTTTAGATGAACCATCAATGGGACTGGCTCCTTTATTAATTAGAGATATTTTTGATATAATAAAAAAAATAAATAAGGAAAAAGGAATAACTATTTTACTAGTAGAACAAAATGCTCATATGGCTCTTAAAATTGCAGATAGAGCATATGTTATAGAAACAGGAAAAGTTGTAATGAATGGAACGGCTAAAGAGATCAGAGAAGATGAAAGTGTTCGAGAAGCTTATTTGGGTTAAAATAAATTAAGAGTTGATCAAGAAGTAATGATATATAAGTATTTGAAAAAATTAATTTTTTGTATTTAGATTACATAAAAAGTGAGAATTTAATAATTCTCACTTTTTTAGCCTTTAAAATCGTAATTAGGTTTTTGAAGAAGGTTTTCTTTGGCTGATATTTCTTGTTTTTTCATAATATCAGAAATTGTCTGTTGGATCTTTTTTGATACCTCAAGTAATCTATTTTGAAAATTATTAGTCTTTTCAGTTTTTAAATTTTTTGGATCAGTATTTTCAACTTTTTGAAAGTCGGGTTGTACTTGGGTTTGAAACCAATTATCTAATTTTTCAAGTGAACGACTAAATGTTTGTTCTGATAATACTGAAACTTCGGAAGGAAGATCATCTATACTGCTAGTGGCATTTCCATATGCTGCGGCTATAGAATTTTTAGCCATAACATAAAATGTATGTAGCGTAGTAGCGTCTTCTTTTCCAATATTTGAAGACTTATAATTTTCAAAAATATTTTTTACAAAATTGACAATATCATCTGAAATGGTTTCAATTCCAATATTTGAAGGATTAGTATTAATATCTACCTTTTTTGCAATTTGTTTTACTTTTTTGGATTTATTATATCCATTGGAAATTTCAACCTCATCTTTTTTCATTAAAGGGTGAGATTTTTCTTTTTGAGCTTGAGTATTGGAAACTGAATTTTGTTCATTGTCAATTTGCATATTTACCTGAGAATTGGTAATATTTATATCAGACATGATAATCACCTCCTTAGACATATTATCGGTGATTATGAAGAAATGATAAATAAAATTTTTAAAAGGAGAATTTATGAAAAAAAATATAAAATTAATTTTTGAATATGATGGAAGCGGATATTTTGGATTTCAACGACAACCAGATAAAAAAACGGTCCAAGGCGAAATTGAAAAAGCTATAAAAGTATGCCTTAAAGAAAAAATCAATTTACTATCTTCTGGGAGAACGGATAGAGGAGTACATGCAACCAAACAGGTATCAAATTTTAAAATAGATACTGGAGTTCCAATTAATAAATTAAAAATGATATTAAATAGAGTATTACCAAGAGATATTAGAATAAAAAAAGTAGAACAGGTAGATCTAGAATTTCATTCTAGATATTTAGCAAAGGAACGAGGATATAAATATATCTTAAAAGAGGAAAAAAATTATAATATTTATGAACAACGTTATACTCATTATGTAAAAGACGAAATAAATCCTACAAAATTTTTAGAAATTATAAAACCTTTAGAAGGCTATCATAATTTTTCAAGTTTTAAACGAAATGATAACCAAGATAAAAATCCATACAGAACAATAACTATGATTGATTTTTATAAAAAACAAGATAAATATACTTTACATATAAAGGGAAAATCTTTTTTGAAATCAATGATAAGAATTATAGTAGGATCTGCATTGGAAGTTTATTTTGGCAAAAAAGATAAGAATTATATTATAGATAAACTTAAAAGTCCTGATCCTCATGGTGGGAAAATAGTTGCTCCTCCAAATGGTTTATTTTTGACAGATGTGGATTATTAGGAGGTGATGTGGAAAACTCGGTGCACAAGTGCAAAACCCTGTGTAAATCAAGGGTTAGTTAGTGGATAAAAAAGTTGAAAAGGAGAAAAGATGTTAAAAGTTTATGAAGCGAATCCTGAAAGCAAAAAAGATGTACAGGCTATAAAGTCAATAGAATCAGAGGCTTTCGGCGAAGGTGGGATAGATGAATGGGTTATTTTACCGATAATTCGATGTGGAAAAGTTTATCTTCTCAAAAAAGATGATGAGACCATTGGAATTGCTGAAATCATAAAAAAATGGGAAAAAAATGCAATTTATATCTATAGTATTGCATTAAAATTGAACTTTTGTGGAAAAGGCTATGGCACTTTTTTTTTAGATGAGATTTTAAAACGCTTAAAATCAGAAAATATTAAGAAAGTTTATCTGACAGTTAGTCCAGATAATATTCGAGCTATAAAATTATATGAAAAGTTTGGATTCAAAAAAGGAAAATTTTTAAAAGATGAATATGGACCAGGAAAAGATAGGATTTATATGAAAAAGATTTTGAAATAATAAACTTAATTTAAATAGGGGGATTTATGAAAATTTTAATAATAGAAGATGATAAAATATTATCTATACAGTTAGAAGAAGTATTGATCGATAAAGGACATAAGGTATCATTTTTTGAATCCGGTATAGATGGATTTGAGTTTATAATAAAAGAAAAGCCAGATTTGATAATATTAGATTTAGGTTTGCCAGATTTAAATGGAGAGGATATATGTCATAAAATATGTAAGGATATTCCAGTTATAATTATCTCAGGATTTTCAGATCCCGAAAAAAAACAAAGATGTTATTCAAAGGGATGTATAGATTATATTGAAAAACCTATAAAGTTAAAAAATTTTGCAAATAAAATAACTAATTTAGAAAATTTTATAAATAGAAACTCTCAAAACAATATAAAATATAAAAACTTAATTATAAATTTGGAAGAGCAGAAAGTGGAAAATGAAAGTGGTATAATTTCTTTGACATTTACCGAATATAGTCTTTTAACTTTTTTGATAGAAAAACAGGGTCGTGTGTTAACTAGGGAGAATATACTTAAAAACATTTGGAAAGATAATTATTTAGAAGTCAATGATAGAGTTGTGGATAAAACTATACATAGATTAAAAAATAAAGTAATGGAGATAGAAGAAAACTTAGAATCGAAAAGAGGTATAGGATATAAGTTAATTAAAGACTGAATATCTCAAAGTTGAGATATTATTGAGATTCTAGGGAGATACTCTTTTAGTATAATATATATAAATATACTAGGAGGATTTAGATGAAAAACTTAAGTAAGGTAATTGAGATAATTGAAGATGAATGTGTTAATTGTCACTCTTGTATTACAGCTTGTCCAGTAAAATACTGTAATGATGGAAGTGGTGAAACTATAAAGATAAACGATAATTTATGTATTGGATGTGGAAATTGCATTGAAGCTTGTACCCATGGAGCAAGGGTTCATAAAGATGATTTCGAAGAGTTTATGCATGGATTAAATGGTGGTGAAAAAATGGTTGCAATAGTTGCTCCTGCAGTAGCTGCAAATTTTCCCAATCATTATAGAAATATAAATGGATGGCTAAAAAATATAGGAGTTGAAGCCATTTTCGACGTAAGTTTTGGAGCTGAATTGACAGTGAAATCTTATTTGGAACATATAAAAAATAATGATGTAGATACAGTTATATCTCAGCCATGTCCAGCAATAGTTAGTTATATTCAAATATATCAACCTGAGTTAATCGATTATTTAGCCCCGGCAGATAGTCCTATGTTACATACTGTAAAAATGATAAAAGAATTTTACAGTGAATATTCTGATCATAAAGTTGTAGTTATATCGCCTTGTCTAGCCAAAAAGAGAGAATTTGATGAAACTAATCATGGCGATTATAATGTTACTTATAAATCAATTGACAATTATTTTAAGGAAAATAATCGAAACTTAAAACATTATCCAGAAATTGAATTTGATAATCCTCCAGCTGAAAGAGCAGTTTTATTCTCCTCTCCAGGCGGTTTAATGCGAACTGCTGAAAGAGAGTTGCCTGGAATTATAAATCAAACTCGGAAAATTGAGGGAGTAGATCATATATATGATTATTTAGAAACATTACCAGAAATGATAAACAAAGGATATTCACCTTTATTAGTTGATTGTCTAAATTGTTCAATGGGATGTAATGGTGGTCCTGGAACTTTAAATCAAAATAAATCAATTGATGAACTAGAATATCATATTGAAAATCGAAATAAAGATATGAGGGAAGAACATAAAAATAATAAAGGTTTATTTACAACTACAGAGAAACAACTAAAAAAATTATTAGAGGAATATTGGAAAGAAAATCTATATGATAGAAGTTATCAAAACTTAGGAGATAATTTCGATTTGACTATTCCTGATAAAAGCGAAATTAGCAAAATTTATTTGGAAATGGAAAAATATGAAGATAAAGATATATTGAATTGTGATTCATGTGGGTATGGAGAGTGTGAAAAAATGGCGATTGCTATACATAATGGATTAAACAGAGTGGAAAATTGTTTTCATTATGAACATATCCAGATAAATAAGATGAATAAGGTGGCAGAAGAAAATATAAAAATTTCTAAAAATGCATCTGATATTGCTTTGAAATCTCTAGATCAAAGTAAAAAACATCTGAAAAAATCTGCAAACTTGTCCGATTACTTTGAAGGAGCAATAGATCAAGTTGTAAATGCAAATGAAGGTGTAACTGAAAAAATGGAAGAAAATGTAGAAAATTTATTTACTTCTCAAAAAAGGATGGAAGAATTAAAAAATATATCTAATAATTCTGTTAAAGAAATAAAAAAATTAAAAGACATAGTTGATGCTATAAATTCAATTGCAGAAAGGACAAATCTATTAGCTTTGAATGCCGCAATTGAAGCAGCTAGGGCAGGAGAATCTGGAAAAGGATTTGAAGTAGTAGCAGAGGAAGTAAGAAAACTAGCGGAAAGATCGATGGAAGAAGTTGGAAAAATAGAACCATTTTCAAAAGATTTGCAAGAAAAGTTTGGTATAATTAAAAAAGGAGTAGATACGGCTCATAAATCTTTTCATAGTAATATGGCTTCTTCTCAAGAAATATTAGCTTCAACAGAAGAAATATCTTCATCAGTTGAAGAAATAAATGGAGAAGTAGGTAAATTATCAGAAGAGAATTCTGAATTCTTGAATTCATTAACCCATGTGGATAAAAAAATAGAAAAATTAAATAAAAAGATTAATCAAAAATAAAATTAAACCTGTAAGTAAAAAAAGACTCCAAGAATAAAATTCTTGAAGTCTTTTACTCTGTATATATGACTAATGTTTTTTGATCTTTTTATTTGTAGTCTCGTTATGTTTATCTAAATGCAAATGATGTTTATAAGCTGCTGTGGCAAATCTTTCAAGAATATTTTTTAAATCAGAGTTTTCAAAAACTTTTTTGACATCATCTTTTTCTAATAAAGCA
>JBNJFI010000027.1:0-22889 GCA_051746725.1 Fusobacteriota bacterium
TATTAGCTAGTTGCAAAATTATAATCCAATGATTTCATTTGATTTATGAGACCAAATAATTCTAGCTTACCTCTATTTTTCTATCCTGCTCACACCCGGGCAAACGCCGTTTGCCCTTACAGTAGAAACTTATACTCTATTCCTATATAAATTGAACCGTAAGGGCGAAGGGCCTTCGCCCGAGTTATACAAATTAAATGAGATTAGTTCGTAATAAATTTGGGGATAACTCCATATTTTCTTTACATAGTTTTGCAACTACCTATACTTTATTTCTTTTTTTATTATTTTTTATCTTTTATCTTTCAACTTTCCTCTTTCAACTTTCCTCTTTCAACTTTCCTCTTTCAACTTTCAATTGCACTAATCTTCTGTACTAAAAGGGTGAGTCTTTAAATACACATCACGTAGATGTTTTTTACTAACTTTAGTATAAACCTGTGTAGTCATTAAGGTTTCATGCCCTAGAAGATCTTGAACATATTTAATATCTAGATCATGATTCAAAAGATAGGTTGCAAAAGAGTGTCGAAAAGTATGAGGAGTAACCTTTTTTCCTAAATTAGCCTTCTTAGAATATTTCCCCATTTTTCGTCTAATTGATCTACTTGTTATTTTATTTCCTCTGCTATTCACAAAAAGAATATCCGGAGTATAGTTTTTGTATTTTTTCTTTTTTGCATTGATATATTTTTTCATCCATTCCCGGGCTGTTTTACTAAAAAAAGTAATTCTTTCTTTCTCTCCTTTTCCTACCACTCTTAATTCTCTTTGATCAAAATCAATTAAGTATTCACTTAAACTTATAAGCTCAGAAACTCGTATTCCACTGGAATATAAGAGTTCTACTACTGTTCTATCTCTAATTCCTGTTATCTTTGAA
The DNA here is from genome assembly GCA_051746725.1 of Fusobacteriota bacterium. Lineage (GTDB taxonomy): Bacteria > Fusobacteriota > Fusobacteriia > Fusobacteriales > JBNJFI01 > JBNJFI01. The sequence continues at coordinate 884 of JBNJFI010000027.1, forward strand.
GTATCTATAACATCGCTAAATTTCTTAACTTCCTTAGGAGTTAAAACAGTTGGTAGTTTCTCTTCAAATTTAGGATTATTAACATAGTTAGACATATTATTTTTTATGATTTCTTCTGAGACTAGATATTCAAAAAAGGATCTTATGGCAGACAAACTTCTATTTATGCTCCTTTTTGCTAATCCCTCTTTATTTAAATATGCCATAAAGGATCTAAACGTCATTTTTTTTACATCCTTAAAATCTGTAATCTCTTCATACTCATATATGTATATTATAAATCTTAAAATATCATTTCTATAACTTTTTATTGTGTTAACACTTTTACCTAATCCTGTTTCTTGGTAATATAAAAAATTATTCATATATTTTTTTAGATTTCTCATATTTACTCTTTTTCTTTCTCTTTTTCTTTCGATTCTTGAATTTTAAACTCTTTCTTAAAATAATTCAACCCTTTTTCAGCTGTCTTTTGATATCTTTCTCTTTTATCTCGTATTCTTTCTTCTAATTTATCTATAATTCCAAAATTAGGTCCCATTGGTCTAAACTTTTTCTTTGGTTCAGTTATATAATTGATTATTGAACCTGTAGAACTTCTAGAGTCTAAAATAAATGGTTCCAATCCATTTATTTTATTATAAATATTTATTCCTGCCATTGCTCCTGTAGATATGGCTGAGATATATCCTTCTGATCCAGTAATCTGACCAGCAAAATGAATTTTAGGATGCTGTTTTAAACTCATGTTTTTATTTAAAAGTTCAGAGGAGTTTATATAGGTATTTCTATGCATAACTCCTAATCTTACAAATTCTGCATTTTCCAAGCCAGGAATCATAGAGAAAACCCTTTTTTGCTCCCCCCATCTCAAATTCGTTTGGAATCCAACTATATTAAATAATCTTCCCTCTTTATCATCTTGTCTTAACTGTATAACTGCATGATCTTCCTCTCCTGTCCATGGATTAGTTAATCCCTTTGGTTTCATTGGACCATAAAGAGGAGTTTCCTTACCTTTTTTGGCCAATTTTTCGATAGGCATACATGCATTAAATAATTTTACCTTTTCAAATTTTTTTAATGGTATTGTTTCAGCATTTATGAGTTCCTCATAAAAAGCATCATATTGCTCTTCAGTCATGGGACAATTAATATATTCGCCTTCTCCATCCTCATAACGCGAAGCAAAATATGCCTTATCCATATCTATAGAATCTGCTTCTAAAATAGGAGCGACAGCATCATAGAAATATAAATAATCTTCTCCTAAGAGAGATTTTATATCATTTGCCATATCATCAGATGTTAAGGGTCCAGTTGCTATTAATACATATTTATCTTTAGGTATTTTTTTTACTTCTTCGTTTATTATTTCGATATTCTCCATGTTTTTTAGAGTTTCTGTTATCTTTTTTGAAAAACCTTCTCTATCAACAGCCAATGCCTGACCTGCTGGAACACTTGTTTTATCAGCAATATCTATTATCATCGATCCTAATTGTCTCATCTCTTCTTTCATCAGGCCAGAAGCATTTGCCAATCGATTAGATCCAAATGAATTACTACAAACTAACTCTCCAAAGTTTTCGCTCTGATGAGCAGGTGTCATCTTTTTTGGTTTCATTTCATATAATTTTACTTTAACACCTCTTTTAGCCAATTGATAAGCAGCTTCACTACCTGCTAAACCAGCTCCTATAACTATTACTTCCTCTTTTATTTCCGATTTCATTTTTTATTTCCCTTCTTCTTTCCCGTTTTGTACTTTTTTGGATATTTCTTTATATTTTTACAATCAGGATAATTAGAGCAAGCTAGAAACTTCCCATATCGTCCCATTTTAACTATTAAAGGACTTCCACATTTATCACATGGTCCTACTTCTGCTATAGCCTTATCATCCAATTCCTTACTCTTATTGTATTGATCTTTAATTTGAATTACTCCATCTACTTCTTTAGTAGTAACACCTTTTTCTAAAGATTTTCTTTCTTTACAGTCATCACCATAATTTTCGCATTCTAAATATTTTCCATATCTCCCTCTTTTTAATAACATTTTCCCATCGCATTCTGTACATGAAAGATCGGTAGGTACACCATTTTTTTCTTTTTGCATTTTTTTCACTACATCTTTTACAAAGATTTCACCATTTTCTATTTCCTCTTTAGGTATTATTATACCTTTAGGTAGAGATAACCTCTTTTTACAACCATCTTCATACTTTTCGCATTCTAGATATTTTCCAAACCTACCTGTTTTAAGTAACATATCGCTTCCACATTTTGGACATTTAACATCGGCTACAATGTCTCTTTCTGTTATTTTTTTAACCTCTTTTTCATATTCTTTTAGATAACTTTCAAAGTCTGTATAAAATTCATCTAAAACTGTTTTCCAATCTTTATCTCCTGTTTCAATATCATCTAATCTGTCTTCCATCTTTGCAGTGAATTCAATATCCATTATATTTGGAAAATATTTTTTTAATTCATTTACAACTCTAAATCCTAAAGTTGTAGGTTTAAATCTCCTTTTTTGCTTTTCAACATAATCTCTATGCTGTAAAGTTCCTATTATCGATGAGTATGTAGAAGGTCTTCCAATTCCTTGTTCTTCTAGCTGTTTTACTAAACCTGCTTCAGTTAACCTTGCTGGAGGTTTTGTTTTCCCTTCTGTGATTTCCAATTTCTTTAATGGGATCTTATCTCCCTTTTGAAAATCTGGAAATTTTTCAGTTCTGATATTTTCATCATCTTTAAAAATTTTGTAATAACCTTGAAAAGTTACTTTTTTCAAAGTTTTTCTAAATTGATAATCTCCATCTTCTGTAACCATGGTAAACTGGTCATATTTCATTTTAGAAAATTGAGAAACCATAAACCTTTCCCATATTAATTTATATAATTTATATTCATCTTTTTTGAGATATTCCTTTGCTCTTTTAGGACTTAATACAACATCAGTAGGTCTTATCGCCTCATGGGCATCTTGAACTGTTTTTTTCTTGCTCTTTTTTGTTTTATAATCCCCTACATATTTTTCACCGTATACTTCTCGTATATAATTTTGAGCCATCTGTTTTGCTTCATCTGAAATTCTAATTGAATCTGTTCTCATATAAGTAATAAGCCCCATCTTTTTCCCTTTAATTTTTACCCCTTCATACAAAGATTGAGCTACTTTCATAGTCTTATATGAAGAAAATGAGAGATAAGATGACGCTAACTGTTGTAAAGTACTTGTTTTCAAAGGTTTAGGAGGTCTTTGAGATCGTTTTTTTGTTTCAACTTTGATAAATTCAAACTCTCCACCTTTTGTCTTTTCCTTTAATTTATCTATTATTTTTTTATCTTTAATTCTTTTAACTCTTTTTTTATTAACTTTATAAAGTTCCATATCTAAATTATGATCAAACTTACCTAATACTTCCCAATAAGTTTCTGGTTTAAATTTTTGTATCTTTTCTTCTAAATCACATATTAATCTCAAAGCTACTGATTGTACTCTACCTGCACTGGTATTTTTAGAAATAATCTGCCATAATAATGGACTTATTTTATATCCAACTAATCTATCTAATATCCTACGTGCTTGTTGAGAATTAACTCGATCAAAATTTATTTTATGTGGTTCTGAAATTGCTTTTTTGACAGCTGACTTGGTGATTGCATTAAATTCAACTCTTAAATTCTTATTTGTATCAAGTTTTAATGCCTTTGCCACATGCCAGGCTATTGCCTCTCCTTCTCTATCTGGATCGGCTGCAAGATACACATTATCAACCTTTTTTGCCATTTTTTTCAACTTCTTTATTATCGGTCCTTTTCCTCTTATAGTAATATACCTAGGTTCAAAATTATTTTCTAAATCTACTCCTAATTTAGTTTTAGGTAAGTTTTTTATATGCCCATTAGAAGCTGTCACCTGAAAGTCTTTCCCTAATATTTTTTTTATAGTTCCAGCTTTCGATGGGGACTCTACTATTACTAAATTTTTTGCCATTATTAGCCTCCTGTTTACTTTATATAAAGTAATTTTCCTCTTGTTTTGTTAATTCAATTAAACTTAAAGTACTGTTCTATCATTTTCTATTCCTTCTTGTTCTAAAATAACTTTTAACTGATCTTTGTCAACTTCCATGAAAGAAGTTTCTATCCTATTGATTATATCTTCAAATTTCTCTTCAGTCAAAACTCCTCTTTCTTTTAAAGAAAAAAGATATCCCTTCGCATTATCTGTTAAATTTTCTAATTCTGTTGGTTGCATAACCCTCATTTTAATATTTGTAGTGTGTGGTTGATTATTGTCTTCTTTTATATTCATAACGTTAAAAATCTCCTCCAAAATTTCATTTATTTTATCTATCTCGTATCCTTTTTTGATAAGTTTTTCCATCATACTCATTTGAACATCTTCTAGATTTTCATTGTTATTCATTAATTCTTTTAATAAAGAAGTCAAAACCTCTAACATCTCATTTTTTGCTTCCATTTTTGCCTCCTTATTTTAGACGATTTTTTATCGCATATAGTTTTTTAGTAGTCTTAACCGACAAATTTATCTCTATATACATATTATCGACCTCTAAGCTTAATCTATTATAATAAATTATAGTAAAAAAATCAAACTAAAAATGATTTCATGTTTTATATTTATATTTTGATGGCTACCATGGTATTTAATTTTAAACTAAATAGATTTTATCCTAATATATCTTTTCGTTTATACTTTCCGCCAGGTATACTTTTTGCATAACCTTTTATTTCCATTTCAGTCAATATTACCAATAGGTCACTGGCAGAAAAACTTGTTTCTAATATTAATTCGTCTAAGCTTTTTTCAACTATTAAGCTTCTATATATGAGTTTTTCCTTATCTGTAAGATTAGTGCTAGATTTTATTTCCGAATCATCTATTTTATCCCATCCAAACTCTTCTAAAATATCATCACCTGTTGAAATCAAATGAGCTTTGTTATCCTTTATTAAATTGTTACATCCTTGAAAAGAAGGATAAGATATAAATCCTGGTACTGCAAAAACATCTCTATTTTCTTCTACAGCCAATTCCGCTGTTATCAAGCTTCCACCTTTTTTGTAAGATTCAGCCACCATAATCCCTCTAGATAATCCAACTATTATTCTATTTCGTTTCGGAAAATTCCAAGCATATGGAGGGGTTTCAGGTGGATATTCTGAAAAAATTAATCCATTTTTTTCAACTTTTTCCCATATTCGTCTATTCTCTTTAGGATAAATTACATCTAATCCAGAACCTACCACGGCAATTGTCTTGCCATTATTTTTTAAAGCCTGACTATGTCCTATTGCATCAATTCCTGCAGCTAACCCACTTACTATAGTTACTCCACTGTCCACTAATTCCTTTGTGATTTTATATGCAGCAGATTCACCATAATCAGTTGATTTTCTGGTTCCAACTACTCCAATTGTTTTTTCATTTATAATATCTAAATTCCCCTTATAATATAAAAATAAAGGTGGTTTTGAGATATTTTTAAGTAATCTTGGATACCTTGAATCATTATAAGTTAAAAACTTGATTCTTTTTTGTATTAATTTATCCATCTCTTTTTTAATATTTATTTTTTGAGATTCAAAAATTTTAGTAATATATTTTTCTTTTAGTTTATAATTATTTTTATAAAATTCTTTTCCTTTTTTGAAAATATCTTCATATTTTTCATTATTTTCCATTAAAAGTCGTATTAATTTTGTTGGTAACTTAGCTTTTTTTAATTTAAACCAATTCTTCATTTATAAACCTTCCTTTTATCCTTTATCTAGAATAAACTTCTAATAATAGATCTTTCAGTTTTCTAGAATTCGGATAGATTTTTAAACCTTCTCTTATTTTATTTTTCGCAATCTCTCTTTTTTCTAAGATTATATATAATCTAGCAAGATCAATATAAACTTCTTTATTCTTTTTTAATTTCAAATAACTTTCATAATTATTTATAGCATCATTGATATTATCATTTAATTTATAAGCTATAGCTAATCCTAAATATCCCTCTTCAAATTTAGGTTTTAATTTTATCAATTTATTATATTCAGTAATGGATCTTTTAAAATCACCTAAAAATCTACTCGTTAAAGCTAGTCCATATAAATTTTTATATGTATTACTTTTATCTTTTTCAAAAAAGTTACGAGCTTTTTCATATTTATAATTCTTAAAAAATTCATTCCCAATTTCAAATATTAATTCCCCATCTTGATAATTATCTAATTCTAAATATTTTTCATAATACTCTAAAGCTACTTCTTTAGCATTCTTTTCATCTTCTTTTAAATTTTCATTATAATCTTCCTGAATTTTCTCCTGGCTCATATAAATATTAGCCAATTTTAAATAATTTTCTTTTTTTTCAGGGTTTAGATTTAAATCCTTTTTTAAAAATTCAATTGCTTTTTTGAAATCTTCTTTTTCCATATATATTTTTATCAAATAATTAATGGCCGCTGTATTATTTTCATCAATATCTAAAACCTTATTATAAATAAATGTAGCATTTTCATAATCTTCACTTTTATAATATTCATTTCCCAACTCTAGGTAGTTTTCTAGTTCAATATTTGCTCCGATTAATGTAATTGCAAAAAAGGTAAAGATCACAAGTCTTAAAAATTTACTTCTCACTACTTATCACCTCAACTTTACTGGTAAATTCTCCGTCAGAAACCTTTGTAGTTATAAGGTCTTTAGGATTAACGTCTTTTAATTTTTTTATAGTTCTTCCATTTATAGTAGTTATTGAATATCCTCGATTTAAAATATTCAAAGGATCTAAACTTTTTAATTTTCCTTCTCTTAATTCTAGCTTATGTTTATATTTTTTGATCAAATTATAAAATTCCTTTTCGATTTTTTCTTCCTTTTCCACTAAGAGTCCGCTTTTAGCTTCTAAAATAGATTCATAGTTTTTCAAAATATAGGTTTCCTGCCTCTGTTTTAACTCCAGTTTTGCCATATCTAATCTTTTAGTTATATCATTTTTTAATTTTTTTTCTCTTTCATCTAGTTGTTTTATCAACTCTTTTTTTATTGGCACTACTATCTCAGAGGCATGTGTTGGAGTTGCAGCTCTTATATCTGAGATAAAATCAGATATTAAAAAATCTATTTCATGTCCCACGGCGGAAACTATGGGTTTTTCAGATTTGTATATAGCATCTACAACTAATTTTTCATTAAAAGCCCATAAATCCTCAATGCTTCCTCCACCTCTTCCAACTATAATTACATCAATTTCTTCTATCTTATTTAAAGTTTTTATTCCTTTTGTAATTTCTTCTTTTGCACCATCTCCTTGAACCTTAGATGGATAAACATATATATTTATATTAGAAAATCTGTTTCTTGCAGTATTAATTATATCTTTTACTGCCGCTCCTGTTCCAGACGTTATTACTCCTATGTTTAAAGGCAATTTAGGTAGTTTCTTTTTATGTTTGTCATCAAAATAACCAGCTTTTTTGAGCTTTTTCTTTAACCTCTCCATTTTAGCATATAAAAGTCCCTGTTTATTTTGTCTTTCTATTGACTTTACAATTACTTGATATTTTCCATTTCTCTCATATAAACTTATTTTTCCTACTAGATTTACCTCTTCTCCTTCTTCTAAATCTGTAGGGACATTTTTATATTTATATTGAAATGCCGCACATTTTACACTTGCTGATTCATCTTTAAGAGTAAAATATAAATGTCCACTTTTATAATAAGTAATATTAGAAATTTCTCCTTTTAAATTAAATTCTTGAAAATTAGGATTTTTTTCAAGATATCTTTTTACTTCTTTATTTAATTGTGATACAGAATATATTGTTTTATTCATAATATCTCTCCTATATATTTTATTAAAATTCCAATAATAGTTCTTCTAATTCCTTAACTCGATCCCTTTTTTGTATGGCTTTTTCGAAGTTTAACTCTTCTGCCAATGTTTCCATTTCGCCTTTTAATTTTATTATATCTTTTTGTATATCACTTCTACTTTTATAAACTTTTTTGATACCTTCATCTTCATCATCCATTAAACTGGTATATCCTAAATTTACAAGGTCTTTAGATATCTCTTTAATTATACTTTCAGGATTTATATTGTGTTCTTCATTATACTCAATCTGTTTTTCTCGTCGTCTTTCGGTTTCATCTATAGCAGCTTTCATGGATTTTGTTATTCTATCTGCGTATAATATTGCCTTTCCCTCTACATTACGAGCTGCTCTTCCCATTGTCTGGATTAATGATCGCCGTGATCGTAAAAATCCTTCCTTATCTGCTTCTAATATCGCAACCAATGAAACTTCAGGAATATCCAATCCTTCTCTTAAAAGGTTTATTCCAACCAATACATCAAATTCATTTTTCCTTAATCCCCTTATTATTTGTACTCTTTCTAGGGTATCAATATCTGAATGCATATATCTAACTCTAACACCTAAATCAGTATAATAATCAGTTAGCTCTTCAGCCATCTTTTTTGTTAAAGTTGTTACCAAAACCCTTTCATTTCTTTCTTCTCGAAGTCTTATTTCTTCTAGAAGATCATCTATCTGGTTTACTGTAGGTCTTATTATTATTTCAGGTTCAATCAATCCAGTTGGCCTTACTAATTGTTCCACAAATTCTCCTTGTGTTTTTTCTAACTCAAAATCCCCTGGAGTTGCAGATACATAAATAAGTTGATGCGCTTTTTCTAAAAACTCTTCCTTAGTAAGTGGCCGGTTATCATAGGCAGAAGGTAATCTAAATCCATTTTCAATAAGGTTTGTCTTCCGAGATCTATCCCCTTTATACATACCACCTATTTGTGGCATCCCTATATGTGATTCATCTATTACTATTAAAAAATCATCTGGAAAATAATCTAATAAAGTTGCAGGAGATTCCCCCTCTTCTCGTCCAGATAAATATCGAGAATAATTTTCAATTCCCTTGCAATATCCAATTTCTCTTATCATTTCAAGGTCATATTCTGTTCTTTGCTTAATTCTTTGAGCTTCTAGAATTTTATTTTGTTTTCTAAACTCAGCGACTCTCTCTTCTTTTTCTTTATTAATTTTTTTTAACATATCTTCTTTTTTATCTTCATCTATTATATAATGAGTTGCTGGCAAAATATTAATTTGATCCAAATTTTTTCGAACCTTTTTTCCTGTTAATGGATCTATTTCTGATATCATTTCAAACTCATCACCAAAAAATTCCAGTCTATAAGCAGTGTCCATATATATAGGATAGATATCTAAAATATCACCTTTGACTCTAAAATAACCTCGTCTAAATTCAATATCATTCCTTTCATATAAGAGGTCTATTAACCTTTGGATTATTTCTTTTCTCGTCATATCCGTTTCTTTATCAATATAGAGAGCTTTATCTTGATAAACCTTTGGAGTCCCCAATCCATAAATCGCTGATACAGATGCTATTATTATCACACTATCATTATTTAATAACGAAGCTGTAGCTTCATGTCTTAATCTTTCTATTTCATCATTTATTGAAGAATCTTTTTCAATAAATGTATCTGTAGTTTTTATGTATGCCTCTGGTTGATAGTAGTCATAATAAGAAACAAAATATCCCACTTTATTCTCAGGAAAAAACTCTTTATATTCACTATATAACTGCGCTGCCAAAGTTTTATTTGGGGCCATAACTAATGTAGGTTTATTGACTTTTTCTATTACATTTGCAATAGTAAACGTCTTCCCAGATCCTGTTACTCCAAGTAAAACCTGATGTTTTCTATTATCCACAATATTTCTTGATAATTCATGTATCGCTTCTGGTTGATCCCCTGTTGGAGAAAACTTAGAATGAAGTTTAAACATATGTCACCTCCTAAAAAAATTAGCCGAAACAGATGTCTCGGCTATAGGTATATAAATAATTTTTATTTTTATTTTATTTATTCCTGTAATTTACTCCAATCAACACCATTTATAAATTCTTTAAAAAAAGCAATAAATATTCCTAAAAAACCACCTAACACAAATGCAATAACTACATTTAACCTTTTGTTTGGTTTTGATGGTCGTTTAGGTGCTAAAGAACCATCTATTATATTTAAGATGTCGCTATCTTGAACTTCCTCTAATTTTGCTGTTTCGAATTCTTTTAGTACCATTTTATAAACTTCAACAGTAGCTTCTAATTCTCTTTGTAATCGAACCATTTTTAATTTTATATCGGGTATATCATTTAATGCTATTAATTTTACAGGCATGTCTTCTTTACCGTGTTTTAAGTTTTCTAGTTGTTCTTTATATACCTTTAATTCTTCTTCTATTTTTTTAACCTCAATATTTTCAGATCCAGCAAATTGTCTTGCTATTTGCAGTTGTCCACTCAACTCTAATATCTTTTTTTTCTGTTGAGCCATTATCTCAGTTACAGCTTTCGCTTCATCCAAGATTGAAATAGTATCATATTTTTTTTCTATAGCCTTTAATTCTTCTTCTTGATCTTCAAGTTTATCTTCTACCCTTTTTAATTGTTTTTCTAAAAATGTTTTATTTTGTTTTGACTTAGTTTTTTTTTCTTTTTTGACATAATCTTCAAAAATATCATAATATGTATCGGCAATCTTTTTTGCCATCTTAGGATCAGATAACTCAACAGAAATAGTATATAATCCTGTTTTATCATCTTGATTGATAGTCACCAATTCTTTTATCCAATTTGCAACATTTAAATCAGTGGGTCTATTATCTAACTCAATTTCCTCTAAATCAATTTCATTTTTAGTAATGTAGTAGTCAAATAAATTTGCCTGCTCAACCACTTTTAATCTATGAGTTCTCGACTTCATAATCATATTTACATCTATTCCACCGGAACCTCCACTGGAAAATCCTGCTAAAGAAGCGAGGGGATTTGACGATAAAGCGCTTAATCCACCTCCTGAAGAGGCTTCTCTGGTAAATGTTAATTCTGATACATATATTTCCTCTTGATTCAAAGTAATTATAATCCCTAAAATAGTAATAATAATAGTTGTAGCAATTATAATATACTTATTTTGCCATATAACTTTAATTAAATCCATTAAATCAATTTCATCTTCATAGTATGTTTCTTCTCTTCTCGTCTCTGATAATTCCAAATCTTTATTTTTCTCCAATCTTTCCTCCTCATAATCAACTAATCTTGAATATTTTTCATTTTTAACATATCAATTTCTAACCCTTCGTAGGCTATATCACTATTTTTAAATATTTTTCTTGCAATATTAACTTTTTTTTCAATCTCTTCATCAGTACTTTCTGGATCGTGATGTGTTAATAATAGTTTTTTTACATTGGCTCTCTTAGCATTTTCTGCAGCCATTTCAGGAGTACTATGTCCCCATCCTTGTTTATTCAAATAATCTTTTTTTAGATAAGCTGCGTCATGTATTAGTAAGTCAGCTTCTGATGAAAATTTGATTAACTTAGTATCTCCTCCACTATAACTTTCTACATCAGTGGCAAATACAAATGATTTATTTTTATATTCTATTTTATAGATATATATTCCGTTTTTAGGGTGATTATAACCTTTTAATACTTTTATTACTAAATCATCTTTAGTTATATTATAATCAGAATGAAATTTATTATATTTTACTAAACCTTGATTCCCTTTTTTGAGAACCAAAATATTTACACTGCATAAATCCAAAGCCTCTTTTTGACTATCCATCTCTTCATAAGATACTGGAAAATAGGAATGATTCATTGTATTAGCTATAACATCTTTTATTCCTACTCCTAAAAATTTGGGGCCAAAAATATTTAATTTATAATTTCCCAAGTGGGCGGGCAAAAAAGATGACATCCCCTCGGTATGATCTTTATGAGTATGTGTAAATATCATATTAATAGTGTTCCATTTTTTTTCTTTGACGATTTTCTTTCCTAAATCTATAATTCCAGTACCTGCATCAATTATTACAATTCCCATTTCTGTTTCAATTTCTACACACGTTGTGTTTCCTCCATATTTCAAAGATCTTTCCCCAGAGACAGGATAACTTCCACGGGTCCCCCATAACTTAATTTTAAACCCCATTATCAATCACACTCCTAAGTTTTATATTTTGTAAATATAATATATTAATCAAAATTTAATGTCAAAATCTCTTGTAATTCATCAATATCAATTTCTTCTAAAAAAATCTTTACTAACTTAGGATCAAACTGAGTTCCACTATTATCTAATATCTCTTTTCTTGCAACTTCTATATTCATTCCTTTTCTATATGATCTATTAGATGTCATTGCATCAAATGCATCTGCTATGGATATTATTCTAGCTTCAAAGATTATCTCTTCTGCATTTAATCCATCTGGATATCCAGTTCCATTCCATTTTTCATGATGCTGCTTTACAATTGAAGAAATGTACTTCATATTTCTAATTGGTCGTATTATTTCTGAACTTTTTACTGGATGTTTCTTTATTTCACCATATTCAAAATCTGTTAAAGAACTTTTTTTATTTAATATGTTTTCTGACAGACCGATTTTTCCAACGTCATGTAGTAAAGCTGCCATCTTTAATTTTCTAATTCTATTTTCATCCATTCCTAACTTTTTTGCAATTAATTCCGATATCTTTTCAACTCTTTTAGAATGTCCTTGAGTATAATGATCCTTGGCATCAATTGCAAATGAAAGTGATTCAGCCATTTCAATATTAATATGTTGAGCCTGCCTTAACAAATCAGAATTTTCAATTATTACCCCTGCTTGACTTAAAATATCATTGATCCATTCCATTTCAAAATCTCTAAAGTTTGAATTCTCTTTTTCTAATAAAAGATATCCTTTAATATTATTTTTTATAATCATCGGTAGAATCACAATAAAATTATCTTTTATTTTAATTGGAGAATAAATATCATGTTTTTCTATAAATTCTTTTATAGTTTTGCCATTTATCCCTGTTAATTTTCCTTTTAAATCATAATCTTTTCCCTCATAATTAGGAAGTACAAAAACAGCATTTTTACCCATTAATTCTAATATTAAACCTGATATTTTTTGAAGAACATTTTCTAGATTCAGATTTAACCTTAATAATTTCGTTATTTTGTATAATATTTGGTATCTTAATAAGTCTTTTTTCAAACGATTGCTTTCTAGTTTCTTCTGAGTTCTCTTATATATGCCATCTAAATCTAGTGTTTCTAATAAATTATAAATGTTTAATGTGTTTCCTGTATATTTTAGTACATCTATAGCACCTTCTCTAAAATATTTTCTCATTTCACTATTTTTTATTTTTTCATTTGAAATAATAACGTGATCTATTATACTCAAGTTTATATAATAATTATTTTTTACAAAATCATCAGTGTATTCATCTATATCTAGTATTAAAAAGTCAGAATTTTGGTTATTAATTATAAAATCCAGAGCTTTCATGTATTTTTCAAATTTTTTTATATTATATGGTATGTTTTCTGTTTCCAATACATCCTTTTTTGAAACAATAATTATATTTTTTCTTTCCATTAGATCTCCTTACCTATAATAATTTTGCACCTCTTTTACGTATTTATTATTATCGTCGTATATTATTAATTCTGGAATAATATTCAATCCTAAATCTTTATTTTTAATAGCTTCCAGCATAAATAAATTAGCATTTTTATTTTTCTTCGTTCTTATAAATCGTATTCTATGGGTTATAAAATCATTGTCATCCAAATTAGATAAAAGTTCTTCAAATCGCTTTGTTCTATATATAATATTAAAACTTCCCCCTGAGTTAAGACAATCTCCTGCTTTTTTTATTAATTCAGAAAGATTTACTTTGAGTTCTGATCTCGATATAGCTTTTTGAATATTAGTACTTATTTTTCCTGTATCAGTTTTCATATAAGGAGGATTTGATATTATTATATCAAATTTTTTGTTTATTTTTTTTATATCTTTGTTTATTATTTTAATCTTATTCGATAGCTGATTTAAAATTATTGATCTTTGAGCCATATCAGAAATATTATCTTGAATTTCATATCCATAAATCTTTTTAAGCTTTTTTCGATTTGAAAGTAAAATTGGCATAATAGCAGACCCTGTTCCAAAGTCTGCTATTATAGAGTCTTTTCTTATGTTTAAAAAATTAACTAATAATATAGGGTCCATTGAAAATCTATATCCATCTTTTTTCTGAATAATCTTTTTATTAATTTTTTCTAATGGTTCCAATATTTCATCTTCTAAGATCATTTTTTATTACCTTTTTTATTGCTCTTTTTTTTAGAAGCTTTTTTGCTATTAACTTTTAATTTGTCTAAATCTACTTTTTCAATTCCTCCATCTTTCATTTTAACTTGTACTTTCTCATTTAAAGGATCTAAATTAGAAACACAACCTTTTTTGTCTCCAATTTTTACTTTAGTCCCTAATTTTGGACATCTCTTTAGAGCTTCTTCATATTGATCTGATTCGTATTTTATGCAGCATAATAGTCTTCCACATGAACCAGATATTTTAGATGGATTAATGATTAAACCTTGTTCTCTAGCCATTTTTATTGATACTGAACTAAAATTATTAATAAATTTTTTACAACAAACTTCTTGACCGCATATTCCTATATCTCCTAAAATACGAGCTTCATCACGAACTCCTATTTGTCTAAGTTCTATTCTTAATTTAAATATAGATGCTAGATCCTTTACTAATTTTCTAAAATCTACTCTTCCTTCAGCAGTGAAATAAAATATTAATTTAGATCTATCTAAAGTATATTCGGAAGCAACTAGTTTCATAGGTAACTTATGTTTTTTTATCTCTCTTTTACATATAGTAAAGGCTTCCTCTGCTTCTTTTTCTAATTTATGATAATTTTTAATATCTCCTTTAGAAGCCTCTCTTAAAACTTTACTTACTGGATTATCAAGTTTTTCTTTATCTAAAAGATGAGGGTTTGAAAAAGCTCTACCTAATTCTTTTCCTCTTTGAGTTTCAACTATCAACATATCATCTTTTTTATAATTATCTTCTTCCTTTATTTTACAATAAAACCTCTTATTTGTAACTTTAAAATTAACTCCTATAACCTTACATTTCATTTTTTCCTCCTAAATAATTCCTTTTGTCGACAAAATTCTATCTCCTGTTACTTGCGTCGCTTTATCAAGAGCACGTGCAAATGATTTAAAAAAGCTTTCTATTATATGATGTATATTTTTCCCTCTAATTAAATCTAAATGCATATTTATTCCTCCATTATATGCCACAGAATAAAAGAATTCTTCTACTAATTCAGTATCAAAATCTCCAACTTTTCCATATTTAAAATCATGATTAAAATTTAAAAATCCACGCCCACTTAGATCTAATGAAGTTCGCGTTAATGTCTCCATCATTGGAACATAAGAAGTTCCATATCTATTTATCCCTTTCTTATCTCCTAAAGCCTCTCTAATTGCTAATCCAAGTGTAATACCAATATCTTCTGTTATATGATGAAAATCAACCTGAATATCACCATCAGCTTTACAATCTAAATCAAAATTTCCATGTCTAGAAAATAATTCTAACATATGATCTAAAAAACCAACATTTGTAATAATTTTAGAATTTCCAGAACCATCTATATTAATTTTTAAATCGATATTCGTTTCATTTGTCTTTCGTTTAATTATAGATTCTCGTTTTATCATTTCATTTTTATTCATTATTACTCCTTTATATTAATCTGTTTTCTAAAAAACTATAGTATCCATCTTTTCCTATTATCAAGTGGTCTAATAATTTTATGTCTAAAGCCCCTAATACATTATTCATTTTGCGTGTTATTTCTTTATCAGCTTTAGACGGGTTAACTTTTCCAGAGGGATGATTATGAACAAAAATAACCTTTTTTGCATCATAATTAAAAATTATTTCTATTATTTCCCTTGGATATATATGACTTTTATCTAAAGTTCCTTCGAAAAGCTCTTTATCTTTTAAAAATTTATTTTGATTATTTAATAATAGAATCCGGAACACCTCTTTATTTAAAGTATCCATATCTATTTTTAAATAATTAACTAAATCCACGGTACTATTTATAAAGTATTCATTATCTATTTTAGTTTCTTTCAAATAAATTTTTTGTATATCTTTTATAAATTTAAGAAATATATAAGTTGATTCACCAATACCTTTTATATTTAGCAAAGACTTTTTTGAAGCTTTCAAAGTGGTAGATAAATTACCATGTTTTTCTAACATCTTTTTTGCCATTATTTTACAGTCTTTTCTAGGGATTGCGTAAGTTAGCAATAATTCCAAAATTTCATAATCTAATAGACTATCAATCCCTTTCTTTTTATACCTATTTCTCAAACGTTGACGGTGTCCATTATTTTTTCTCCCCATCTATGCTCCTTAATCTTGTTTTAATATATTATATCTTTTACTGTTCGTTTTGTCAATGCTAAAAAAGGCCGCATATGCGACCTTTTTTGAATTCTTATTTTTTCCACATTGGAGATATATGTCCATATGAACCATCTTTTTTCTTATATACAACATTTAAATTTTCAGTGTCATGATTCATATATGCATAGAAATCTTCTCCCATGCTATCCATTTGTAATATAGCTTCTTCAATATCCATTGGTTTTGAAGAAATCAAAGTACTTTTTATAACTGATTCTTCCTTAACTGCTTTAGGTTGGTTTGCTTTTTTTGCTAATTTTTCCTTTACATTTTCTCTATGGTGTTGTCTTCGTTTCATTTTTTCCTTATGTTTTTTCACCTGTTTTTCAACTAAATCAGCAACTTCATCAATTGCTGCATAAAGATCTTTATCGTCAGCAGTAGCCTTTATCTTCTTTTGGTTTGCAAATAATAAAACATCTGCTATATGTTTATCCCCTTCTGAATTAGTATGTTCAACGGATAATGTTACATCAATTTCTAAAATTTGCTCAAAATACTTTGTTACATGCCCTAATTTTTTTTCCACATACCCTCTAATTGCATCAGTTATTTCTAAGTGTCGTCCTGTAATAATAAGTCTCATAACAATCAACTCCTTCTAATTTTATGTTTTTGTAACACTCTAATACATATATACTAAAAAAATTAAAATTTCCTTTTTTATATTATAATTATTTTATTATATTTTCCAGTTTACCATAATGCAACCTAAGTTTAGTTCGTGCTAAATTAGCAAGCTCCTTATTATGGGTTACTGTTATTATTGTTTGATTTTTTTCTTTATTGATTTTTTTAAATATTAAATTAATATTTTGACTCGTCTCTTCATCTAAGTTTCCTGTGGGCTCATCTGCTAAAATTATTTCTGGATCATTTATCATAGCCCTTGCTATTGCAACTCTTTGTTTTTCTCCTCCAGATAATTCTTTAGGTTTGTGATATAATCTATCTTCTAACCCCATCTCTGTTAATAATTGTTTTGCTCTCTTTCGAACTTTACCTTTTTTGAAGTCGCTTCCAAGTCCAGGTATCATAACATTTTCTATAGCATTAAACTCCGTTAATAAGTAATGAAATTGAAATACAAAGCCTATGTTTTCTTTTCGTATTATATTTTTATCTTTTTCTTTTAAATTATTATCAATTTTTTTATTATTTATATATAAATTTCCTGATGTAGGAGAATCTAAAACTCCTAATAAATTTAAAAGGGTACTTTTTCCAGAACCGGATTTACCAATTATTGAAACAAAATCTCCTCTACAAATTTCCAGGTTTATACCATTTAATATTTTTAATTTTTTTTTATCAGTTTCAACATATTCTTTCTTTATATCTACAAGCTTTAATACTATATCATTCATATTTTAATGCCTCCACAGGTTTAAGTTTAGATGCTCTATATGCAGGATAAACACTAGACAAAATAATAATTACCATTGTAGCTAAAGAAATTATATAAAATTCATAAAATCCTATTTCTACTGGTAAATCTTTTAGATAATAAGCATCCAGAGGAATTTTTTTAGAATATCTTTTCAAAATTTCTATTAAACCTAATGACAACACATTACCTAAGATAATCCCCAAAACTCCTAAAGAAATCCCTTCTAAAAAGAATATCTTCATGACGCTTATCTTACTATATCCTGTGGCCCTGAGAACTCCTATATCTTTCGTTTTTTCTCTAACAGAAGTATTCAAAATGACTCCCACAACAAATCCTGATATAATTATTATTAAAGACAAAACTATTACCATTACAGTTTTTTCCAAAGATAATGCATATAATAAATTTTGATTTAATTCTCCCCAAGTATTAGTTGTAATATCAGGTATCTTTTGATTTATAACTTTTTCTATCTCTTTTGCTTTATAGACATTATTGATCTTTACATTAATATTTGTTACGCTATCTCCTGAGTTTGAAAGTATTTGAACAGTTTTTAAAGGCATAATTAACAAGGTGCTGTCATATTCATAAAACCCAGATTCATAAACCCCAACTATTGTTAAATATAACTCTTTATTTTCTGGAGAAATGACTTTTACCTGTTCACCTAGCTTAGCCCCTATCTGTTCAAATAAGGGTTTTCCTATAATAACACTTGAAAGAGAAGAAAAATCCAATTCTCCTTCAACTATTTTTTCATCAAAATTTAATACATTAATGGCATCATTTTGGGTAACCCCATTGATTACAACGCCAGAAACATAGCTTCCAAAATCACCATTAAATTTTAAAATTCCTTGGGTTTCATATTGCGGAATAGCTCCTGTGACTCCCTCAACATCATCTACCTTTTTTTGCATATTATCATAATCTTCTATTGAAACTTCATGATTTGATATTTTTATATGTGAAGTCATTGACAAAATACTGTCTATCATATTCTTATTTAGTCCGTTGGAGATAGCAAGAGATACTAATAACACAATCATCCCAATTGCTATCCCAATTATAGCTAAAACACTTTGTCGCGTTCTTTCCAGGATATGCTTTTTTGCTATAAAAAATTCAACCATTTTTTTCTCCTATATTTAAAGTTATTTTTTTACATGCTTCATTTGTGGAAAGAAAATAACATCTCTAATTGAAGACGAATTAGTAAGTAACATTACTAATCTATCAATTCCTATTCCTAAACCACCTGTAGGAGGCATTCCGTATTCCAACGCCCTTATATAATCTTTATCCATCATATGAGCTTCCTCGTCTCCACCTTCTCGTTCAGCCAGCTGAGCCTTAAATCTCTCTTCTTGATCAACTGAATCATTCAATTCGGAATAAGCATTTCCTATCTCTCTTCCGTAGACAAAAAGTTCAAATCTATCTACAAAATCATCACTTCCCTCTTTATTTTTAGCAAGTGGTGATATTTCTTTAGGATATTCAGTTATAAAAGTTGGTTGAATTAAATTTTCTTCAACCTTTGCCTCAAATATTTCATTTAATATCTTATAATGAGAAATTCCTTCTTCTACTTCAATATCAAGATCTTCAGCTATTTTTTTAGCTTCTTCACTTGTATTGACATCTGAAAAATCTTTTCCTGTATATTCTTTTACTGCTTCAATCATTGTCATTCTTTTCCATGGTGTAGAATAATCAATTGTTTCATCTTCATATGGTAATTCTGTTTTTCCAAATAGGTCTTTTGCTAAATTTGAAATTAGATTTTCAGTTAAATCCATCATATCTTCATAATCTGCAAAAGCTTGATAAAGTTCCATCATTGTAAATTCTGGATTATGTTTAGTTGACATTCCCTCGTTTCTAAAGCTTCGATTTATTTCAAAAATTCTTTCATACCCACCTACAATTAATCTCTTAAGATATAGCTCTGGCGCTATTCTTAAAAACAAAGGCATATCTAAAACATTATGATGTGTCTCAAATGGTTTTGCTGCTGCTCCTCCTGCAACATCTTGTAAAATAGGAGTTTCTACTTCCAAAAACCCTCTTTCCTCTAAATAATCTCTTATATATTTTACTATTTCACTTCTTTTTTGAAATGTATTTTTTACATCTCTGTTCATTGCAAGATCTAAATATCTCTGTCTATACCTAGTTTCAATATCAGTTAATCCATGAAATTTTTCAGGTAAAGGATTTAAATTTTTTGATAACAACTCAAAATCTTTAACCCTAATCGTAAGCTCTTCAGTATGAGTCATAAATAAATTTCCTTCGACTCCTATGAAATCTCCAATTGATAATTTTTTTAATAAATCTACCTTTTCATCATCAAAACTTTTTTTTCTTGTGTAAAACTGTATTCTTCCTGTTATATCTTCTAATTCCCAAAAATTACCTCTAGAAGCCATGATTCTTCCAGCCGTTTTTACATATAACTTTTCTTTTTCATCATCACTTAACTCATTATATTTCTCTTTTATATCCTCTACCATATCTTGTTTGTCATATTTTCTTCCATATGGATTGATCCCCATCTCTCTTATCTCTTCAACCTTTTCTAGCTTGTCCTCGATTATTTTTTTTTCCATTTTTCCTAATGTTCCCATTAACTATTAAATCTCCTCTCTGCTTCAGCTTTTATTTTTTATTTTTGATATATAAATTCGTGATTTATTCTCCCATAATGTATAAGGATAGTATTTTAAAATATCATTTAGTATTTTTTCTGATTTATCAAGATTTCCTAAATTAAAATGATTTATTGCTATATTATATTTGATTTCCGGATCATTAAAAATATCATATCTTCCTCGATATCGTTCATAATATTCTAAACTTTTTTGATATTCTTGATTCAAAAAATGTAATTTTGCTAAATCTTTTAAAGTTTTTTTAATTAAATTATCATTTTCTGAATTCTCAAGAATTTTCAAATAATACAACTTTGCCATGTCAAAACGATAATTATTTAAACTTTTCAATCCATTCTCATAATACTTTTCTTCCTCGGCCTTACTTTTTTGAGTATCTATATATTTTTCAAGATTTGAAATTTGTTCTTTATTAAAATTATCCTTTAATTTTTCTAAACTTTCTTTATCTCCTATATCAAAATAGATTTCTGCTAACTTTTCATTATCTTCTAATAGCTTTGTATAATAAATAGCCTTGTCTAATCTATTTATTTTAATATACAACTCTTGTAAAGTAGATATTAAATTCTTATCTCCAGTTTTAGAATATTCCATTTCTAAAATATCCAAAGCTTTATTAATATATCCTGATTGTAAAAAGATCTTGGCAATCTCTTTATTATATTTATATCTTTCTTTTTCTCTAATAAAGTTTAGTTTTTTCATAATTTCTTTTCTAGATAACTCTTTTTTGGCAATTATTTCTAAGTACCTAGACGTATATTTTTCTTTCATTTTTGAAGTTAGTTTAAATTCATTTAAAGTTGCTTTTATATATTTGAGTTCTATCTCAACTTGATCTTTTTCTTTTGCCAAATTAATAGCTTTTTGATAATATTCATCTAGTTTTATTTCCTTTGGATAATTTTTTTTCAAAGTAGATAAAAAATTATTAAATTTTTTTAAGTCTCCAGAATCTATAGATTCTTCAATGTTTTCCATTAATTCTTCTTTAGATAAACTTGTATTTTTATAAACCAAAATATCTTTAATTAGTTTTTCTCCATTAACTTCAACTGTTATTCTATATTTTCCAGCTACATCTGGTTTCATTGAGACATTTGAAGATTTACTTTTTATACTAAGCTCTGAGAATCTAGGTCTAGAAATTAGCTCCCATTTATACTTAGTGCTGCTTTCATCTAAATATAAATTTAGAGTATCATCAACTTTAATCTTATTTTTTATTTTTATCTCATTTTTTGATATTTCGTTTTTTTCATCTCTTGCTTTTTTATCTCTTGCTTTTTCATCTGTGGTTTTTTTATCTTCAGAATTATATTGATTAGGTCTATATGTATTATAAAAATTATTATAATCTACACTTGCTCCATAGGTAATATTTATTATCACTAAAGATAAAATTATTAATAATACAAAATCTTTCAAAAAATCCCCCTCCATATTATATTTTTAGT
>JBNJFI010000028.1:0-21999 GCA_051746725.1 Fusobacteriota bacterium
AATGTTAAACGATAAAACGATATTATTAACAGGGGGAACAGGATCATTTGGAAATAAATTTGTAGAGATGGTATTAGATAAATATAATCCAAAAAAGATTATCATATATTCAAGGGATGAATTTAAACAGTATAAAATGAAGCAAAGTATAAAAGACAAAGAAAAGTTAAAAAAACTAAGGTTTTTTATAGGGAATATAAGAGATAAAGACAGGTTATATAGAGCATTTAATGGAGTAGATTTTGTGATTCATGCTGCAGCTTTAAAACAAGTTCCGGCCTGTGAATATAATCCATTTGAGGCTATCAAAACAAATATATTAGGTGCTAAAAACATAGTAGATGCTGCTATAGATAGAGGAGTCAAAAAAGTGGTAGCTTTATCTACAGATAAAGCAGTAAACCCAGTTAACTTATATGGAGGAACAAAGTTTGTTTCAGATAAACTTTTTATATCAGGAAATGCGTATGTTGGAGAGCAGGAAACAGTATTTTCTGTGGTTAGATATGGAAATGTAGCTGGTAGTCGTGGGTCTGTAATCCCCTTTTTTGACAAACTTTTAAACGAAGGGGCCAATAAATTACCTATTACAGATTTTAGAATGAGTAGATTTTGGATAAGTCTTGAAGAAGGAGTTAATTTGGTCTTTAAGGCTCTAAAAGAGTCTAAAGGTGGAGAAACATATATATCTAAGATACCTTCTTTTAAAATAACAGATTTAGCAAAGGCAATGGGAGGAAAAGATATAATTTTAGAAGAAGTTGGAATAAGAGAGGGAGAAAAATTGCATGAGATAATGGTTACTCCGGAAGATTCTAAAATGACATATGAATATAAAAAACATTATATAATATATCCAAATTTTACGTGGTGGAACTCAGATAGGTATTTCACTGAGGGAGGAAAAAAAGTACCAGAACTTTTTAAATATAGTTCTGATAACAATGAAGAATGGTTATCAGTCGATGATTTGGCAAAAAAGGTTAAGAAAATAAGAAAAAAGAAATAGACACAGTATAATCATGAGGTAGGAATTTTGTAATTAACTCATAACATAAATTAGTAAGGAGAGATTATTTTGAAATTTGGAAAATGGATATTAATTATTTTATTCTTAATAGTATTTACTATAGAAAGTTTTTCTGCAGGTAATAAAATAATAGATATAAATGAAGAGACAAAATTAAATAAAAATAATTCAGGATGGTGGTTTCCATATATAGGTAGACTAAATGGTGAATGGGAAATGAGTACCGGGGTACACTTTTGGAGTGACCATATTAACTTAAGAAACTTGCAGCTTAGAGGAAATGTAGATCTTTTTCCTGGAATTAGAGCAAATACTATAATTAGATCAAACAAAGAATTTGATAGTCTTGAAACATTTGATCCTACATTTGATCAGTTAAATCTAGAAATGTATGGGTTTCACTATGGAGATCATGGGAAATTAAGTTTGAGTTTAAAAATTGGAAAAATGAGATATTTGAGATTTCCATATCCAGATTTGATTTCTACATTTGATCATGTTCCAGGAACAGAAGATTTGAGATATGAAAAAACTGTAACGGGATACAGTGGTCAGATGTTAACGCTAGATTATAAAAGTGACTATGGTATAGGATATCATTTTACGGGCATAAATTGGGATTTCATCAAAAAAGATTATAATAGTCATAGGGGAAATAATATAATAGAAAATTACCTGTATTATAAAAAAAGCTATAAAAATATTGACTTTGAAGCTAGGGCGGGCCATATGCAACTTAGAAACCCCGTTGGTGGATCTAGAACAGGCGCTAGTCATCAAGTTGGTCTAGGTGGGCCTGGTTATAGCATATATCTTGGAGGTTCTTATAAGGGGTATAAGGTTGGCGGACTATATGAAGATTTATACGATGAAGACTTAAAAGAACATGATATTAGAACAGGTATAATGGTTACATTTGCTTTTTCAAAAGTAACTGATATATTGGGAAGTGTTAGATTTGATTATACTCGTACACCAGAAGGTTTTGTAAATCACATACCTTTATTTAAAGGAAAAATTGGAAGTATAAAGAAATCTAAACCTGAGAATGGAAAATTAGTTGGGGAAATTAAGGCAGAAAGAATGATAACATATTGGCAAAATGGACAAGGAAGAAATTATTATGAACACAGAATTTCCTCATGGGGAGATGTTTCAGGTAAAGATACAGTAGTAGTTATGAATGAAGATACTTGGTATTTAGGATTGGAATCTTTAGTAAGTCCTCATACATCTTTTAAAACGTGGGATGATTTAGTTGAATGGGAAGATCACAGACAGGGACCAGCACAATTAGTGCAACCTGTTATATATAAATTTTATAAAATTGATTAAATTGAGGTGGTAGATTGGAATCACTAATAGTAACTTCTTTGATAACAGGCACGATCTTTTTATTAATTATTCCAGATATACTGAAAAGATATAAAAGACATAAAATTAGAAAAACAAAATTTCCAGATATTTGGGAAACTTATTTAAAAGATGATTTAAAGATATATAATATGATACCATATGAGCTAAGAGAAAAACTTAAAGAGGACATTATGATTTTAATATACGAAAAAAGATTTGAAGGATGTCAAGGTACAGTAATTACCGGGAAGAAAAAAGTTTTAATTGCTGCACAGGCATGCTTATTATTTATAAATAAAAAATCTAGATATTATCCAAAGCTAGATTCAATATTAGTGTATCCCGATAGATATAAAGTAAAACAAGCTAGAGAGATAAATGGGGTTCCTGTCAAAAAAGGTGGAATTAGATTAGGGGAATCCTGGCAAAATGGAGAAGTAGTTTTAGCGTGGTCAAATGTAATGGAAGGATTCAATCATACTAAACATAATGTAGTTATACATGAGTTTGCTCATCAAATAGATCAAGAAACAGGTTATGCAAATGGATTTCCTGCTTTGACTAGGGATATGGATAGAAAAGAGTGGACTAAAGTGCTTAAAAAAGAGTATAAGAAGTTAGTTTTCAAAAAAGAACATAACAAGATAAGTATCATAAATAAATATGGGGCAACAAACCCTGCTGAATTTTTTGCAGTGATAACAGAACTCTTTTTTGAAGATCCACTGAAGTTAAATGAAGCTAGCATTGATTTGTATTTGGAACTAAAAAAATATTATAAAATAGACACAAAGAAATGGTATTTAGAAGATAAATGAGCAAAAAGGAGATGTTATGAATAGACCTAAAATACATTATTCTGTCAAAAAAAATTGGCTAAATGACCCTAATGGTCTAGTTTATTATAATGGTGAGTATCATTTGTTTTATCAGTATAATCCTAACTCAGACAAATGGGGGCCTATGCACTGGGGTCATGCTGTAAGTAAAGACTTGATAGAATGGAAAGACCTACCTGTAGCTCTGTATCCAGATAAAGATGGAATGTGTTTTTCTGGGTGTGCAGTTGTTGATAGTGAAAATAAAAGTAACTTTTTTGACAAAAAAGGTTTAGTTGCCATATATACTACTTCTGACTTTACGAAAAATAAAGATAAAGGTTATCAAACTCAAAGTATTGCATACAGTGAAGATGGGTATAAGTGGACAAAATATAAAGGAAATCCAGTTATTGAAAATCCAGGAATAATAGATTTTCGTGATCCCAAGGTAATTAGATATGAAAATAATAACAAATGGGTTTTGTTACTTGCTGTGGAAGATAGAATATATTTTTATGATAGTTTTGATTTGATTAATTGGAAATTTAAAAGTGAATTTGGGAAAGATAAAGGAATAAAAGGAGAAGAATGGGAATGCCCAGAGTTATTCAAATTTAAAGTAGACAATAAAACTAAATGGGTTTTAAAAGTTAGTTTTCAAAAGGATAGCATAGGTGGTGGTTCTGGAGAACAGTATTTTGTTGGAGATTTCGATGGGGTGAGCTTTGTTGCCACAGAAAATAGTGGTGAACATGAAATAGTCGATTATGGTAGAGATTTTTATGCATCTCAATCCTGGGAAAATACAGAGGAAAGAAAGATATTATTAGGTTGGATGAATAATTCCCAATACGCTCAAGATATTCCTAGTTCTGGATGGCGCGGAATGATGTCTATACCTAGAAAGTTAGGATTAAAAAAGATAGAAGAGAAATATATCTTAATTCAAAATCCAGTAAAAGAACTTTTAGATAATTGTAATATTCAAAAAAGAAAAGATAATATTCAGATAAAGGATAAAAAAATATTAAGTACATATGACAAAGCTCATTTAATTAATTTTAAGTTCAAAAAAGGGATGGAATTCAATATAACTTTGAGAAATAATCATAACGAAAAAATTAAAATAATATTTCGAAAAAAATATATAATAATTAATAGAGAAAATTCTGGGGAAGTCAGATTTAGTGATAATTTTTGTAATAAATATAAGATAAAACCCTATAATAATTTAAAAATAAGGGATATAAAATTATTGGTGGACAGATATTCTTTGGAAATATTTATAAATCAAGGAGAAATTGCTATAACAGATTTGGTTTTTCCAAAAAAGATATATAATAAGATGGAAATAAAAAATTTTAGCAAAAAAGAAAATTTATTTTTAAAAGAGTTAAAGATATTTGAATTGTAAGATAGATGTAATTAGCAATAGTTATTATTGAAAAACTAACTTAAAAATGTTATACTTAATTAAAGTAAGAATAAAATAAAGGAGTCGATTATGCCTGAATTAAGAGAAAAAAGATTATATTGTAAAAAATGTAAAGAGGAAACACTTTGTAAAAGAAAGGATACAAATAATTGGATACATTTAATTTTATCTATAATAACTTTGGGATTATGGATACCATTTTGGATAATGGCTGTTATTCAATTTAATGCTTGGCATTGTAGTGTTTGTGGAGCTAGAGTAAAAGATGAGACTGAAGATGAAAAAAGTAATTAAAAACATATCAAAAAATATACTTTAAAAGATATTTAGATGAGAGGGAGGATTTTATATGGATATTATTTTTATAATAATTGGTTCTTTATTAGTATTTCTATCATTACTCATAATAATTTTTTCTAAAACTCCTTCTGGTCAAGGGGTAACAGATAAAGATTTAAATGATTTAGAACTGGAATATAGAGATTTGAAAAATCAGATTTTTGATTTAACAAAAGAGTTTAATAGAACAGCGAATTTCAATACAGATTTATTAGATGAAAAAGTTTCGTATGTAGTTGAGATAAGAGAAGATCTAGATCATAAAATAATGAAAATAAACAAGCTTTTAACTGATACTGAAATAATGTGTAACCGGTTGAGAAAATTAAAACAGGAAAATGAAGATTATTTCAAAGAGAAGGAAAAATTAGATCAAAAAAGATTAGAAGATGAAAAGAAAACGGAAAAAGAAAACAAAATTATACCTATGAAACCAAAGAGAAAATCTAGAAATGATGTAAATGGAGATATTAGTAGTTTGTATCAGAAAGGTTATACCATAAGAGAAATCGCAGAAAAAACAGATAAAAGCATTGGGGAAATTGAATTTGTAATAGGCTTACAGAAATTAAGGTGATAGAAAATGAAAAGATATTTTTTTTTAGGAATAGGAGTTGGTCTTATAATAGCTGGTATATTTAATTTTTTTACTGAAAAAAGTGATATAAAAAGACTGACCAATCAAAATATAATTCGAAATGAAGAAAACATAAGTATTGACGATAATAATAATAAGATTTCCAAAAAAGAATTAAATTTAGATAAAAAAAAATTAGAAGTTGATGAAAAGCAAAGCATAATAAAGAAAAAAATAGATAATAAACAAATAAATTCAGGAAAAGAAACAGAAAATAATAAAACAGAAGAAAATAAAGAAGAAAAAAAAGAAATAAGAAAAAAAAGCCCCCAAATACTTAAAAATAAAGATCCTAGATATATTATTCAGTTAGGGGCCTTTGGTAGAAGAGAAAACGCCCAAGAAATAATAGACAAAATATCAAATATAGAATTGAAGATAATAGAGGTTAATAATATGTACAAGGTTGTAACAAAGCCTTTATCCCATAGGAAAACAAAGGATATAATTACCACTATTAAAACTAAATATGGAATAGATGCTTATTCAAAAAAGGTGGAGGAGTGATTATAGTGAGAATATTAATAGCAGAAGATAATCATATAAGTGCTATGATAATAGAAAAATTTTTATCTGAACATGGAGATTGTGATGTTGCTTATAATGGAAAAGAAGCAGTTGATTTATATAAAAAATCTCTTGAGGAAAATGAGTATTATGATTTAGTTATATTAGATATTATGATGCCAATTATGAATGGACAAAAAGCTTTAAAAAAGATTAGAGAAATAGAAAAAAATGTTGATCATAAATCTACAATCGTTATGTTGACAGCTTTAGATGATAATAAAAATATAAAAGAAGCTTTGGAATATGGTTGTGATTCATATTTTAACAAGCCGATTAAGAAAGAAAAGATTTTAACTGCAATAAGAAGATTGGGCCTTATAGATTGATAGAATATTAAAATAGATGTAAATTTGTTAGGAGTGAAAAGATGAAAAAACGGGAACTTTTAGATAACGATAGAAAATATATTTGGCATCCCTTTACTCAAATGAAAGATTATGAGGATAGGGATCATATTTTAATTAAAGAGGGAAAAGGAATATACCTGTATGATTATGATGGAAATAAATATTATGATACAATTGCCTCTTGGTGGGTTAACCTTCATGGTCATAGCAATCCTAGAATAAATAAAGCGGTTAGCAATCAGATGGAAACACTAGAGCATGTTAATTTTTCTGGTTTTACTCATGAGCCAGGGGTAGATTTAGCTAAAAGAATTGTGGATTTAATGCCTGATGACTTAACTAAATTGTTTTATTCTGATAATGGGTCCACAGCTGTCGAAGTTGCTTTGAAAATGTCTTTCCAATATTGGAAGAATAAAGGTATTAAAAATAAAGAAAAATTTATATATTTTGAAAATAGCTATCATGGAGATACTTTAGGGGCAGTTAGCGTTGGAGGAGTTGATACCTTTCATAAAGTTTACCAACCTTTATTATTTGACAGTCATAGAGTAACCTCTCCAAATTGTTACCATTGTCCCATGGGAAAAGAAAAAAGTTATTGCAAATTAGAGTGTTTAAATAATTTAGAAGAGGTTTTAAAAAAAGATCATAAAAATATTTCCGGAATTGTCTTGGAACCATTAATTATGGCAGCCGGGGGAATGATTTTTTATAAACCAGAGGTGTTAAAAAAAATTAGAAAGTTAGCTACTAAATATAATGTCCATATGATAGATGATGAAGTTGCAATGGGATTTGGACGAACAGGTGAAATGTGGGCTTTTGAACATGCAAATATAACTCCAGATTTCGTATGTCTTTCAAAAGGTATTTCAGCTGGATATATGGCTTTAGCAGCCACGGTAATGACAGAGGATATTTATAATGCTTTTTATGATGACAATAATAAATTAAAAACTTTTTTTCATGGTCATTCATATACTGCAAATCCTTTAGCATGTGCTGCAGGAGTTGAAAGTTTAAAGATTTTTGAAGAAAAGGACCTTATTAATACCATTAAAGAAAAAAGTGGATATCTTCAAAAAAGAATGGAAGAATTTAAAGAAAATCCAAATATAGAAAATATTCGTGTACAAGGTTTAATAGGAGCTATGGATATTAAACAAAATGACCAATCACAGGTAAGAGGTAATTTAGAAAAAACAGTTGGAAATTTACTTTTTGAAAAAGCCTTTGATTATGGATTGATGTTTAGACCATTAGGGAACACTATTTATTATTTTTTACCTTATATAATTACAAAAGAAGATATTGATGAAATAATAAATAGAACTAAAAAATTGTTAGATGAGGTCTTATAATGAATCATAAAATTTTAGATTCAAATAATGTTAAAAAATATAAAAAAGATCTTAAACTTCTAGATCCAGGTTTTTTAGTCTTAGATGATGGAACATATATACTTCTTTTTGAAAATGATACCCTATTAGGTTATGCTCTTTTGAACAAAGATACTTTGGTAAGAGTTTTTGTCAAAAAAAATGAGAGGTTTCATAGTGTAGGAACTAAAATTGTAAAACGAGTTTTAAATTATATTGGAGAACAAGGATATAATACATTAAAAATAGAAAACGAATTAGATGATGGTTCTCAATACTTTTTTGAAAGAGTCGGTGCTAGAGAAAAAAATGGTAAATTACAGTTTAATAATCTTCTGGAAAATCAACAGAGGAAAAAAGAGGGGATTTTTAGTACTATTGTTTCTGTGGTTGTAAATTTATTTCTAGGTATATTCAAAGTTATATTTGGAATAATGGGACGTAGTAATGGTTTAATAGCAGATGGTTTACATTCATTTTCTGATGTTATAACTTCAATAGTAGTTTTTGTAAGTATTCTTATTTCAAATAAACCTTCAGATAAAGATCATCCCCATGGACATGGGAAGTCTGAATCCATAGCAGGAAATATTATAGGTGTTGTATTAATAATAACAGGATTTGAATTGATTACAAAAAATATAGTTTTATTATATCAAGGTTCTGAAATTGATATTCCAAAAATTATTGCAATTTATGCTGTTATAATATCAATAATTATAAAGTTTATTTTGTATAAATATAAATATAGAATTGCAAAAAAGCTTGATAATGACGCTATTTTGGCAGATGCTAAGGATCATATAGCAGATGTATTTTCATCTATAGGTGTTTTGGTTGGTTTAGGAATGGCCATAACTATTTCACCAGTTTTTGATATAATAACTGGTATTGTAGTTGGACTCATAATAGGTAAAGAGGGATTTGAAATATTATCTCATACTTCAAAAAAGTTAATGGATGAACAGAATTTAGATTTCATTAAAGATATTGAGGAGATGGTTTTAGAAGATGATGAAGTTTTAAATGTTCATGATATTAGAATGAAATATTCTGCTAATCTTATATTTATAGCTTTTCATATGAGGGTAAAAAGAGAGATGACTGTTTCTGAATCTCACCTCATAGTTGATAGGATAATGAGAAAAATAAAAGATAAATATAAAAATGTTGAAGATATAACGATTCATGTTGATCCATGTAGATCTAAAAAAGACAATGAATGTAGAGAAGAAGAAGTCAAGCTTACGAATATAAATTAAATTAAGAATAAAAAAGTATCTATTAAATAAATAGGTACTTTTTTAAATTGTAAAAATATAGGAGGATTAAATGAAAAGATTAGGAGCGCATGTTAGTGCATCTGGTGGAGTTAGTAATGCTCCGTTAAATGCAAAAAAAATAGACGCTAAGGCATTTGCCTTATTTACTAAAAATCAAAGAAGATGGAAATCAAAACCCTTAACTGAAAAAGAAATCAAAAAATTCAAAACAAATCTAAAAGAAAATGATTTTGATCCAAAATATATAATGCCCCATGATAGTTATCTAATAAACCTAGGTAATCCCGATGAATTAAAAAGAGAGAAATCTTTAAATGCTTTAATTGACGAGATTAATAGGGCTGATCAATTAGGTTTAAAATTACTTAATATACATCCAGGAAACCATCTTAAGAAAATAAGCGAAGAGCAATGCTTAGATTATATATCAGATAATATTAATATAGCTTTAGAAAAAACTAAAAATGTAACAATAGTAGTGGAAAACGTATCTGGTCAGGGAACGAGTGTGGGATATAATTTTGAACACATTAGAAGAATAATAAATAATGTCAAGAATAAAGATAGAATAGGTGTTTGTCTTGATACTTGTCATATGTTCGGAGCTGGTTATGATATAAGAACAAAAGAAAGTTATGAGAAAGTTATGACTGAATTCGATGATATAATCGGATTTGAATATCTTAGAGGGATGCATTTAAATGATTCTAAGAAAAAGTTAGGGAGCAAAAAAGATAGACATCACAGTATTGGTAAAGGTTTGATAGGTGAAGATGCATTTAAATTTATAATGAATGATCCAAGAATCGATGATTTACCACTGATTCTTGAAACCATAGATAGCAGCATTTGGAAAGAAGAGATAAAAAAATTATATAGTTTTGTAAAATAATAAAAATACCCAGCTTAGGAGTTTATCTAAGTTGGGTATTTTTCTATATAAAATTTAAAATTAAAATGTTTCTATTTCTTTTTTGATGATATCGTGATATTTCATATGAGGATATATATTATTATCTTGTAAACTTCTATATATTAAATTTCTCAATTTATTTTCAGCTCTCCAAAGATTTTTTCCTGGCTTTAAAGAACCTGCAATCATGCATTGAACTCCCTCTCGATCCATGTTCGAAATATAAAAAAAGGGTTTCACAGATTTCAAGAAAAAGTCACTTTCTAAAACAGATTTATTTGCTATTTCTTCGACTAAATCCATATCAGCTTTGTAATCAACCCAAAATAAAACGCTAATAAGTTGATTTTTCTTAAGAGAATAATTACAAAATTCCTTACTTAACATTTTTGAATTGCTTACAATATATAATCTTAAGTTCCATTTTTTAATAACAGTATGGGTTAGTTTAATATCTTCAATAGTACCGAATTGATCATCTATAGATATCATATCTCCAATTCTAAGCAATTGACTAAACGATATAACTATTCCACTTATAAGATTTTCAACAAAGGGTCTAGCTGCTATTCCAAAGATAATCGTGACAGCAGATATTAGCAATGAAATGACCATAGATGGGAGTTCTCCTAGGTAAGGCATTGTGGCTAATAAAATTACAATACATATTAATATAAAGAAAATTATATTTTTTATTATTGTAAACCTATATTCTAACTTGAGTTTTCTCTTTTTTGCCTGTTCCATTCCCTTTCTTTTTTGCAACTTAAGCTTTTTGGCTCTTTTTATCAAAAAATTGACAAGTAAAAAGATAACTGAAAAACCGAAAAACAAAATACCAGTATAAATATAATAGTTCATAAAAACTCCTTTCAACACTTATTTTTATTTATTATTGTAATCTTAAAAAAATAATAACATATTTATGAAAAAAAATAAAGAAAAAGCAAAAAATTATTTGATTTTTAGTTAAAAAAGTAGTAGAATAGAATAAGATGGTAGAAAGTGGTAGAGAGTGGTAAGAAAAGGGTGATAATTATGTTTATGGGAGAGTACAACCACAAAGTGGATAGTAAAGGCCGAGTTATGTTGCCCGCTAAGTTTCGAGAGAAGCTTGAAGAGGGGGAGTTTGTACTTACTCGAGGTTTAGATAATTGTCTCTTTCTATACCCTATGGATGAATGGGCTGACCTTGAAAATAAAATAAAAGAGTTACCACTTACCAAAAAAGATGTTAGGTCATTTGTAAGATTTCTATTTTCAGGAGCTTTAGATGGAAGCTTAGATAAACAAGGAAGATTAAAACTACCTAATAATCTTTTTGAATATGCTAAAATAAAAAAAGAAGTTGTTATAACAGGAGCATTAAATAGAATTGAAATATGGAGCAAAGATAAATGGGAAGATTATATTGAAAACGCTGAAAACACATTTGAAGATATAGCCGAAAATCTGATAGACTTATAAGGGGAGTAAAATATGTCTGAATATCATGTACCAGTATTATATAAAGAAGTTTTAGAAAATTTAATTATAAATCCTGATGGAATTTATGTTGATTGTACATTGGGGGGCGGTGGGCATTCTGAAGGTATTTTGAAAAAATTATCTGATAAAGGCCAATTGATAGCATTGGATCAAGACGAAGATGCGATAAAATTCGCTCAAAAAAGGTTAGAAGAGTATGGAGATAAAGTAAAGATATATAAAGAAAATTTTAGAAATTTAGAAGCTGCCTTATATTTAGCAAAAGTTGATAAAGTTGATGGTATATTAATGGATATAGGAGTTTCATCGGAACAATTAGATAATCCAGAAAGAGGTTTTTCTTATAGATATGATGCTTTTTTGGATATGAGAATGGACCAAAACCAAAATTTAACTGCATATAGAGTAATTAATGAATATCCAGAAAAAAGATTATCTGATATCATATATAAATATGGAGAAGAAAGAAAAGCGAGACAAATTGCAAACTTAATCGTTAAAACTCGTAAAGAAAAAGAGATAAAGACAACCTTTGAATTAGTTGATATTATCAAAAAAGTTGTTAAGGGACAAAACAAACACCCGGCTAAGAGAACTTTTCAAGCAATTAGAATAGAAGTTAATAAAGAACTAGAAGTATTAAGGGAGAGCATTTATACAAATATAAATTTACTCAAAAAAGGTGGAAGATTAGGGATTATAACATTTCATTCATTAGAAGACCGATTAGTTAAAAATACTTTTAAAGAATTAGCAAAGTCTTGTGTTTGTCCACCTAAGTTTCCTAAATGCGTTTGTGGTAAAGAGCAACAAGTAAAGATAATAACGAGAAAACCGATAATTGCTACTAAAGAAGAAGTTAAAGATAATAGAAGAGCAAAACCTTCTAAATTCAGAATAGTAGAAAGGGTTTGATAATATGAGATCAAATTTAGCCTATAAAATACGAAATGAAGAAGATATAAAAAAACGAAATGAATTAGAAAAAATCAGAATTAGAGAAGATATAAATAGCGACAAAAAAGTTTATGCTACTTTTGCATTATATGGAATCATAATATTATCAGTGGCATATATCTACGTAAATTCAATTATAAAAAAGACAAATTCAAATATAAAATTAAAAGAGAAAACTCAAAATGAGAAAGTATTATTAAATCAAGTAAAAGAATTAGAATCTAATTATAATGTAGCAATCAACTTAGATAAAGTCGAAGAAATAAGCAAAAAAGAACTTAAAATGAAGATTGCAGATGAAATCAGATATATAAAATTAAAGTGATTGCAGAAGTTTCTGCATACGTAAAAAAGTGAATATTATAACTATACCTTATTGGTGGAATATCTTATCCAACTAAAAAACTTTTTTGGAATTTTGCATGATCTGTAACTAAGTTTTTCAAGTAGAACTTTGTAAAAAAATATACAAGTAGAATTATTAAGCTAAGATATTATTATATTCTGATATTAATAAACTTCCAGATAAAGAAAAAAGTAAGAAGATCTAAAAAATTCAATTGACAAAAGATCTTACCTATGGTATACTTTGAATATCAAAGTATAAGGAGGTTTTAAATATGAATTATTTAAATGAGCTAAAACCTGGGCAGAAAGCTGTGATTACAAATATAGAAAAAACAACATCTGCTAGAAAAAAGATAAAGGAGTTAGGAATTCATGAGGGTAAAGAAGTAATTATGAGAAGAAATGCTCCCCTTGGGGACCCTATGCACATATACCTGCACGGAAATAATATATCAATTAGAAAAAGTGAGGCTAGGTATATTCAAATAGAGAATATAGAAGATTTAAGCTGCAATTATAACAAAAATGGAAAAAAGCGAAGGCGTGGAATTGGAAAATTTTTTAAGAGAAAAAATAAAATAAACTAACATAAAACTTGACAATTTACATAAAGAATGATATACTTGGATCATCAAAGCAAAATAAGTATTTTTTTAAGTAATAACTTTGATAATCAAAGTTTGGTATTCAAATAAAATAAAAGAGGAGTGATTAATATGTTAATGACAGATTTAAAAATAGGACAAACAGGAAAAATATTAAGAATTGGAGAGGTTGGAGAATTAAAGAGAAGACTTATGGATATGGGAGCTACCAAAGGTGAGCATATAAAAGTTGAAAGAGTTGCTCCAATGGGAGATCCTTATCAAATAGTTGTAAAAGGAACAAGTATAGCAATTAGAAAATCGGCAGCACAGAATATTGAAATAAGAGTATAATGGAGGGGTATAATGTTGAAAATAGCTTTTGCAGGTAATCCAAATGTTGGAAAAACTGCATTAATAAATAAAATAGCAGGAACGAAGCTTAAGGTAGGGAATTGGCCTGGTGTAACTATTGAAAAAAAGGAAGCAATCTTTGAATATAATAAAGAAAAGATAAAAATCATAGATCTTCCAGGCGTTTATAGCCTTAGCCCATATTCAATGGAAGAGATTATAACAAGGGATTTTATCTTAGAAGAAGATCCAGATGTGATTATAAATGTTGTTGATTCAACAAATTTATCTAGAAATTTATATTTAACATTGCTTTTAAAAGAATTAGGGAAACCAATGGTATTAGCTTTGAATTTTTCAGATGAATTTGAAAAACTAGATTATGAATTGGATAAAGACTTATTAGAAGATTTGTTGGATATTAAAGCTGTTGAAACAAACGGGCTAAAAGGAAAAGGGATCGAAGAATTATTGGATAATTCCATTGATATTTCGAAAAAGTCAAATTCAAAAGGACATATAGATTATAATCTTTCTTTTGATAAGACTTTAGAAGATGAGATAAAAAATGTGATTAGTAAAATTGAAAATGATAAAGAAATAGGGAATATTTTTTTTAAATATCCAAAGGATTTTGTTGCCATTAAACTTTTAGAAGAAGATGAGCACTTTTTTGAGAAAATATCAGAAAAAGTTAATTTAGATGAAATAAAAAAAATAACAGAAGAAAGCAAAAAAAATATAAAACAAAGATTTAATGAAAAGCCAGAAAATGCATTTACTGAAGCTAGGTATGGTGCAATTAATGGAATTTTAGCTAGATCTTTAAAACAATCAAAAAAGTCAAGGCTGGAATTTACTCAAAAAGTTGATAAAGTTCTTTTGAACCGGTTTTTTGGACCCGTTATATTTATAGGGATAATGTTTGCACTTCTAAGTCTTACTTTTAATGGATCTGCTCCTTATATAGATTGGGTTGATGGATTTATAGCAGATTATTTTGGTAAATACATTGGCGTGGCCATAGAAGGGGTTCCACAATGGTTAGATGCCTTTATAATGGATGGTATAATTGGAGGTTTAGGTGGAGTTTTAGTTTTCGTCCCATTAATGTTGTTTTTATATTTCTTTATGGCTATACTTGAAGAAAGTGGTTATATGGCGAGGGTAGCTTTTTTGATGGATAAAATAATGCGTAGTGTTGGATTAAGCGGAAAAGCTTTTTTGCCAATGATGCTTGGTTTTGGTTGCACAGTTCCAGCTATTTATGCAACGAGAACTTTAGAAGATGAAAACTCGAGAAAACTCACAGCAATTATGACCCCAATGATGTCATGTGGAGCCAGATTGCCAGTTTATGCACTCTTTACAGCAGCCTTTTTTGGTAAAAATGCTGGTCTAATAGTTTTGAGCATCTATTTAGTAGGGATTATAATTGCTGCAATGGTAGGATTAATAATGAAAAGATATGCTTATTTCAAACCTAAAGAAAAAGAACTTTTAATAGAATTACCACCATATAGAATGCCAGCAATTGGAATGGTTTTTAACTCGATGTTCGAGAAAACTTGGGGGTATATCAAAAAAGCAGGGACAGTTATTTTAGGAGTGTTAATAATTTTATGGGTATTAATGTATTTCCCAAATCAAGGAGATGTAGAAAAATCATTTGTTGGATATGCAGGTAGAGCAGTTCAACCAATATTTGAACCCACTGGATTTGGAGATAGATGGGAAATAGTTGCTTCAATACCACCTAGTTTAGTGGCTAAAGAAGTAGTAGTTGGATTTTTAGGGCAAGTATTGGGAACAGTCGAAGAGGAAGAAGAAATTTCAGAAAGTAAATTTAAAGAGGATACAGTAAACCAAATAATTAATTTTAAAGATGCAACAGTAGATTCCGTAAAAGCTATGTTTTCATTTGATGTAGCTGGTCTATTTGCACCTCCTTCTGCAGAAGAAGTTGAAGAAGAAGGTGGAAAAGGAATAATTCAGAATATGAAAAATCTGTGGGGAGATGAAAAGGAGGGACCTATAAAGGCATATTCATTCATGTTATTTATACTTTTGGTCATACCATGCGTTGTTACTCTAGGAGCATTAAAACAGGAATTTGGGTATAAGATGGTTGGTATAACTTTAATTGTATATTCTGTAGTTCCTTATGTGATATCAGTTTTATTTTATCAAACAGCTAGACTGTTTATTTAGGAGGAAAGAGATATGAAAACAATAATAATATTACTTATATTAGCTTTTCCAGTTTATTTTGCTCTCAAAAAAGTTTATGAAGTTTTAACAGGACAGGATTCACCATGCTCGTGTGATTCCGACACATGTTCCGACGGAAGTTGTCCTTTGGCTAAAAAATAATAAGAAAAGTCGGATTATTCAAATAATCCGACTTTTTTCATATTTTATACCACTTAATTTTTTAATATTAATTAGTCAGATTAAAAAAGTGAAAAGCTATTTTGACATACAAATTTCTTGACAAAAGTGACTTCTAGTGATACACTTTGACTATCAAAGGTAAGTAGAAGAAACACAATATCAAAAAAGGTGGTAAAAATGAAAAATTTAAAATTAGCATTAATTGGCAATCCGAATTCTGGAAAAACAACCCTTTTTAATGATTTAACAGGTGGTAATCAACACGTTGGAAATTGGTCTGGAGTTACAGTCGAAAAACTAGAAGGATCTTTTGAATATAAAGATTATAAGATAGATGTAGTGGATCTTCCTGGAATATATAGTCTTGAACCAAATAGCGCCGAAGAAATTGTTGCTAGAAATTTCATTATAGATGAAAAACCAGATATAATAATTAACATCGTGGATGGAACTAACTTAGAAAGAAGTTTATATTTAACAAGTCAACTCATTGAATTAGAAACCAATTTTTTTATGGCATTGAATATGTATGATGAAGTAAAAAGTAAAGGGATAAAAATAGATTTTGAAAAACTTTCAACTTTTTTGAAAAGTTCAGTTACTCCAATTGTAGCTAAAAAATCACAAGGAGTAGATGAATTATTAGATACGATAATAAAAAAAATAGAGAAAAAAAGTAAAGTAGAAAGAAATCCAAATTTAATATATGATAAAGAATTAGAAAAATCAATTAAAAAAGTTGAAAAGATAATCAAAAAAGAAAATAAATTTTTTAAATATAGCTCTCGATGGATGGCTATAAATATATTAAAAGAAGACGAAAAAGTAGATGAGATATTGCAAAAAAGTGATTTAAAAGAAAAAATATATCAAAAAAGAGATAAAGAGATTAAAAGACTTACCAATTTATATAATGATTCTCCAAAGGAACTAATTACAGAACAAAAATATGGATTTGCATCTGGAGCAAGTAAAGAGTGTGTGAAATTAAATTTAAAAAATATAAATAGGATAGATCTAACAGAAAAAATAGATAAAATAGTTTTAAATAGATGGATAGGATTACCGATATTTGCATTTATTTTATGGTTTACTTTTAATCTTACATTTACATTAGGAGGAGTATTATCTGAATTTATTGAAAATGGAGTGGGATTAATAGCAAAACTAATTGAGATGTTTATTCCTCAAGGGATATTAAATGATTTGCTTATAGATGGAATAATAGGTGGTGTTGGAGGAGTATTAGTTTTTTTGCCTCAAATAGTTTTATTATTTTTAATGATAGCTATATTAGAAGATACAGGCTATATGGCACGAGTCGCTTTTTTGATGGATAAAGCCATGCATTTTTTAGGATTACATGGTAAAGCTTTTATATCTCTTTTTATGGGGTTTGGATGTAATGTTCCTGGAATAATGGCGGCAAGAACTTTAGAAAATGAAGAAGACAGAATAGTAACAGCTTTAGTTAATCCGTTTATGAGTTGTTCTGCTAGATTACCAGTTTACACACTTATGATTGGTATGTTTTTTTCTAAAAATGCTGGAATAATTTTTCTATCCATTTATGTATTGGGAATAGTAGTAGCAGTGATAACTGCTAAACTTTTAAAAACATTTTTCTTTAAATCTGAATCTATTCCATTTGTTATGGAGCTCCCCCCCTATAGAATGCCAACAGGAAAATCACTTCTAATTCATATGTGGGATAGAGCCTCAATGTTTTTAAAGAAAATGGGAGGAGTTATTTTAATAGGGGCAATATTTATTTGGGTCTTAACGTATTTTCCAACTGATATTGATTATTCTAAGACTATAAAATTAAGGGAATCAAAAATATCACAAATGGAAAACGGATCCAAAAAAGAAAAATTAAAAGAACAGCTCTATAATGACAAAAAAGTTGAAAAAATGGAAAAAAGTTATTTAGGTAGAATGGGACATTCCTTAGAACCTATTTTTGAACCACTGGGAATGACTTGGAGAGAAACAGTTGCTCTGGGGACTGGAATTATTGCAAAGGAGATCTTTGTCAGTACTATTTCAGTTTTATATAGTGGAGGAGAAGGAAATATAAAAGAAAAGATGAAAAAAAATGGTATAAATGCAGCAGTTGCATATGCACTAATGGTATTTGTTTTGTTATACGTACCTTGTGTTGCAACAATTGCAGCTATAAAAAGGGAAACCCAGTCTTTAAAATGGACAGTATTTTCCGTGGTTTATGGGATTTCAATAGCATATTTGCTTAGTTTTACAGCTTATAAAATCGGTATGTTTATTATCTAAAGGGGGATATATGCTACAAATTATAATTACAGTTGTTATAGTCTTTATTGCAGGATATTTTGCTTTCAAAAAAGGGGTGGAATTTATTAAAAATGATAAGGGTAGATGTTCTAATTGTTCTTTAAAAGATAATTGCGATAAAAATAAGAAATAAGATAAAAAATCTAAGATATATTAATAAAGGGATCTCGGAAATTTTGAGATCCTTTTAATTTTATATTTATAAATTAAATCAAAATAAAAAATCTTGTTATATTATTGCAATAATACAACGATTAGTGTATAATAAAAAGAAAAAGGGTGATAAATAATGATAAGATTTTTAATCGGTGGAGAGTCACATGGAAAAGCACTAACAGCAATTTTAGAAGGAATGCCAGCAGGACTAGAAATTTCAGAAGAAGACATAAATAAAGATTTAGCTAGACGACAAAAAGGATATGGTCGTGGTGGTAGAATGAAAATAGAAACAGATAAAGTAGAAATATTAAATGGAATTAGATGGAAAAAAAGTTTAGGAAATCCCATAAGTTTAATTATAAGGAATAAAGATTGGGAAAATTGGGTTGAGATGATGGATCCCAACGGAGTAATGACAGAAGAATTAAAAAAAGAGATTATAACAAAACCTAGACCTGGACATGCAGATTTAGCCGGATTTTTAAAATATAATCAATATGATATAAGAAATGTTCTGGAATATGCAAGTGCTAGAAATAGTGCTGCAAGAGTTGCAGTTGGAGCAGTATGTAAAACTTTTTTAAAAGAATTTGATATAGAAATATATAGCTATATTACTGAGATAGGTGGAGTTAAAGCTAAAATTGAAAATATGTCTAAAAAAGAAATACTTGCAAAAATAGATGAAGATACCTTAAAAACTCCAGATAAAGAAGCAGAAATAAAAATGATTCAAAGGATAAAAGAAGCTAAAGAAAGTGGAGATACAGTAGGTGGAATATTTAATGTGGTTGCAACAGGTTCTCCTATTGGAATTGGAAGTCATGTTCATTGGGATAGAAAATTAGATTCAAAATTAGCCGGTGCAATGATGAGTGTTCCTGCAATAAAGGGAGTGGAAATAGGAATAGGTTTTGAAAATTCACAAAAATTAGGATCCGAAGTCCATGATGAAATATTTTATGATAAAAAGACTGGCTATTATAGAAAAACAAATAATGCAGGTGGTTTAGAAGGTGGAATGACCAATGGAGAAGATGTAGTTATAAAAGCAGTAATGAAACCAATTCCTACATTATATACACCTCTTAAATCAGTAGATGTGGAAACTAAAGAAACGTTTGAAGCTTCTGTAGAAAGATCAGATGCCTCAGCAGTTCCAGCAGCATCGGTTATTGGAGAAGCAGTTGTTGCTTATGAATTAGCAAATGCTTTTTTAGAAAAATTTGGTGGAGATTCTATGGAAGAGATTAAAAGCAATCATAAAGCATATATAAATAAAATAAAAAA
Organism: Fusobacteriota bacterium; assembly: GCA_051746725.1. Taxonomy (GTDB): domain Bacteria; phylum Fusobacteriota; class Fusobacteriia; order Fusobacteriales; family JBNJFI01; genus JBNJFI01. The sequence continues at coordinate 20,001 of JBNJFI010000028.1, forward strand.
ATAGGGAGAATTATGAAATCGAATATTATATTAACTGGATATATGGGCAGTGGAAAAACTACTATAGGAAAGGAACTATCCAAAAGGTTAGATATGAAATTTATTGATACCGATGAATTAATTGTCAAAAAAGCAGGGATGTCTATAAATAAAATATTTGAAAAACATGGAGAACAAAAATTCAGAGATATCGAAACAGAAGTCGCTAAAGATATGAAAAATATAAATAATTCGATCATATCTACAGGTGGAGGAATAATATTAAAAGAGGAAAATGTAAAGGCTCTCAAAAAAGCAGGAGAAATATTTTTATTATGGGCTTCCAGCGAAACTCTTTATGATAGGTTAAAAGATAAAGAGGATAGACCTTTATTAAAAGTTCCTGATCCAGAGAAAAAAATAAAAGAGATGTTAGAAAAAAGAAAAGATAAATATCAAAAAAGTATGGATTATAAGATAAATGTAGATAAGAAAAATATATTAGAAGTAACCGAAGAAATAGAGATAATTTACCTTAAAAGCTAAAAAAATATTTTGGAGGACATATTATGGAAAAGGTGAACGTAGATCTAAAGCAAAAAAGTTATGATGTTTTGATAGGGCAAAATATTTTACAGGATATTCCTAATTATATGGATGAATATAAAAAAATTTTGTTAATATCTAATGACAAAGTTGGGCCATTATACAGCAAACAAATAATTGATAATTTAGAATCAGAGGGTAAAGAAGTCTTTTATTATGAGATTCCAGATGGTGAAGAATTTAAAAAAATAGAAACAGTATTACCAATATATGATTATATGGTTGAAAATAATTTTGATAGAGATTCATTGGTTTTGTCTCTAGGAGGTGGAGTTGTTTGTGACCTAAGCGGTTATGTTGCATCTACTTTCATGCGAGGAGTTGATTTTATCCAAATACCCACTTCACTCTTAGCTCAAGTTGATGCTAGTATAGGTGGAAAAGTTGCCCTAAATCTTCCAGGAGGAAAGAATTTAATAGGTAGTTTTTATCAACCTAAGTTGGTATATGTTGACATAGAAGTTTTGAAAACTTTAGATATGAGAGAGATAAAAACAGGGTTAGCAGAAATAATAAAACACAGTGTTTTATGGGATGCTGAGTATTTCAAATTTTTATCAGATAATTCTAAAAAAATATTAAACCTAGATTCTGAGATAACAAAACAAATGATAAAAAGATCATGTGAGATAAAAGCAAATATTGTTTCTCAAGATGAAAAAGAAAAAGGGATTAGAGCTTTTTTGAATTATGGACATACATTTGGACATGTTGTAGAAAATCTTACGAACTATAAAGTCTATAGACATGGAGAAGCTGTTATATACGGTATGGTTTTTGCTGGTGAGCTTTCAAAAAAGTTAGGCTTAGTGGACTTAGATTTTACAGTTAAGCAAAATGAACTATTTAAAAAGTTCAATATGGATTATATAATACCTAAGTATGATATTAAAAAAGTAATAAAAATATTTAAACATGATAAAAAAGTAAAAAAAGGAAAACTAAGATTTGTTTTGCCAAAAAAGATTGGCGAAGTTTGCATAAAGACAATAAAAGAAGATGAATTAAAAGATTTATATAAAAGCATAAATGGAAAAGACGTTATATCTTCCATTGATATTGGTACAAATAGTACTAGATTATTAATTGGAGAAGTTTATAATGGAAAAATAATGAGAAAATACTTAAAGAAAACTGAAATAACTAGATTAGGAGAAGATGTTAATAAAAACGGATTTTTAAAAGATGAATCGATAAAACGAACAGTAGATACTTTGGAAAATTATCGTAAGATTTCAGATGATTACGGAGTAAATAATTTTACTGTAATGGCAACTAGTGCAACTAGAGATGCTGATAATAAAGAAGATTTTTTCAAAAAAGTTAAGGAAAAGACTGGGTTTGAAATCGAAGTAATATCTGGAGAAAGAGAAGGTCAGCTAGCATTTAAAGGAGTAACTTCTGATTTAATCGA
>JBNJFI010000029.1:0-21006 GCA_051746725.1 Fusobacteriota bacterium
CCTTAATTATCAGGTCTAATAAATTAAATAAAATCAGTGGATTACAATTTTGCAATTAACTATAAGAATAAAATATGATTAGGAGGAATAATGGGAGATTTAATATTAACTGCTAGTAATTATGTTTCATATTTTGCACAGTCCTTGGCGATATTTATAATCGTGAATGGAATAATAAGAGTGTTTTGGTTATATATACAAAATTTATTTAAAGCAGAAGGTGTTTTAGAAGCTATAAAAAAAAGTAGAGCCGAGTTGGGATATTCTTTTTCAGTTGCATTGGGAGTTTTGATTGGATCGAGTATATTAAAAACAGTTGTAGCTCCTAATTGGGATATGATTGGACAATTGGCATCTATAATTGCTATACGTACAGTTTTAAACTATTTTTTAACAAAGGATATATTTGAAATATTAAAAGAAGAGCAAAATGAGATTGATAGTAAAGTAAAAAAGGAAATGCTAGAAAAAAATAATTAGGAGGAAGATATGTCAAAAATAATGTGTGTCGGAGAACTTTTGATTGATTTTGTATGTTCAGATGTTGATAAAAATATTGTAGAAGGTAAAAATTTTATCAAAAAAGCAGGAGGAGCCCCTGCAAATGTTGCAGCTAGTATTGCAAAACTAGGAGGAGAATCGGCCTTTGTAGGTAAGGTAGGTAATGATCAGTTCGGTATATTTTTGCAAAAAAGTTTAGAAGAAGTAAATGTAGATACTAAAAGTTTAATTTTAGATGATAATAGCAATACAACTTTGGCATTTGTTTCTCTTCAAAGTGATGGGGAAAGAGATTTTATATTTAATAGAGGAGCTGATGAATTATTAGATTTTGAGGAAATCAACAAAAAAGATCTTGATAAGTCTAAGGTGATACACCTAGGTTCTGCAACAGCGCTTTTAGGTGGAAAATTAAGGAAAACATATAAAAAAATAGCAAAACTGGCAAAGGATTCTAAAAAAGTAACCTTTTTTGATCCTAACTATAGAGTTGATCTTTGGAAAGGTAGATTAGATGAATTTATATCTGAGAGCAAAGAAATGATGCCATATGCTAATTTTGTAAAATTAAGCGAGGAAGAAGCTGAGATTATTTCTGGTAAGAGTAAAAGAGAAGAAGCGGTCAAGGTTATACATGAACTGGGTGCCGATATAGTAGCTATAACTCTTGGAAAAAATGGAACTTTTATAAGTGATGGAAATGAATCTAAAATTATAAAAAGTATAAAAGTAAAAGCAATAGATGCAACAGGAGCTGGAGATGCATTTGTTGGAGCGGTATTATATAAAATGAATAATCAAGAAAATTGGAAGAATATGAAAGAGTTAGAAAAAATAATTTCTTTTGCAAATAAAGTAGGAGCCATCGTTACAACTAAATATGGAGCAATATCATCTTTACCTACAGTGGAAGAAGTAGAAAAATATTAAAACAAAAAAGAAAAATAAGTCTTTTTTGGCAATTTAATTTGTCAAATAAGACTTATTTTTATAATATTTAAAAGTGGAGGAGATAAAATGGAATTAGTATCATGGAATGTGAATGGTTTGAGAGCAGCAGTTAGAAAAGGATTTGAAAAGGTATTTAAAGATATCGATGCAGATATATTTTCATTACAAGAAATCCGATTACAAGAGGGACAAATAGATTTAGATTTAAATGATTATAATCAGTATTGGAATTATGGCGAAAAAAAAGGGTATTCCGGAACAGCGATTTTTACAAAAGAAAAACCTATTTCAGTTAAAAATGGAATTGGAATAGAAAAACATGACAAAGAGGGAAGAGTAATGACAGCTGAGTACCCAGAATTTTATCTTGTCAATGTATATACCCCTAATTCAAAACGTGGATTAAAAAGATTGGATTATAGAATGGAATGGCAAGATGATTTCAAAAATTATATACTGAATTTAGAAAAAGAAAAACCAGTTATTGTTTGTGGAGATTTAAATGTAGCTCATAAAGAAATCGATATTGAAAATGACTCTACTAATCATGATAGTGCTGGTTTTACAGATGAAGAGAGAGAAAAAATGAGTGATTTACTTGAAGCGGGATACATTGATTCCTTTAGATATTTCTATCCAGAAAAAGAAAAGGCTTATTCGTGGTGGTCGTATATGAGAAAAGCAAGAGATAGAAATGTTGGATGGAGATTAGATTATTTTATTGTATCAGAAAAATTAGCAAAAAAGATGGAAGATGCTAATATATATTCAGATATCATGGGAAGTGACCACTGTCCTGTTTCCTTAAAACTTAAAGATTAATACTAATAAAATATATGAGGACAGATTATATAATCTGTCCTTAGTTTATAAATTTAAATATAAGTTTACTTCCTTTTTTGAAAATGAGATTAACGCAGATAATATATTTTTATGATCCAAAATTATTCAAAGTTAAATTTTCAAGAATAAGTTTTAAATAATAGGATGTAAGTAGGATTAATAATTAATAACTAATAATTAAATATTGATTTTTAATAATTGATTATTGATTTTTAATCTTTAAAAAAAATGGAAATTTTTATTAAAATATGTTATTATATAGATGTAATGATTATTATATAGGGGGATTAATAAAAAATGGCAAAAAAAGAGACTCCATTAATGAAACAATACAATAGAATAAAATCTAAACATAAAAACTCAGTTTTATTTTTTCGTTTAGGAGACTTTTATGAAATGTTTTTTGATGATGCCAAAATAGTCTCAGAGGAATTAGGGTTAACTCTAACTTCGAGAAGTAAGAAAAAAGGGAAAAAAGTTCCCATGGCAGGAGTGCCATTTCATTCTTCTGCACAATACATATCAAAACTTGTGGAAAGGGGATATCAAGTTGCTATATGTGAGCAGGTTGAAGATGCTAATGCGTCTAAAGGTATAGTAAAACGTGAAGTAGTTCGAGTTATAACTCCTGGTACAGTAATAGATGTAGATACTCTAGATGAAAAGAGTAATAATTATATAATGGGAATATTTATAGGAGAAAAAAACTCTGCAATATCATATATGGATATAACAACAGGAGAGTTTTCAACAACGCAATTTTCAGATGAAAAACATAAAGAAAACATCTTGAATGCTATATATAAGATAGGACCTAAAGAAATAGTTTCAAATGAAGTTACTTATAACATATTAAAAAGTGAATTGGAAAATTTAGAAGATATAAATGATATTATTATGAATAAATACGAGTTTAATGAAAATAGCACTGAATATCTTGAAGATTATTTTGGTGTAGTATCTTTAGAAAGTTATGGATTAAATAACAAAAAAGAAAGTATAAAAATTTCAGGATTATTATTAGATTATGTCTTAGACTTACAAAATTATTCAGAATTGCCGGTAAATAAAATTAAATATGTAAATCTAAACCAATATATGGAATTAAATTTGTCTACCCAAAGAAATTTAGAACTTATTCAAACTGAAAAAGAAAAAAATAAGGTAGGAACTTTATTATGGGTTTTAGATTATACTAAAACATCTATGGGTGGAAGATACTTAAAAAAGATAATAAAAAATCCACTTATAAATATAGAAGATATTAAAAAACGACAAAAAGATATAAAATATTTTATAGATGAAATTATAAAGCGAGAAGAGATAAAAGAAGAATTAAAAAATATATATGACTTAGAAAGATTAATGGCGAAAATAACCTTGGGAACAGAAAATGCCAGGGATTTAATAGCTATAAAAAAATCTTTAGATTCTATTATGAAGGCAAAAAAAATATTAGATAAAAAGAATATTATAAATGAAAAAATGGAAAATATAAATAAAATATACCTAATGATTGAAAATGCTATAGTAGAAGAACCACCGCACTCAATTCGAGAGGGAAAAATGTTCAAAAAAGGGTATGATTCAAAACTAGATGAGTTATTAAATATATCCACCAAAAGTAAGGATTACATTGCGAACTTAGAAAAAGAAGAAAAAGAAAAAACAGGTATAAATTCATTAAAGGTTGGATTCAATAAAGTTCACGGATATTATATCCAAGTTACTAAAAAGAATACTCATTTAGTTCCAGATGAATATATAAGAAAACAAACTCTAGCAAACTCTGAAAGATATATTACTCCAGAATTAAAAGAGTATGAAAGTAAAATTTTAAATGCAAAAGATAAAATAGAAGCTTTAGAATACAATTTATTTAAGGAACTTTCAAAAAAGATAAAAGAAAACATATCAATGTTTCAAAATCTTGCAAATAGAGTTTCATATTTAGATGTTATGATATCGTTAGCTGAAAGTGCAATAAAGAATAATTATATAAAACCTGAATTAACTCAAGGATATGAACTTCAAATATCTGATGGGCGACATCCAATAGTTGAAAAATTAATTGGAGAAGAAGAATATATAAAAAATGATATCAAATTAGATGAAAAAGAAAAGATGAGTATATTAACTGGACCAAATATGGCTGGAAAATCGACTTATATGAAACAAGTGGCATTAATAATCCTAATGGCACAAATTGGAAGTTATGTTCCAGCAAGCCAGGCCAGAATAGGTATTACAGATAAGATTTTTACGAGAGTAGGAGCTTCTGATAATTTAGTGTCTGGTCAGAGTACTTTTATGGTAGAAATGAGTGAAGTTGCCAATATATTAAATAATGCAACAAAAAAGAGTTTTATAATTTTAGATGAAGTCGGAAGAGGAACTAGCACCTTTGATGGGATTTCAATTGCTTGGGCAATAACAGAATATATCCATGATGAAATAGGGGCTAAAACTATATTTGCTACTCATTATCATGAGTTAACTGATCTGGGTAAAAGGTTGGATAATTTAATAAATTTAAGAGTAGAAGTTAAGGAAAACAAAAATGATGTGATATTTTTGAGGAAAATAGTTAGAGGCGGAGCAGATAAAAGTTATGGAATTGAAGTTGCTAAATTAGCAGGACTTCCTAAGTTCATTCTTGAGAGAAGTAAAAAAATATTAAACGACAAAATAAAAAAACAGAAAATGATAGAAAAAACTATAAAAGTTACACAGTTATCATTATTTAATGATAATAAAAATGATGATATTAATTATCAAGTTAATGAGGCTAAAGAGGAAAATGAAGTTATAATGGATTTGAAGGATTTGGATTTAAATAATATGACTCCATTAGATGCATTGGTAAAACTAAATGAATTAAAAAAGCGAGTAGATAACGGGGGAAGTTAAATGTTAAAAAAAGCTTTATATTTAATAATGGGAGGATTATTTATTTTCTTTATATATAATAATTATATAAAAGAAGATAAAATAGAAATTAGAGATGTGAATGAAAATGTTCAAACAGAAAATATAAGATATAATGTAGGGAAAAACTATGAAATAGAAGCTGAAAATTTAATTGAAAATAAAGAAAACGAAAATACCTATTTTAAAACTGCCAAAGCTATATTTGATACTTTAAAAATAAGTGGAAAAGAGGCAATAGTCGATAAATATCAAAATATGGTTTTAGAAGGGGACATTTTAGGCGAAACTAATTCTGGTTGGGATTTTACAACAGAAAAAATAAATTATGATGAAAAGAAAGAAAAGTTTTATTCTGAGTCTAAAATAATAGCTAAAAATCCAGAAGAAAAAATGAATCTAGTAGCTGATAAATTTGATGCCAATTCAGGGTTCACAGTTATTAATCTTGTAGGAGATGTAAAATTACAAACGCCCACTTTAGAGCTTACAAGTAAAAGAGTAAGATATGATAGAGAAAATAAAATGGTTAGATTTACGACTAATATAAGATTCAAGGCGAAAAACCTTGAAAGTGGAAAAGGAACTATAGATAGGATATCTGGTAGAATGAATTCTGCTATATATGATTTAGAGAGAGGTAAATTAACAGTTTGGGGTAAATTTGAAATATATTATATGGGATATGTAATAAGCGCTAATAATATGATGTATTATAAGGAAACAGGAAATGTTAATATTTATGATAATGTTCAAATCTCTAAGGAAGATATAGAAATAAATATGAGAAAAATGTATTATAATGATAACACAGAAAAAATCGTATTAACTGGTCCTATTACAGGGAATAAAGGTAATTATGAGTTTGAATCAGCGTATGGTGATATAGAAACTAAAACAGAAAATGAAAAAATAAGAATACTTCAAGATGTTGTTATAACTAACGAAGAAAACCAGATAAAATTATTTGCAGATGAAGTAAAATATGATTTAAAAAGTAGTAAATTAGACATTTTGGGAAATCGGCAAATAAAACTAGAAGGCGAAGAATTCACTGCAACATCTAAAAATGCGAAATACGATTTAGAAACAAATGTCCTTACTGTTGATGAAGATTATGAGTTTATTCAAGATAATTTAAAGATCTTAGGTAATAAATTAGATTTTAATACAGAAACAGAAATGGGAAATAGTCAAAATAATAAATTGAGAAATCAAGATTTGAAAATGGAATCTTCTTTTTTGGAATTTAACCTGTCTAATAAAGAATATATTTTAAGAGAAAATGTAAAAGTTGAAAGAGAAGATTATATATTAAATACAGAAAATATGATAATAAATAATAAAGAAGGAAAAATATTGATACCAGAAGAATTTGAAGTAAATTCTCAAAAAGAAAATTTTAATTTAATAGGTATCAATGGAGAGTTTCAAAATATAAATAATGAAGATGAAACAAGAGCTAAAAAATTAATAATAAAAGATAGCGTTGATATCCAAAAAGATGATTTCTTCATTACTGCTAATATGCTTGATTATAATTTAGATGAAGAAACAGGTCAGTTAGAAGGAGACCTTAATATTAAAAATGAAAAACAAGGAATAGATATAGATGCAGATAGAGGGACTTACAAAAAAGGTGGCTCTTTAGTACTCTATGACGATATTGATATCAAAAAAGATAATAATAAATTAAATACAGAAAAAATGACCTATAAAACTCAAAATGAAAAACTTATTTTTGATAATCCAGGTGAGATAACGAATGAAGAAAAAAATTATAAAATAAATTATGAAAAAGGAAACTATCAAAGTACTACTGAAATTTTAAATATGGATAATGTAAAAGGTCAAAAAGATGATATATATATAGAAAGTGATTACGCAAAATATGATTCAGAAAATGAATTGTTGACGCTTACTGAAAATGTAAAAATTATAAAAGAAAATATCGTTATAACAGGCTCAGAGATGACATATGATATGACTACAAGCGACATTGAATCAAATAGTAAGGTTAATATCAAAAAAGAAAATGTATTAATAGTAGCTAACTATGTCAAGATCAATATGAATAGTGAATATTTAGAATCTGAAGATGTGGTGGTAACTACAGATCAAGGCGATAGGTTAAGTGGAAATAAGATGTTTGGAAAGTTATCAAATATGGAATTTGATTTTGTAGGTGATTTACAAGCGGATTTAACGAATAACACATCTTTTTATGGCGATAGAGCAAAAATGTTTTTTGTGGAAAATGATTCTGATGAATATGAAGTTACTAGAGGTGAAATTAACGATAATACTAGATTTATATATGGGCAAATGGATTTAACTGCTGATTATTTGGAAATAGATAATAACAAAAATTTAGTATTTGGGAAAGGGAACCCAAAATTAAAAGTTCAAGAAAGTACAGAAGTTGTTTCTGAATATATATATTTAGAGTTAGATAAAAAAGTTGGTAGAATGGAAAACAATGTAAAGATGACTAATAAAGGAATAGAAGAAGCCGGAACAGTAAATGCAACCTCTGATAAAGCAATACTTAGAAACGAAGAGAGGAAAATTGAATTTTTAGGGAATGTTGAAGTATATAAAGGACAAAATACTGTACAAACTGATAAAGGAACTATGGATTTGGATACCAATGTACTTTCAGGAGTTGGAAACACAAAGTTTAAATTATCGGCAGATAAAAAAGAAGAGGGAGATTAATATGAATACAATAGCAGCCCAGGGGTTATCAAAGTCATATAAAAAAAAAGAAGTTGTTTCTGATGTAAGTTTGGAAGTGAGTAAAGGAGAAATAGTAGGACTTTTAGGTCCTAATGGAGCGGGGAAAACTACAACTTTTTATATGATTGTTGGAATAATAAATCCAAATAGAGGACGAGTTTTATATAATGAAGAAGATATCACAAAAGAGGCTATGTATAAAAGAGCACGTCGTGGTATGGGTTATTTAGCTCAAGAGGCCTCTGTATTTAGAAATTTAACTGTAGAGGAAAATATAGATGCCATATTAGAAATGAAAAGCTACAATAAGTCTGAAAGAAAAAAAATTAGAGAAGAAATATTAGAAGAGTTTAAAATATCTCATATAGCCAAAGAATATGGATTTTCTCTATCAGGTGGAGAGAGAAGGAGAGTTGAAATAGCCAGAACAATTGCAAATGATCCCGATTTTATACTTTTAGATGAACCTTTTGCTGGAGTAGATCCAATAGCTGTTGAAGATATACAAGAAATTATTATATATCTAAAACAAAGAGGGTTAGGAATATTAATAACAGATCATAGTGTAAGGGAGACTTTAAGTATAACGGAAAGAGCATATATAATGTCCGAAGGAAGAATTTTATTAAAAGGAACAAGTGAAGAGATTGCCGAAAATGAATTAGCCAGAAGAACATATTTGGGAAAAAATTTCAAATTATAATATATATTTTATGGAGGAAGAAATGAAAAAGAAGTTTTTAATATTTTTATTTTTATCAACAAGTTTTTTAAGTTTAGGAATTGATTTTAATGTAAAATCTGAAGCTGCTGTTTTAATCGATCAAAAAGCAGGAAGAGTCTTTTTTGGAAAAAACGCAGATAAGCCGATGCCCATTGCTAGTATAACCAAAGTTATGTCTCTATTGGTTACTTTGGAGGCTATAGAGGAACAAAAAATAGGGCTTGATACTAATATTACTATTAGCAAATACGCAGCTGGTATGGGAGGATCTCAAATATGGCTAGCTCCAAATGAAAAGATGAGTGTTAGGGATTTATTAAAAGCTGTTTCTGTTGTTTCTGCAAATGATGCAGTAGTTGCGCTGGCAGAAGCAACCTACGGAAGTGAAGAGATATTTTTAAATAAAATGAATGATAAAGCTGGAGAATTAGGTTTGAAAAACACTATTTTTTTTAACTCTAATGGACTTCCAGAAGCAAAAGATAATTATAGTACTGCAAGAGAAATTGCAATTATTTCAAGGGAGTTAATTGCTAAATATCCATTTGTTTTAGAAAACACTTCTATATGGGTAGATTATTTACGAGATGGAGAATCTTTTTTGAGAAATACCAATGAGTTAGTTAGCACAACGGATTATATAGATGGCTTAAAAACTGGTTTTACTAATGAAGCTGGATTTTGTATAGCGTCAACGGGGTCTAAAAATGGAAATAGATTTATAGCTGTTATTTTAAATGCTCCTAGATCTGATATAAGATTTAAAGAAGCCAAAAAATTAATTGATTATGGGATATATAATGTTAGATATGTGAACATTGTCAAAAAAGATCAAGAGGTTGGTAAATTAAAAGTATTAAAAGGAAAAGAATCTGAAGTAGAAGTCTTAGCTGGAGATTCTCTTGTGGTACCACTTTTATATGGTGAAAAGGACAAATTAACAACTGAAAAAGAAATTAAAACAGATATAGAAGCGCCTATCAAAAAAGGTGAAGTGCTTGGTTTTGTGAGTATTTATAATGGAAAAGAAAAGATGGGAACTGTAGAAATAACTGCAAAAGATAATATAGAAAAAGCTAATGTATTTATTTTATTATTTAGATATACAATGAACTTTTTTAAAAATTTAGTATAAAATTTAGTGTCAAAATCTATGCAAGGCTATTAAAAATAATAGTTGACATTTGTACTGAAATTAGATATTATATACTAAAATAAGACTATGAAGATTTAAAGAGAGGAGAAAAAGAGCAATGCTTTCAAGTAATGAAATACGGAATAAATTTATAAACTTTTTTGAAAAGAAAGGACATAAAGCATATGAAAGTGCTTCGCTTATTCCTGATGATCCCACTTTGCTACTTACAGTTGCTGGAATGGTTCCCTATAAGAAATATTTTATGGGAAAAGAAGAACCTGAACATACAAGAGTAGTATCTTGTCAAAAATGTATGAGAACAAATGATTTAGAAAATGTTGGGAAAACAGCAAGACATCATACCTTTTTTGAAATGTTAGGTAATTTTTCCTTTGGAGATTATTTCAAAAAAGATGCAATAAAATGGTCTTGGGAATTTATAACAGAAGAGTTGGGTTTAAAAAAAGAGGATTTATGGATATCTGTATATAAAGACGATAATGAATCTGTTAAAATTTGGAATGAAGAGATTGGTGTTCCTTTGGAAAAAATAGCTAAAATGGGAGAAAAAGATAACTTTTGGACAGCTGGACCAACGGGTTCTTGTGGACCTTGCAGTGAAATATATATAGATTTAGGTGAAGAAAGAGGATGTGGTTCTCCTGACTGTGCAGTTGGTTGTGATTGTGATAGATATATGGAAATTTGGAATTTGGTATTTACTGAGTATGATCGCCTAGAAGACGGTTCTCTAAAACCTCTTCCTAAAAAAAATATAGATACAGGGATGGGTTTAGAAAGAATAGCATCTGTATTACAAGGAGTAAAAACAAATTTTGATACAGATTTATTAAAGCCAATAATAAAAAAAATAACTGAGATAACAAATACTAAATATAATGATAATAAGGACCATGATTTTTCCATTAGAGTTATAGCAGATCATATAAGGTCTATTATATTTCTGATAAGTGATGGAGTATTACCTTCAAATGATGGTAGAGGTTATGTTTTAAGAAGAATTTTAAGAAGAGCTGTTAGACATGGAAGATTATTAAATTATGAAGAAGAGTTTTTATATTTATTAGTAGATAAAGTCGTAGAACTAATGAAAGGGACTTATTCTGAATTAGAAAAACAAAAGGAACATATAAAAAAAATAATTTCAATAGAAGAAAAAAAGTTTGCTAAAACTTTAGATCAAGGAATTGAGATTGCTCAAAATGAGATACAGAAAATCAAAAAAGAAAATGAAGATAAAATTGACTCTAAAATAGTATTCAAATTATATGATACGTATGGTTTTCCATATGAGCTTACTGAAGAGATTTGTCAAGAAAACAATATAAAAATAAATTTCGACGAATTTAAAAAAGAGATGGAAAAACAAAAGATGAGAGCAAGGGGTTCTAGAGAAGTGATAAAAGAAAAACTCGAGGAAAAATTTATCACTGATTTATATGATGAATATGGAAAAACTGAATTTGTTAGCGATTCAAATAAAGAGATTATAGGAAAAATATTATATATTGATAAGGTTGAAAATGATAAATATGATATTGTTTTTGATAAGACTCCATTTTACGCAGAATCAGGTGGTCAAATATATGATACAGGTCAAGTGGTTAAAGAAGGTGCTTTAGGAGAAGTTATTTTAGTTAGTAAGCGTAAAGGGATGTTTTTTCATAGGGTTAAAACAGATTCCGAGTTTAAAAAAGGAGATACTCTAGAATTAAAAATAAATAAAATTCGACGAAATAAAATAACTAAAAATCATACAGCAACTCATCTGTTGCATTCAGCTTTACATGAAGTAGTCGGAGAACATGTTCATCAGAAGGGATCTTCTGTGGATTCCGAAAGACTGAGGTTTGATTTTTCTCATTATTCTGGATTGAATCAGGAAGAATTGGAAGAGATAGAGAGAATTGTAAATAATTGGGTATTAGATAACAAAAAAGTTGAAATAACAGAAGAAAAACTAGAAGATGCTAAAAATATGGGGGCTCAAGCATTATTTTCAGATAAATATGGTGAAAAAGTAAGAGTGGTTAATATACCTGAAACGTCTATTGAATTGTGTGGAGGTACTCATGTTAAGAGAACTGGAGATATTGGATTATTTAAAATAATATCCTCATCTGGAATTTCTTCAGGGGTTAGAAGGATAGAAGCAATAACAGGGATGAAAACTCTAGAATATATCAGAAACTTAGAATATGATAGAGAAAAAATTTCAGAATTATTGAAAACTGATGAGAACAGTTTAGAAGAGAAAATACGATCAAATTTAGAAGAAAAAAAGAACCTTGAAAGAGAAATTGAAAGTTTAGAAAGCAAACTTGCTTCTTATAAAGTTAATGACTTTTTAGAAGATCCAATGGAGATAAATGGAGCTAAAGTTATAATAAAAGATTTTAAGGATCAAGATGTATCTAGTTTAAGAAAAATGATAGATAAAGCATTAAATAGCTTAGATTCTAGCGTAGTTATATTAGGTTCAAATAATGGAAATGCAATATTTTTAGTAGGTATAACCGAAGATCTAGTTTCTAAGGGATTAAATGCAGGGAAGTTAGTTAGTGAAATAGCCAAAAAAGCTGGAGGAAATGGAGGAGGACGTCCTAATTTTGCTCAAGCCGGTGGAAAAAACGGAAATAAAGTAAAAGAAGCTTTAAAGTTTGCAAGAGAATTAATTAAGGAAAAGTTATGAAAATATTAGCCTTAGATGTTGGAGATGTAAGAATTGGAGTAGCTAAATCTGATGCACTTGGAATAATAGCAGCTCCCATGGAAGTTATAAAACGAAAAGAGATAGATCCTTACGATAGAATAAACGAGATTATTAAAAAGGAAAATATAAACAAAATTGTAATTGGTATACCTTATAGTTTAGACGGAACAGAAAAGCGCCAGGCTGAAAAAGTAAGAGAATTTATAGATGAATTAAAACAAAGATTAGGTAAGATAGAAATAATAACAGTAGATGAAAGATATACTACAGTAGCTGCAGACAATATGTTAAAAGAAACTACTAATAAAGGTGCTATAGAAAAAAGAAAGGTAGTCGATAAAATAGCTGCAAGTATTATTCTTCAAACCTATTTAAATAGGAATTAATAAATACTGGGTAATGCTAAAAAATTTAAAGGAGGAACAATTGTGGAGTTAGGAAGATCATTAATTGTAAAATTGCTATTAATAGTGGCAGTCATTGTAACTGCCGGATGGCAGACATGGAAGTTTAGACAGGATCCAAAGTTAGGACTGGATTTAAAGGGTGGGGTTTATGTGGTACTTGAAGCTCAACCAGTAGAAGGAGAAAAAGTAACAAGTGGAGATATGAGTCGTTTAGTTACTGTTTTAGACAGAAGAGTTAATAGTTTAGGGGTAACAGAACCGACTATTCAAAGAAGTGGAGAGAACAGAGTAATAGTAGAATTACCAGGTGTAAAAGATTCTCAAGAGGCAATTGATTTAATTGGGAAAACAGCACTTTTAGAATTTAGATTATTAGAGAACGGTAAATTAGGAGAACCATTATTAACAGGAAAAGAATTAAAAAAAGCAACAGTTAGTTTTGATAATATAGGAAGACCTCAAATCGGGTTTGAATTAACTGTAAAAGGTGCTAAAGTTTTTGCCAATATAACAGGAGAAAACATCGGTAAACAACTTGCAATAACTTTAGATGGAAAACAGCAAACAGCTCCGACTATTCAAAGTGAAATTCCAGGAGGAAAAGGAGTAATAACTGGAAGTTACACAACAGAAGAAGCTAAAAACTTAGCTGCTTTATTAAATGCAGGGGCTTTACCAGTTGATGTTGAATTACTTGAAACAAGATCAGTGGGAGCAAGCTTAGGGACTGAATCTATTGAACAAAGTTATCGAGCAGGGATTTTAGGAGCAATATTAATAATGGTGTTCATGGTAGTTTGGTATAGATTACCTGGATTAGTAGCAGATTTGGCTTTAATAATATTTGCAATTATTACATTTGGAACACTTAACTTTTTTGGAGCAACATTGACATTACCAGGAGTAGTTGGGTTTATACTTTCTGTTGGGATGGCAGTAGATGCAAATGTGATTATATTTGAAAGAATAAAAGAAGAGATGAGATTAGGAAAAAGTGTATTAGCGTCGATATCAGATGGGTTTAACAAGGCATTTTTAGCTATATTTGACTCAAATGTAACCACTTTGATAATTACTATGATATTATTTGTCTTGGGAACAGGTCCAATTAAGGGCTTTGCTGTTACTTTGTCTATAGGTATTTTGGCAAGTATGTTTACAGCAATATTAATAACGCGAGTTTTATTAAGAGGATTTGTATACTTATTTAAAATAAAAAATCCAGCTCTATTTGGTGTAGGAGGTAAGAAATAATGAAATTAGACATAATAAAAAATCAAAAAATATTTTTAGGGATTTCAATTTTCGTTATAGCTATTGCAGTATTTTCAATGGCATTTAAAAATCTTAATTATGGAATAGACTTTACAGGTGGTAGTTTATTTCAATTAAAATTTGAAAATAATGTAGAACTAGAAGACCTAAATGGAGTTTTAGATGAGATTTCAAAAGAATATAATGAAGTAGGTTATAGGAAAGTTCAGATATCTGAAGGAAATACGGCTTTTATAAGAACAGCACCTATGAGTGAAGAAAGTAAAAAAGGAATGCTTTTAGAGATTGAAAATCAATATAATAAATTTGAAATAATGAAATCTGAAAAAGTCGGAGCTACAATCGGGAAAGAATTAAAATGGAAAGCAATTAATGCCTTACTTATAGCAGGTCTTTTAATAGTACTGTATATTACATTTAGATTTGAGTTAAAGTTTGCAATAGCTGCTCTAATAGCATTATTTCATGATGTAATAATAGCGGTTGGTTTAATAGCACTAATTGGGTTAGAGGTAAATACTCCTTTTATAGCTGCTGTTCTAACAATCTTAGGTTATTCAATCAATGATACAATAGTTGTATTTGATAGAATAAGAGAAAATGTCAAAAACAAGCCAGAAAGCAGTTTAAAAGATGTTATAAATTATAGTATAGGACAAGTATTTCAAAGATCAATTAATACATCAGTTACCACTTTATTAGCAATAATTGCTTTACTTATATTTGGAGGAGCTACTATTCAAACGATAGTTATGACTTTATTGATAGGAGTTCTAGCGGGGACTTATTCTTCAATATTTGTTGCAAGTCCTGCTATTTATATATTAGAGCACCATGGTAGAGATAAAATAAAACAATAAAGGAGGTGGGTTGTAAAATGAGATATAATCCAGAAACAATAGGAAATAATAGCGGTAAAATATGGGAAGTTTTAAATGGATCTGAAGAAGCAAACATAAGTGAGCTAACTCGGAAAACAAATTTAAAAAAAGAAGATGTTTTATTAGCTATTGGTTGGCTATCTAGTGAAGGTAAATTAGATGCAACCAAAAAAGGAAGAGGAGTTAAATTTAAATTGAAGTAACATTAAAAACTACCAGGGCAAATGCTCTGGTAGTTTAATGTCTTAAATTTTATATATAGGAGGGGGGAACAATTAGACTAAAAGCAGTAATTGATCTAGATAAATTAAGAAAAAATTTGAATAAAATAAAGAAAATCACCTCTGATAAGAAAATATTTGCTGTGGTTAAGGCAAATGGATACGGTCACGGAATGATAGAAATATCCAAAGAAATAGAAGAAGAAGTGGAATTATTTGCTGTTTCATCATTAAAAGAAGCTAAAAAATTATTGAAAAGTGGTATAAAGAAAGAAATTTTAATTTTAGGGGGAATCCATCTAGATAAATTAAAAGAGGCATCATCATATAAACAAATCCGTATAGGGATTTCAAATGAAGATGAACTAAAATATATGAAAAATAATAAGATAAAAACAACTATACATATAAATATCGATACTGGAATGGGGCGTCTAGGTTTTTCTTCCTCAGAGATTAAAAAAGTTATAAAATATATTAAGAAAAACAAGTTAGGAAAAATTGAAGGGATTTTTACTCATTTTTCTTCAGCTGATGATTCACTTGAATATACTAAAAATCAAATTAAACAATTTAGAAATATTCAAAGAAATTTTAAGGGCGTTAAATATATACATATATCTAATAGTGCTGGTATTATAAATATAAATGATGACATATATAACAGTATTCGACCTGGGATATTACTTTATGGAATAGTGCCATTTGATTCAAAATTTACTAAAGAATTTGAACCTATTTTAACATTAAAAAGTAAGATATTGAATATAAAAAAGATAAAAAAAGCAAGCTATATAGGATATAATCGAAATTATAAAGCTAAAAGAGGTGAAAAAATTGCTACGATATCTGCTGGGTATGGAGATGGTTTAAGTAGAAGATTATCTAACAGAGGATACGTTATGTTAAAAGGTAAAAGATGTGATATAGTGGGTAATATTTGTATGGATCACATGATGATCAGTATAAATCCGAAAATCAAAGATGCTGGTGTAGGAGATGAAGTAACTTTGATAGGGGAAGGTGTATTGGCAAAAAAGGTTGCTGAAATTATAGATACGATACCTTATGAAGTCTTAACTCAGTTAAATGATAGAGTTAATAGGGTTTATATAAATAAAGGAGAAAAAAATGGGAGCAATACATAATAAGATCAAAAAAGTTAAACCAAATACCATTACAATAATAGATCTGATATTAGTAGGGGTATTATTTTTGGTTATGAAAACTTATTTTACCCAGGAAAAACCCATAAAAAAAAAAATAAAAAGTGATAAAATAGAGTATATAATAAATTTAAATAAATATGAATATACTAGAGATGAATTTTTAATTATAAATATAAATTTGAGAAATAAAACTAAAGAAAAAGTTGAAATTCCAATAGAAAAACAGGTTTTGTTTAATTATGAAATAATAAAGGATAACGAACTTATTTATAAAAGAGATTATATCGAAAAAAATAGAAATCAGATAAAAAAAATCGTCTTGCCAGCAAGAACAACAACAACTCTTAGCTCTCAATGGTTTTGGGAAGATATAGAATCTGGAATATATGATATATTAGTATATAGCCATGATTTCAATTTCAAAACAAAACTGAAATTTAAAGTATTAGGAGATGAAAAAAATGAATAAAAAAAGAAATATAATTATGATTTTCTTGTTTTTTTTACTAAATAGTTTTTTGTTCTCGGAATTTGAAGATGTTTCAAATTTAGAAAAAATAATTTATGGATTTACTTATACAAACTCAAAAACCTTAGAGGCTATTCCAACAATGGAAGTTCGTATGAGTAATCTAGAAAAAAAAATTTTAGGGGAAACAGGAGAGGGAAAGATTAAGTTAAGAGCAAAAAAGCTCATCCATTTTTTATATAATGATACCAAAACAAAATCAATTGTAACTAGATTAGAAAGGTTAGAAATTAGAATTTTTAGTCAAATAAATAATAGAGAAAATATATTAAGTCGAATTGAGAACATAGAAGAAAAGGCTTATGGAAAATTTTTAAGAAATAATGGAAGTATTATAGATAGACTGGAAAAACTAGAAAGTTATTTTGAAATAAAAGAGGAGAGATAAAATGTATATAGATATCGTTTTATTAGGAATTATTATATTATTTACAGTATTAGGTATAAAAAAGGGGTTGATATTTGAATTTTTTTCTCTTTTTGGAATATTAGTTGCAGTACTATTATCAAAAAAGGTTATTAATATTATTAGTCCAACATTGGAAGCAAAGTTTGGAGAAAGTCAGATTGGATTTATAATTACTTATGTAGGAGTTTTTATAGGGATATATATAATATTATTTTTAATACTATTAGTTGTTAAGAAATTTTTTGAAAAGATTCTATTGGGATGGATTGATAGATTAGGTGGAGGAATAGTTGGTTTTTTAAAAGGATTTGTTATTTCACTGGTAATAATGATAATAGTAACTTTAATTTCTAATTTTAATAATGAGTGGAGAAACTATATTCAAAAAAGTTATTCTAGTAAAGTAATTGCCAAGGTAATACCATATTTGAAGAGCTTTTTTCCTTCGGATATAAATATTAATATGCAAGAATTTACCGATGATACTCTTATTAAAGGAACTTTAGAAGATGTATTAAAAGATACTAATTCAAATTTAAATATAGAAGAAATTCAAGAAAAGATAAATAAAAAAACAGAAAGCGAAAATTTAAATCGTTTAAAATCTGGGAGTAAAAAAATAAATATAAAAGATTTACAGGAAAAAATCAAAAAAAAATCTGAATCAAAAAATAAAGGAGAAAAAGTAGATATCGATGAGTTATTAGATACCGTATTAGAGGAGTATAATAATGAAGATAATTGATAAATATATCTATAAAGAGTTGGTGTTACCCACAATATTTGGAATAAGTATATTTACTTTTATTTTTTTGATTGATATTTTAGTAGAAATGATGGAAAACATTTTAGTAAAAGATATACCAGTATTGGACGTATTAGAAATGATTTCTTTTTATCTTCCTCCAATAATGGTTCAAACCATTCCCATGGGGATTTTACTTGGAGTTATGATAACTTATGGAAATTTATCTTCAAATAGTGAACTTATTGCCTTGGAATCAATAGGAATAGGGATAAAACAATTTTTAAAACCAGCTTTAATAATTGGAATAATAACAACTATGTTTTTATTTTTTTTAGAAGAAACAGTTATACCTAATTCTTATGATAAATTGGCTAGAATAACAAAAAAGATAGCATATACTAAACCAGCATTAAAAATAGATGAAAAAATATTTATTGAAGATATAGGTGATTATAATATATATATAAATGAGATGAATAATGATGGAAGTAGAGCTGAAAACTTAGTCATTTTCAAAAAAGAAAACGACAGTCAGTATCCACAAGTTATAGTATCAAAAGTTGCAAAATGGGAAAAAAATAATATGATACTTGAAGATGCAAATTTTTATCAGATAAATTCTGATGGTGAAAAAAAATTAAGTGGAAGCTTTAATAGACAATTAATTCCAATACAGAGCTTTTTTGGAGATTATACAAGTAATGGAAGTACAAAAAAGTCTATGATGGGAATTACAGATTTGAAAAAAGAGCTAAAAGTAGATCACAAAAAAGATGTCCTTAAATCTTATGAAATTGAACTACATAAAAAGATAAATATTCCTCTAGCAGCTGTAATATTTTCTTTTTTGGGAGTTATGTTATCTGTCAAAAAAGGGAGAACGGGAAAAGGGATGAGTTTTGGTGTTAGTTTAGTTATTATATTTTTATATATAATGGGATTAGACTTTGGACAGATAATGGCCAAAAAAGAGATATTTCCCACAGCAATCGCCTTATCTATTCCAAATATATTGTTAACTATATTGAGTCTCATATTATTTTATAAACAAACGCGAACCAGATAAAGGGGAGTATATATGAAAAAAATCGATAGATATATTTTGATAAAATTTATAAAATCTTTTTTGATAGGAACCTTTGCTTTTTTAAATATATTTATTCTAAGAGAATTATTTTCTATAATATCATATATTATAGATGGAAAATTAAATATTGCTCAAGGAATAGAACTATTAATGGTAGGGTTACCAGAAGTAATAATACAAGTTACTCCCCTTGGTGTTTTACTAGGGGGTCTAATGACTGTTAATGAATTAGCTAAAAATTTAGAAATAACAGCATTAAAAACTTCTGGAATAAGCTTTAGAAGAATTGTAATATTTCCAATAATATTCACATTATTTTTGTCAGTATTTTTATTATGGTTTAATAATAATGTAGTACCTGAATCTAACCAAAGAAAAAGAGAATTAAAATACAGTGAAGTGTATAAGGTGAAAGATTCCAGGGTTAAATCAGATGTTTTTTTAAAAGGAAGTGGAAATTACTTATATTATGTTAGATTAGTTAATGGATCTTCTCAAAGTGTTAATAATATACAAATTGTAGAGTTAGACGATGGTTTAAAAATAGTTAAAAAAATCATTACTGCAAAACGAGGAAATTACAATCCAGATTTGAATATATGGAGATTATATAACGTAAAAATAAATAATATAGAAGAAGATAAAACATATTCTTTGAGTTCATACAATCCAAATTTTTTGAAAGAGGATGTAAATGATTTTTTAAGAGATAAAATAAGAGAAAATGAAATGAGTATTTCTGAATTAAGGGAATCTGCTACTTTTATAAGAAAAACAGGTGGAGATGTAAAAAAGATACTGACTCTAATGTATAAAAAAATGGCATATCCTTTTGCAAGTATAATAATGGCATTTGTTGGACTTTCATTAGGATCTAAATATGTAAGAGGAAGTTCGGCAGTTAGCATTGGGCTGAGCGTAGTTATTGGTTATGTATATTATATTGTTATGGCAACAATGGAAGCCATGGGAGTTGGTGGTTATGTTTCACCTTTAATAGGAGCATGGATTCCTAACATATTATTTTTAACAATAGGAATTTTAACAATGAGAAAAGCAGAATATTAAAATTAGATAAATCTAGAAAGGCGTGAAAATGGCTATAATAAAAAAAACAAGAAATAATATCCCAGTTATTTTAGAAGATATAGATCATGTAAAATCAGTTTCAATAGGAGTTTTTGTTAAAACAGGATCTAAAAATGAAAAAGAAAATGAGAGTGGAATATCTCATTTTGTAGAACATATGTTATTTAAAGGAACTAAAAGTAAGACAGCACAGCAAATTTCTGAAAAGATAGACCAGATAGGTGGAAATATAAATGCATTTACAAATAAAGAGATGACTGGATTTTATGTTACTTTGTTAAGCGAACACATAGATGTAGCAATTGAAACTCTATCGGATATAATAATAAACTCAACTTTTCCCGCGGAAGAAATAGAAAAAGAAAAAAAAGTTATTATAGAAGAGATAAAAATGTATAAGGATATTCCAGAAGAAGAATTATATGATTTGAATTTTGAATCTGTTTTAGAAGAAAGTGGAGTTGCAAATAGTGTTTTAGGAACTATTGAAAGTGTATCTAGTATGACTCAAAAGAAACTTATTAATTATTGGAAAGAAAGATATGCTCAAGAAAATTTAGTTATATCAGTTTCTGGGCAAGTAGATATAAACTCAGTTTTTTCTAAAATTGAAAATAATTTTAAAGAGTTAAG
>JBNJFI010000030.1:0-20988 GCA_051746725.1 Fusobacteriota bacterium
TGTAAAACCGGAGAAATTGGAGACGGAAAAATCTTTATAATTCCAGTTGAAGATGTAGTTAGGATTAGAACAGGAGAACGAGGGGAAAACGCTATATAATGATATATATTTAAATAAAACAAGAAAAAAGTCTGGCTTTTAGCAAGACTTTTTTCTTGTTTTATTTTTTAGTAAAAAAATCACATATGTACGAAAAAAGTGTAAATATTTTTGTAATATTTATGAAACATTTCTTTTGATAAATTGTGACAAAATTAATTTAAAGAATTTCTCAACACTTTAAACCCTTATTAAATAAGATTAGAAGAGATTAAATATATTAAAATTCATTAATTTAAATTTATTAATCATGAAACAAAGTGTTACACTCATGTAAAAATTGTAAAAATGCTTGAATAAATTATTTTTAAGTGCTATGATAGTCGATGGTTGTGTTGAAAAGAGGTCAAAAAAGTTTATCAGAACAGAGGAACAACAAAAAAAGAGGAGGATTTAAAGAATGAAGAAAATGTCAGTTTTACTAGTTGCATTGTTTTTACTAACACTACAAGGGTGTTTTTCAAATGACACTGTAACAGAAGAAGAATTAAAGAAAGATGAAAAATTAACAACGGAAAATCAAACAAATGCAGGGGATTCTGTTGCAACAAAAGCAGTATTCTCAGGAGTAGTAGTGGATCAAAATGGTGAACCGATTGAAGGAGCTTTAATTTCGATCGCAGGAAAAGAAACTAAAACTATTAAAGGTGGTTCTTTTCAAATTGCTGGATTAGATATAGGAGGAGCAACAAGTGGTAGCGGAGTTACTATGAACGCTACAATAACGAAAGATAACTATATTTCAATGTCAGCACATGTAGAATATACAGAAGATACTCTTACAGGAGACGATGAAAGTGTGGAAATAAAAATTGATTCTCCAGGTACAGTACAAACAGGAGAAGACGGAACTTTAACAGTTGGAACAGTATTAATTCCAATCAGTAATGCTCAACAAAATGTAAGAGTTGAGATGGTAGAATTACTTACTTTAAAAGGAAAGGTAGATCTTCCAGAAACAATCTCAACAGATGCTTCAATAATGGTTAAACCAACAATAATGGGGTCTAGTTATCCAAAATCTGATTATACAGAGGAAATATCTGATAGTTTAGAGTATACAATAGAAGATATTCCAGCTTCTGGTAGTCAAGATATATTATTAGAAATTTACTTAAATGAAAATAAATATGCTGAGTATTATGCCATGGAAGATGGTGTAAGTTTATTAGCAGCTCAAAAGAATGAAGTAAAAGGTGAGCAAAGATTTGTAAATTATGATTTTGAAGCAAAAAAATATGGAACAGTTAAAGGGAAAGTATTTAAAACTCTTGATAAATCTGAGATAATTCCTGCTGGAGCTAAAGTTATTTTAAATAAGTATGATGGATCATCAGCTTATGAAGAAGTTGATTCAACTACAGTAGATTCAGAAGGTAATTATGTCTTTAGAGAAGTAATACAAGGAAATTACCAAGTTGAATTAAAAGATTTTGATGCTCCTGATGTAAATGGAGAGGGAGATGGAAACTTTGAATATATAAACGGAAAGACTTTTAATGATATAGCAGTAATAGATGGTGAAAATTCTACAAATGGAACAACTCCAACTACTGTAGTTAAAAACTTATGGTATGAAGGGGCATATGATTATAATATTTCAGGGAAAGTTGAAGTTGGAATAAAAGGAGATACAATAGAAGGTATAAAGGTTAAATTGCTTCATGACAACGCCTCTACAACGGCTCAGATGGAT
The DNA here is from genome assembly GCA_051746725.1 of Fusobacteriota bacterium. Taxonomy (GTDB): domain Bacteria; phylum Fusobacteriota; class Fusobacteriia; order Fusobacteriales; family JBNJFI01; genus JBNJFI01. The sequence continues at coordinate 1,796 of JBNJFI010000030.1, forward strand.
ACTATAGATGAAGTTACTACTACTTCAGATGGAGCATTTGCTTTTGAAGGAATTGAATTCAAAAATGTAAAAGTTGTAGCTGAAGAAATAGATACTGATGATAATTTAGTTGTAAACTTTAATCAAGATTCTGAAGTAATTTATAATGAAAAAGGAATCGATGTTGAAGTTGATTTATTTATGTATGCAAACTCAGATGAGTATGGTTTACATGTAGTATCTACAAATTATACAAAGATTAAAGAAGATAGATTAGTTGTAATAGATAACGCAATAGAGCCAGATGCAAACATAGAGGTAACATTTGACAATCCTATTTCACTTAATTCTAAAACAGAAATAGAAACTTATGATGATAATGGAAATATTGTGAACTTAGAAGATATGAGCGGAAACGAATTAGATATAACATATTCTTTAAGCTCAGATAAAAAAACAGTAACAATAGATCCAGTGAAAGATTTGAAGCAAGATAATTATATTATAAAAGTTAATTCTAAGTTAGATTCAGAATATGGATATAAATATGAAATTGGGAATACTATTGATGCAGATACAACATTAATCGATATACCAGTAGATACAAATTATGAATCTTATACATTAATGGTATCTGGAGGATCATTTTTAGCAAAAGATGAATATGGAACATGGGGAACTGAAAATTTATTAACTGAAACTGTAACGGATACAGATGATAATAAGCAATTAAATGTAGGTGAAGAATTAACAGTTAACTTCAATTTGGCTGTTTCTACAGAGTCAGCTTTAAGAATTATTAATAAAGGTGAAAATGTAGTCAGCTTAAATGATGTATCTGATGGAAAGGAAATACTTGCTACATATGAATTTAGTTCAGATAGAAAAACTATGACAATAGTTCCAGCAATGCAAAATAGTTTAGAAACTGGAAAAGTTTATGAAGTAAATTTACATGCTGATTTAAAATCTGTAGTAGCAGAAAATGCTGATTTTGATCTTAAATTAGAAGGATTTAAAACATTCCAAGGAGATATGTTTAAATCATCTAATGCAACTCTTTCAGCAATTAAACCTGAAATATTTGTAGAAAGAAATATATATGAAGAATATAATACTTCAGGATCTAGCTTACAATTTGCTATGGATTATGATTTAAGTAAAGCTGGAATATATGAAAATGCTAATTTAAAAGATACAGTACAAACTTACTCTCCAGTAGGATTTAATTTAGAGCTTGATCTTTCAACGATAAATATGGAAGAGATAAAAGAATTTAGAGTGTATGGAGATACTGGAGCTTCTGATTCTTATTGGACAGTATTAAAGACTATAAATTCAAGTGCTGTAACCAAAACAGATGAAATATTAGGATATAAAAACATTTCAGTAGATCTTACTCAAGTTAAAGAAGGATATGACCTTGGAGTAGAACAATTGAAATGGGAAAACAAAATTTATTTAACAGTAGTACCTGTAGATAACAATGGTAAATTGGCAATAAATCCTGCAGAAGTTTCAGCAGACAAAATATTAACTCTTGGAGATAATTATGGAGTTAAGATAAGTAATATGAATACCGATAAAGCCTTAGATTTTGGAGAAAACACGATAACATTTAATGAGCCAATATTGCCAACAGGTAGAAGTGTAGATATTACAGGTTATAATTCCAATATTGGACTTACAAAAAGTAGTCCTATAGTTGGAGCAGACTTGACAGAGTTGAAAATAGATGTTGAGCCTTCAGTAATATTTACTTATGACTCTACAACAACTTATAATCATTCTGAAGCTGATAATCCTGGAAGATTAGAATTTGAGTCTACAGATGGAATGTATGAAGGAATGAAACTAGTAAGTAGTGAAGGAGATTTTACAATTAACAAAGTTAGAAGTGGAACAGTAATTGATACAGATTGTAATTTTGATATACCAAAAAGTACAGAATTTACAGTAAAAGATGATGCTGTAAACAATGGAATCTTTGATAGAACAGCAGAAACTACAAGCATATTAAATGTAACATCTAGTATTACAAGTACTATCATTAATCAAGATATAGATGTAAATACTACGACTGCAGGACTTGGTGCATCAGCTCCAGGTGGAACAATTATATTAACTACTACAAATACTGATAATCCAAATTTAGGAATAGAAGTAGGAGATGAATTAACATTCAAGTCTACTGGAGCTGGATCTGATGTAACTGTAACAGTAGATAGGGTAGATGATAACGATAAAATAGTTACTCAAGATGATATTTCAGATATAGGAAGTGACTATTACTTATCTGATGTTTATCAAGTCAAAATAGAACCTGGAGAAGCATCTAATTATGTAGTAGGTGAAGAGGTTGAATTGACAGGAGCTACTAATACAATGACTATAATGGCAATAGATACAACAAATGGTCTCATTAGAGTTTCATCTTCAGCAGATGGAGCAACTGCAATAAACTTAAAAACAGTAAAATCTAGTTCAGTTATATTAACAGATAATGTTAGTTATGCTGTAGGAGATAAGATATTCTTAAATCCTGATAAGGGATCAACTGTTGAAGAAAATGGAGTTAACTTAGAAGCTGCTATTACGGGATTACAACAAAAAACTGCGGCTGATGGAACATCTGAATACTTAGAAGTTGCTCTATCTGGAGTAGATCTAACAGGATTAGAAAAAGGAAAAAAAGTTATATTTAAACCAACAATAGAGATTACAATAACTGCAAAAGATTCATCTAATAATGATATAATTAATACAGATAAATCGATAAAGGCAGAGTTAAAAGACGATAATTCTAAATTTGAATGGAAAATAACAGAATAATATATTATTTTACCAAAAAAATTGCCTCCCTCTTGAGGGGGGCAATTTTAGGATATATAGAAAAAGCGAGGTGACAAATGAAATTAAAAAAAATAAAATTTATTGTTATTATAATGACTATAATGATAACTGTATTATCATTTGGAGAAGAAAAGAAAGATGATATTAAACAAGAAGCTTCTTTTTTATATAGTGTTCAATCATATAATGAAGGGATAGAAATATTAGAAAAAGAATACGATGAGAATAAAAATGATATAGAATATATATTTCTACTTGGAAAAGGATATTACCAATTAAAAGAATATAAAAAGGCATCAAAATATTTTGAAAGAGCTTTGGGTTTAAATTCAAATTTGACAGGGATAAGGATAAAATATGCCGATAGTCTAGTAAAAATTTCTAAAGTAGAGAAGGCTAAAAAAAACTATAACTTATTGCTTAACGATGAAAATTTATCAAAGGAAGATAAAAAAATTATTAAAAAAAAGCTAGAAAAACTTAGTGAAAAACAAAAAAGTAAAGAGGTTAGATCTATATATAAAGATAAAAACTGGAATTTTAATATAGAAGCCGGTTATACTATGGATAAAAATTTTAATGCCATACCAGAAAATCAATATTATAGATATTTAGGTACTCCATTTTATTCTAAAGAAATCAATAAAGAAATTTATGAAAGAGCTATGGATTTTTCGTTATCTGGAGATGTATCAATAGATATACCTAGAAGAAATAATTTAAAACTTAAATTATCTTCAGAATATAATACTCGGCAGTATGAAAAATATGACCTTTTTAGTTATGATAATGTATCTTTAGGTTTTATGTTAGATAAAGACATAGAAAATATAAATATAAATTTACCATGGGAAAAAGAGACAACTTGGTTAAACGGTGCAACATATAGCAATTCCATGATATTTAGTCCTAGTATAAAATATCTGTTTGATAATAAAATAAAAGTAGGGACGAGATATAAATATATCAAGAATATTTATCAAGGAGAAGAACAGGTGCTTTTCTATGAGAAAAATAAAAATAATAGCCGATCACAACATCTAGCTTTATTATTTGGATATAATTGGAATAAGGTTTTGAAAATTAATACTGAATATAGTATAATAAAGGAAAATTCTGATTTTGATGATTATGATAATAATCAAAGACAAATAGGATATGAGTTAACTGGGGATCTACTTCTCGGAATAAGTTATAATTTTAAAAACATGTTTTCTTACAAAAATTATAGAAAATATAATTCTTCTTATGAAAAAAACAGGAAAGACTTTGAAAAAACAATTAAGTTTTCTATATCAAAAAAGTTTTATGATTCAGATATAATGGTGAGATATAGAGTAAAAGATGTTGATTCAAATATAAATATAAATGATCGAAATTCAAAAGATATCAGTTTTATTTTAAAACTTGAGATATAATTTTAGAAGGGAATCTTCAATATGATTCCCTTTTTTAAGTATTAAAAATTAAAAATAAAAGGGGGAAAAATGAAGGGTTTAATAGTAACAGGAGATCCTGAATTAAAAAATAGATTAAAATTAATAATAAAAAGAGATAATATAAAGATAGATGTCAGTATGGATGGATATACTTGTTTACAAAGAGTAAAAAATGAAAATTTCGACTTTATTATTATAAGTTCCGATATATCAGATATAGATGGAGTTACTTTATGTAAAACTATAAACTTCAATGATAAAAAATATAATTATCCTATAATATTTTTTATAGGTGAAAATTTAAAACAAAAACAAAGAAATTTAATTTTAGAATCTGGGGCAAATGATTGCATGGATCGATCCTTTGATAACAAGGAGTTTACATTAAGGTTAAAAAACCATCTAAATATGAAAAAAAAATTTATAAATATAAGTATGGAGTCAAAAAATGGCCAAAATACCATTAGTTCTAAAATAAAATATGCAAATTTAACAATAGATCCTAAAAAAATACAAATTGTTGAACGAGATGGTAGACCAAATAGAGTTCCTCAAAAAGAATATGAATTATTAAAATATTTTATTTTAAATAAAGGAAAGGTTTTATCTAGAGAAAGTATAAGAAAAAAAGTTTGGAAAGTAGAAAAAACACATAAAGCTGATAGAAGAGTTGATATTTGTGTTTGTAGATTAAAAAAGAGATTTGCGATTTTAAATTCTACTTTATCTTCTATAAGAGGGATTGGATATTCTTTAAAAGATATTGTTAATATCTAAAAAAAGGTCAAAATAATGAGAAAATATATAAAGAGAAAAGGTTAATCTTAATAGCAATGATAAAAATTTCCTTTATATTTATTTTATCCATAAATTAGGAGTAAAACCTCTTGATACAGCAAATTCGATCCAGGAGTGGAATACAAAAAAGTGGGTTTTAAAAATGTAATTACTCTGATAAAGGAGAAACAGAAGTTGATGAGTAGAAAACAATATTATAGAGTTCAAATACAGACAGATTAAATAACCACTTTTTTGAAATACTAGTTGAATATATTGAGTTACCATGTTATAATACACTAAAATTATAATTTACAGATGGGATAGTGAATATTTATGAGTAATAGGTGTAAGATATGTAAGTCTGATAATTTAGATATTATAAATGACAAAAAGGATAAAAATAAATATTTTTGGTGTCAGGAATGTGATTTTATTTTTATTGATAAAGAGAATATTGTGGACTCAAATACAGAGTTAGAAGTATATAAAAAACATGATAACACCATTGAAAACGAAGGATATGTAAAGATGTTTGAGAGGTTTATTGCAAATGGAATTAATCCATACTGTAAAAAATCTGGTGAAGTCTTAGAGTTTGGAAGCGGCCCTGGACCTGTATTAGCAGAACTTTTAAAAAGAAGAGGATATGAGGTAGATATCTATGATCCATATTTTTCTCCTGAAAAAGTTTATAAAAATAAAAAATATGATATAATTACTTCAACCGAGGTGTTCGAGCACTTTAAAGACCCTTTAAAAGAGATGGATTTATTAACCAAATTATTAAAAGATGATGGTTACGTAGTTATAATGACAAGATTTCATCCTCAAACTGAAGAAAAATTTAAAAAATGGTGGTATCGAAGAGATTTAACTCATATTTCATTTTATACCCCTAAAACATTGGGAAAATTGGCTTATAAATATGATCTAGATTTAGTTTTTTATGATGATCGTGATATTTGTGTTTTTAAAAACAACAAATAATTTAAGAAGATAACCAAAAGAGGAGTGAAAATTTGAGTAAAGTTAGTTACTGGGACATGAAAAAAAATGGTATGAAACCCGCAATTATAGCAGAGAGTGAGTTAGGTGAATTTATTTATTATGTAGTAGATCTTAAAAGAAAAATAAAACTACATAAGACAAAAAAACCTATTGAAGCCATTATGACATTAGAAATGATGCAACATAAGTATGGAGATAATAATTATCTAAAAAATAAGATCAAAAAAGACATAGAAGATACAATGGAAAACTTTAAAACTTTAGAAGAAGTTCAAGATTCTTTTGAGAATAAAATAGAAATATTGAAAAAACTTGATAAGATGAAAAAATCAGAACTCGTTGAACTCATAAAAAAAGAGGATTTAGATATAAAATATAGCAAATTTAATAAAGGAAAATTAATTTCAAAAATAAAAAAGGAAATATTGAATTAATTTGAATATGTTATTAGACGATTTAAACCTATATAAAACTAGAGAGGTGAAAAAAATGGTAATTTATGTAAAAAATTTTTTAACCAAAGAACCAGTTGTTCTCCACGATAAAATTCAAAAAAACCTTGATAAAGGGAAACGAGTTGTTTTAGATTTTGGAGACAATGATATAATTGAATTCGATTTTTTAAATGAAAGTATCGGAAATATCATAACAGGTAATAATTTTCCAGCTATAAAACACAGGATCAATTTTATAAATGTTGATCCAGCTATAAAGACTGTATTACAAAAGGTTGTAAGGGAAAGGAACAAATAGCTTTTAATCAAAATAGGAGGGGATTTTAATGAAAACGACTATTCATTTAGCAGAGGGGTTTGAAGAAGTTGAAGCAATTAGTGTAATAGATGTATTGAGAAGAGCTAAAATTGATTTGACTATTGTTTCCATAGAAGATGATTTACTGGTAAAAGGTGCTCATGGAGTTGAAGTTAAAGCAGATGAATTATTTGAAGCAGTTAACTATGAAGAAATTGACATGATAATTCTACCTGGTGGAGCCAAAGGAACTGAAAATTTAGGTAATCATGAAGGATTAAGTGCAGAAATCAAGAAGTTTGATGAAAAAGGAAAAGTTTTAGGAGCTATTTGTGCTGCTCCTACAGTATTCGCACGTTTGGGAACCTTAATGAATGAAAATGCCATTGCCTTTCCAGGTCAAGAAGATGTATTGATGAGAGCTAACGCAAATATCGTCGATAAAGATGTAGTTCAGTCAAATAAAAAAGTAACTTCAAAAGGACCAGGTACAGCTTTAAAATTTGGATTAAAATTAGTAGAAATCGTCAAGGGAAAAGAAGCTGCAGATAAAGTCAAAAAAGATATGTTAATAAAATAAATATTACATAAGATATATTATCGGACCTTATCAATATAGTTCAAATGAAAAATTATCAAAAAAACTTATATAGGATTTGATCATATGAAAAAAGACCGTTCAGAAGATTACTCTATTATTCATATAACATTGCAACCAACATCTCTAGATAATGTGACCAAAATATTGGATCACATTATCTTCGAAGATGTAGTTACTGTTAATCTTAATAAATTAGACAAAGATGAACAAGAAAAGATCATTGATATAATTAGTGGAACTGTTTATGCTGTAAATGCAAACATAATTAAAGTGGGAGAAGGGGTTTTTATAATAACCCCTGAAAAAGTACAATCCCAGAATACAACGGATATGAGGTGACAAATGAAATTTAGCGGATTAGAAAAAGTATCTGTAGTGGACTATCCAAAAAAGGTTGTGGCAACATTATTTACTTCTGGATGTAATTTCCGGTGTGAATATTGTCATAATGGAGATTTAATTAATAGAAATGAACATTCAGATGATATTTCAGAAGAAGAAATTTTGGAATATTTAAAAAAAAGAAGAGATACATTAGATGGTATATGTATTACTGGTGGAGAACCAACTTTATATGGAAATAAATTATTAAATTTTATTACTAGAGTTAAGCAAGAGTTAGGAAGTGACTTTTTAGTAAAAATAGATACAAATGGTTCACATCCTATTTTTATACAGAAAAATCGAGATATTGTAGACTTTTTTGCAATTGATTTTAAATCTTTAGATTATAGCAGCTTTTCTACCATTGAGAGGGAAGATGTTTTAAAGGCTATTGAGGAAGCTAAGAAGGCTCGAGATTATGAAGTAAGATGCACTATGTACCCTGAATATATAAAACCATCTGATTTTCAAAAGATTGCGGAATTATTAAAGGGGGTCAAAAAAGTAGCTATACAACAATTTGATCCAGATAATGTTTATATTGAAAATATTGGAGTTACCCCTTATACTGAAGATATTTTGAGACAATTTGAAGACTGTCTAAAAGAAGAAGGAATTAAAACTGAATTACGAATATAAAAGTAGGCAATGCTTAGGCATTTGCCTACTTTTATACTTTATAAGATATTCAAAGCAGTTGGTTTTTATCTGATCTCTTTTTTATATTATATTGAGTTAAAAATAACTATTAGAAATTACTCTCAAAATAAACATCTAAAAATAAGACTTAAAATCAAGGGGGTTATCAGAAACTATAATCAAATTTTTTGACTAAATTGGAAACATTTTTTTAAAATATAATTTGTTATGGTAGAATATATATGTTATAATATATAAGAGTTTGAAATATAAAATGACAAAAAGTTCTAAAAAAAATATCTAATTTACAGAAAGGAAAAAAGATGCCAGTTATAGAATTTATATCTAATAAAAACTTAGATCCCCTCTTTGGGCTGAAGCTATCGGTGCCTCTTCAGAGATTGTGTGAAAGGAAAACTCTCTCAGAACAAAAGAAGATGGTGAAAAAAGCTCTAAATATTTCCAAAGAAAGAGTTATAAAATTAAAAGAAGTAGGAACTGCTGATCATAAAAAAATAATGATTGTAATTATATATGATATTACTAATCCACATATGGAAGAAAAGTTAAATATTCCCCAGACAGATGGTTATTTTGACTTCCCTATATATAATGTTAATTATAATGAAGAGATTGATATAGAAGAAATGATAGAAAAGGGGTATTAAAAAATTTCCTTTTTTTACAATATTTTAACAATAATATGGTAAAATAAAGGTATTAAATATACGAAAGGGGTATTAATTTTGAAAAAAGAAATTAAACAAGAAATTGAAAATTTAAAAATTTATGGAGAAAAAACTCTAGGAGTTTTTGGGGCTAGAGCTACTGGAAAAACGGTATATTTTACAACTCTATATGGATTAAGTGGATTTAATAATAGTGATGAAACTCTATCCGTGATTTGTAATGATAAAAATAGTAGAAGTTATTTGAAAAAGAATTATAAAAAATTATTAGAAGGAAAAGTTCCTTCTAGAACTGAAGTTAATGAGATTAACGAAATTAATATGAGTTATTTCCATAATAAAAATAGTTATCACTTGAGAAGCTTCGATTTTGCAGGGGAATTGATAAAAGATGTTTCAGATGAAGAATCAAGTGAAGAATTTTTAGAATTGCAAAACCAGATTTATGAATTTTTTGGAAATTGTAGTGCTTTACTTATTTTTTTAGAACCTTCAGATAGTAAACAGGAAACTTTTGAACGACAAGCAGAAATTGAAAGACTTTTTGATTTTTTAAAGAAAACTAAGAAAAATTGGGATTTTGATATTCCTATATCTCTAGTTGTTTCAAAGTGGGATAAAATTAATGATGTAGTTGAAGGCTATGATTATAAAGCGGAAGAAAAAAAGGCTGTGGAATACATAAAAAATCATAAGATATACAATAATATATATTCCTTGGTTTCTGGATTGACCTCTCAATCTAAAATTTTTCCTGTCTCAGCCTTTGGAACAGCTAGAGAAGGAGATCTACCTCCTCATAATATTGTTCCTTTCAATCTTTTTTCACCTTTAGTTTGGGCTTCTAAAGCCAGAAATGAGGCTTGGTCAAAAAAGGTAATTAATATTTTAGATAAAAACATTTCAAGTAAAAACGGAAAAAGAATTGTGGAAGAATTTAAGGATAATATTTCAAATGAAAAAATATTGGATCCGGTAATTACTAAATATAAAGAGTTTAAAAAACAGAAATTTCGAAAAAAGGCAATTATAACCTTTTTTGTAATTGCATCAATTGCAACAGGAGTAGGGTATAGATGGAATTACAATAATAATAAAGAATCGTATTATAAAGATGTAATTACTGAAAACAATCCTGAAAAGCAATTGGAAAAATTAAATAGTTTTCTTACAATGTATAATAATGATGGAAAATTAGGAAAAGAATTATTGAATAAAAGAAAAAATTTATATGTTACTATCATTGAAGACACTTCTACTTTGGAAGGAAAATTAAAAAAAGTGAATAACTTTCTTAGGGGAGAAAAAATTAATGGAGCTGAACGTGCAGAGCTAATTAAGACTCAAAATGAAATAAAGGAAAAAATAAGAATAAAAGAAAAGTATGCCGAATTGCAAAAGAAAATAGCAGCAGAAACAGATAATTTGAAAAAATATGATTTAATTAACAACTATATTCAAAGTAATGAAGTAATAAAAAATGAATCAGAATTACAAGAGGAAATGAAAAAATATTTAAGATTGGCAGATAGAAATAGCTATCAAAAAATAGTATCGTTAAAAAATGAAAACAGTGAAAAAGTACATGAAGAAATAGAAAATTATCTTTCAAATGCTAGATTTACTGAATATAGACAGGAAGTTCAAGAAATAAAGTCTGAATTATATGATGTATTTTTATATAACAATGTTAAAAAAAGTATCTCTGAATATAATGAAAAATTGACAATTGAAGCATTAAATGATGTTCAGCAAGAAAGCGACACATATCTTTCTAATAATATCTTAGGACGGTCTAAAGATGAAGTTCAAAGAATATCTCAGAAAGTAAGTGAGATCAAAAAAGGTTATATAATTAATGTAGAAGTATTTTTTAATACTCAAAATACTAATTATAATTTAAATAATAAAACAATACTTTCAACAATTACAGTTGGAAATACGGAATATGATATCAGAAAAGAAACTAATGGAAATAGTGTTTATCTAACTACTATACAAAAAAGGATCAAATTAAATACCAATGTATCAATTGATACATATATTACAGATCAAAAAACAGGAACAGATGAACATTTCAAAGATACTAAATTTAAGATTAATGATTTTAACAGCAATAATATCATTAAAAGCGATGATAAGTCTATAAACTTAGAAATGAGAGCAGATGTAGAACCATATAAAATTTATTAGGAGTAACTATGAAACTAAAATTTTTAGTTCTTTATCATAAAGATGACTTTGGATCCACAATTGAATATTCTGGAGATCTTACTGAAAGAGAAAAAAAGATATTATATAGTATAGATTACAAAAAAGAGTATGAGGGTAATGGAGATATTAAAAAAGTGTCCAAAGAGAATCATACTGTATATTTCAAAAATAGTTTAGGAGGGAAAGATGAATTTTCTAGAGATTATATAAATACGATTGCCATAATCTTTCCTTTTACTCTTTCAAAAAAAGAATTAGAAAAATTGTCTAACTTTTTTAAAGAGATTGAAAGTGAGATAGCTACAAAAAGTTTTGATTCAGATCAACCGTACTATTTAAATCTATCTCATTTTTCAAATACTTCTATAAGAGTATTATTGCTTATAAGTCTTACAATTAACTTGTTATTTAGCGGATTTCAAATATATGAGAAGTTTTTTAAGACATCTTCAATCAAGGATGTTAAAAATAATTGGGAATTGCAAAAGGAAAACAATAACTTTGTAAAAAATTTACAAAATACTGCTGATCCCTTAAAAAAGTTTGTCATTTATCAGAATTATATTCAAATATTGTCTGAAAAATCTAGTGACATAATCTCTCAGATTGAAAAAAAGGATTATGAAGAGATAATAAAATTTTCAAAACAGACTTCTCTTGATGAAGAAAAGTTTTTAAATATGATGAACTCTTTTTTGGATAATGAATACTATACTCATTATAAAGAGGAAGTTAAAAATTTAAAAAATACGTATATTCTGAAAACTAAAAAACAAACATATAGAGAATTTCAATCTTTAATAAGAAATTATAATGAATCCCTGAGCTTTGAGGATTTAATAACAGTTGAAAATCGAGCAATAAATTTAAAAGCTAATTTAGATTATAGAAAAAGTGATATTAATCATATTTTAAAGCAAATTGATCGTATTAAAAAAGGCATAAATATTGAAGTAGAAATGTATATTTTAGAGAAATCTTATGTTTTTAATAATAAAAAAATAAAGTTAGAGATGTATATAAATAATAATTATATTACAAAGAATGAAATTGTTTTGAAAAATAATGGGAAAATATATTTAGGTAGCTTTTATCGAAGCATTGCATTAGACGATAAACTAAAGGCTAAATTTTATTTGTATGACTCCAATAACAAGAATAATCAAATTCGAGAGCTAGAATTTAATATAAAAGATATTAAAACCCCTTTTATAATTAAAGACAAGCATGAAAATTCTTTGAAATTTTCATTAACTAGCTATGGTATAGAAAAATTCAAAATAAATTATAAGTGAGGTGATCATGGGAAGTAATAATAAATATAGAGACAATAAAATCAAAAAAGAACATACGATAATCGCAGGAATTCTACCTTTATTAGATATGGTTAGTGAAATCGAGGAAGTTAAAAGTATTATACCTGCAAGAATAAGTCGTCGTAAAGGAAATGGTGGAAAGCCCAAATTAAAAATAAAATATAAGACTATTTCTGGGATAAAATTATTGGCAAAGACGAGTAGTGGGATTCAAGAAATATTTGTCATTGCAGATGATGAAGATGAAGTTATTGAAAGATTGAAAAACCTTCTAGATTAAGATAAAATTTTATAAAAGGATATTGGAGGTGTCTAGTTGAGAAATAGGTATGAGTCAATAAAAGTTGTTTTAAATTTGTTAGGATCATTATTTTTATTATTAAGTGGAATTTTATTAATCCCGTTAATTTCTACTTTCTTTTTTGGAGAAATAGGTATGTCAAATTCTTTTTTGATTCCCATTATCCTCTCCTTATTTATTGGAATAATTTTAAAAATCATATTTCCCTATAAAACCCCTAATGAAGTACAAGGTATGATGCTGTGTGGATTAGGGTGGTTTGCAATTTCAATAGTAGGAGCTATGCCATTTTGGTTAGGATTAGATGTGTCTTTTTTAGACAGTTATTTTGAAACAGTTAGTGGATTTACAACTACTGGAATAACAATGCTTTCAGGTTTAGATGATATGTCTAGAAGTATCCTTTTTTGGAGAAGTTTAACTCAATGGCTTGGTGGCCTTGGGTTTTTGACTTTTTTTATCTTAGTTATGAAAGGTGAAGGAGCACATTTACTTTTTGGGGCTGAATCTCATAAAATATCGGCACATCGACCTGTTCCTGGTGTTAAGCATACTATTAAACTATTATGGATTATATACGGATGCTTTACTGTTTTAATTGCTTTTTTGCTTTTATTTTCAGGACTTTCAATATTTGATAGTATAAATCATGCTTTAACAACTCTATCTACTGGTGGGTTTTCCCCTTATGATGCGAGTATCGCTCATTATAAGAAAATTGGACATGATAATTATATTTTAATTGAATATATTATCATTTTGGGAATGGCATTAGGTGGAATGAACTTTTTAATACATTATAGAGTATTAAATGGAAAACTAGATGAAATAAAAAATGATTTTGAAACTAAGCTTTGGTGGGGATTTATCGCAGTATTTATGTTTTTTATATTTTTAGAAAGATCGAATAATTTCAATATTTTTCAAGGCTTTAATATATTTAATCTAGATTCACTGAAAATGTTAGAAAGTAATTTTAGATCTATTCTGTTTCAGATATTAGCAGTTTTGACTACAACAGGTTTTGGAACAGTAGATATCGGGAGTCGATTTTTTGGTTCTGTTGCTAGGCAGTTATTTTTAGTTATGATGGTAATTGGTGGTTGTGTTGGTTCGACTGGTGGCGGTATTAAAGCTAAAAGAATTGGAATTTTATTTAAACTCTTAAAACGGGAAATCACGAAAATAATTTATCCGAATTCAGCAGTGGTAGATGTAATTGTAGATGGTGAGAAAATTGATGGGGAAGAAATATCTCGTATATCTGGATTGTTTTTTATGTGGATTTTTTTGTTAGTGGTTGGAGGTTTATTTACAGCACTCCTTTCTTCCCATGGTCCATTTGAGTCTATGTCTGGAATGTTCAGTGCTTTAGGTAATATTGGCCCATCTTATATTTCAGTTTCTGACTTAAATAAACTAAACCCCTTTATTAAGATTGTTTATATTTTGGGTATGCTAGTTGGACGATTAGAAATATTGCCAGTCTTAGTATTATTTCACAAAAAAGCTTGGAAATAAAAGGAGGATGTATGTATATAATTGTTGCCGGTGGTGGTCTAATAGGACGAGGAATAACAAATATGTTAGTAAAAAATAAACATGATGTAGTTGTTATTGATATTGACAAAGAGAGATGCGATTTAATATTTAAGGATTCAGGAGCCATAGCAATTCATGGAAGTGCAACTAACTATGATACATTGAAAGAAGCTGGGATCAAAAAAGCGGATATGCTTCTTACAATGATGAGAAGTGAATCTGATAATATCTCTTGTGCTCTACTTGCTAAAAGTGAAGGTGTTCCTAAAATAATTGGGAGAATGAGAGATTCTGAATATGAAAAGGCATATGAATTAGCAGGAATTGATAAAATAGTTAGTTCTTCTAATTTGCTTTTAAATCAGATAATTATGGAAGTAGAACAACCTAAGATACGAAAAATCACAACTATTCGACGTGGAAAGGCAGAAGTTTATGCAATTAAAATAGAGAAAAAATCTAAAATAATTGGTAAATCAATAAAAGATATTGCTAGTAGTTCTAAATTCCCAAAACAATGCGTCTTTATGGGGATTTATAAAGAAACAGAAGATGATTTTTTCATTCCCCGTGGAGAACATATAATAGATGAAAATGATACAGTATTTTTAATATCAAAACCTCTATTTATCAAAAAAGCAACAGATTTTTTAACAAAAAAGCGAAAATTTTAGAAAGGAGTAATAAAAATGGATTTTGAGTTATTAAAAGAGATGGCAACAGAATATGGGGTTAAGATTCTTTTGGCAGTAGTAACTTTAATAATAGGACTATGGATAATCAAGGTTATATTAAAGGCTGTAAATAAATCAATGAAAAAAAGTAAGGTTGATAAAACAGTTGTTACTTTTCTAAATTCTTTTATTTCAATAGCTTTAAAGGCAGTTTTATTTATAAGTATTGCTTCGATGTTAGGTGTCAAGATGAGCTCTTTTATTGCAATATTAGGTGCTGCAGGTTTGGCAATAGGTCTGGCATTACAGGGAAGCTTAGCAAATTTTGCTGGTGGAGTTTTGATACTCATATTTAAACCCTTTGAATACAATGATGTAATCAAAGCAAAGGGGTACACTGGAAAAGTAAGAGAGATCCAAATATTATATACTATTTTAATTACTAGAAATAATGAAAAGGTAATTATCCCCAATGGTGAGTTATCTCATAATGCAATATTAAACTATTCATATGATAAAGAACGAGTTTTAGACCTGACATATGGTATAGGTTATGATGATGATATTATAATGGCAAAAAAGATTATAGAAGATATTGCAAAACAATGTGAATATATACGTGAAAATGGAATCTTAGACATAGGAGTTAGTGAACATGGAGGAAGTTCGATAAATATTAGATGTAGGTTTTCATGTGACTATCAAAATTATTGGAAAGCAACATATGATATGAATGAAAAAGTTAAATATGCATTTGATGAAGCTGGGATTTCAATTCCTTATCCTCAAACTGATGTTCATCTTTTTAACGAAAAATAATTTAATTAGAAAAATTTGTATTTAGGTTTAATACCAAAATAATTATTTATAAGTTAGTATAATTTTTACTTTATGCCGTTCTTTCTTTGAATAGAAAGAACGGTTTTTGAATTACTCTAAAATACAATCCAAACAAAATATTACATAATCATTATTATCGGACGTAGTAATTATAAATAGACGTATATCTCGAGGTAAAATTTATATTAAATTTTTCGCCTTAATCCTTGAAGTCAATTACTCTAAATACTATTCACTATGTATTTCTAAGAACAATATACTTTTTAGTATTTTTTTAAAAGGATTGTCATAAAATCAATTAGAAATATATAACTGTTTTATAGAATTGAATTTCTTGAATACCCTTCAATTATTTCTATCTTCTAGATATTCCTCATAACGCCATTTTAAATAATTTACAAGATCTCCCAATCTTTCTATTCCAGTAAGTATTAATGCCATACCACCTCCTAAAATAATACACCCCCCTATTAAAAAAAGTAATCTTTTATTCAAAAATACATTTAAAGCTTCCATTTTTAACCTCCTTTTGTTTCCAGATTTTATTTTGTTTGGTAATCAATATGCTAAAAAATATTCAAGTTGTTGGGTTCCACAGTTAAATCTAAAAATAATTATACCAGTGGTAACCATTTTGATTTAATTAGATTTCTAACTCTTAAACTTTAATTCGTTAATTTTTTGAACTTCAATTTCTTTAAGATAAAATTATCTTTCAAGTTTAATCAACTTAACTTATTAAATCATTTTATTTATCCTGGAATAGATTTTAGAAAAACCAAGGATCATTATCATTTAATCTCTTTTAACCTCTTTTTTGCTCTTGTTATTGCTACATAATGAAGATTTATTTCTTCTTCAACCCTTTCTAAATCGTTATTGTTTATATCTTTATTAGTTGAGTTATTAATTAATAAATTTCTCTCATACTTCAATCGATCTAAATCAATAAAATCATTAAGTTTAATTACATTATGACTTTCAAGTCCTTTACTCTTATGAGCGGTTGTACATAGAAATTTGCAATCTTTTTTGTTATAATTATTATTTAATTTTTTTATTATTTTGTCTAATTTAATACTTGATTTCTTCTTTATCAAATTATAGGTAATTATTATTTCTTGATCTATTTCTATATTTTTTTCTATTGCATATTGAAGTTTTTTAAAACTTTTATATTTTTTTATATTTTTAGTTTTGATTTTATTTAAATTATTAGATTTTAATTTTTTTATATCTTCATATATTCGTGTATCAAGTTTATTAGAAAAATAGATTTTATGTTTAGAATTTTCCATGGCAAATTCTATAATTCCTATATTTGTTCGCCCGATTACTAAGATTTGCTCATCATGAGGAAAGGGTTCATTTATATTTTCATTTGAGTTTTTTCCTATTATTTTTTTACCATTTATCAAGTTATTTTTGATTTTCAAAATTTCATTTGCTTTTTTAGCTATTTTTTGGCCATATCTAAAAGACCAAGTTAAAAAAAATTTTTGAGTATTAATATTTTGTGAAAAATTATCTAACGCATTAATTGCTCCCCTCCATTTATATATCGATTGATTCGGATCACCAAATATTTTATAAATTGCATTAGGAAATTTTTTATAAATCATAGAAATAGTTATTGGATTAGAATCATGAGCTTCATCTAAATATAAAAAGTCAATATTATCGAATTTTTGGTTAGAGAGTGAAAATTTTTTTAAGTAAAAATCATGAGTTTGAGGAACTTTATCAAATTTATTTCTTTTATTTACTTTACCACTCATTTTTTTAAACACTTTGTTTATAAGAAACCCATATTTATGTACAATTTTATTTTTGGCAATGTTTTTTATTTTGCTATAGAGCTTAATTTTGTTTATTAAATACATGAGATTTTGAATTCTTTTTTTTAACCGAGAATGATTTTCTAATAAGTATTTCTCATAAATTTCTGGACTATTCTTTAATTTTACAATATTAAGAAATTCTTTTTCGTCATTTGATAAATTTGACTTATTTTTAATTGCCTTATAGGAATTTATTAATAAATTTATAACTTTTGGTTCTAAAATATCTTCATTACTTTTCAAATATATTTCTTGAAAGTATTTTTTTGAATCAATAAAATTACT
Source organism: Fusobacteriota bacterium (assembly GCA_051746725.1). Lineage (GTDB taxonomy): Bacteria > Fusobacteriota > Fusobacteriia > Fusobacteriales > JBNJFI01 > JBNJFI01. Next base: position 19,934 of record JBNJFI010000030.1, read on the forward strand.
TCTTAAAAACCCTATATAACTATTATATAATGTTTTGCTTTCAGAAAAATTTAGGTTGAAGTCTTTATGGTAGAAAATCGTATATATATTAAAGGTATTATATTTAAAATTATGCCCAAACCCCTTTCTAGCCTCGTATTTATAAGCTAGAGCATGAATAGTATAAACTCTAGTATTTTTTATATCCAATAGCTTTATTTTCTTTTGAATTTCTTTTTGTATTTTTTTATTAAAAGTTAATATGATTTTATTCTTATCGGACTTCAAATGGCAATCCATTAGTATAGTAGTAGTTTTCCCAGTTCCAGGATATGCAACTACTACAGAGTGTTTATCATTATTTTTTAATATTTTTTTTTGCTCCTTAGTAGATTTATAATTAAAAGTGCTTTGAATACTATTTTTTTTATTCATCTTTTCTCCTTTCTTTTAATAGAATCAATATCTAATTTATTTGATTGTAACTATAATGTAATACTTTTTTCATAACTACAGAACTTACTATATTTATTATTATAGCTACTTGAATTCCAAAAACAGATGACCCTAACATAAGTGTTACTAAAAAAAACAAAATTATATCTAAAACCATCATAAATAAATTTTCTGCTACTGCTTTGGTATTAATTTTTATATTTTTTAATTCTATAATTTCTTTAGAAAATTTGATTATAGCAGTAATTCTCTTAGTCCATAAAAAAAACATATATAAAATTCCTAATGCTGAAGAAATCACTAACATATAAACCCCTCCTATTCTAATTATATTAGATAATAACCTTTTTAAAATTTAAAATAAACATTAGATAAAAACTAATACGTTGGATATCAATAATTATAAACTGTTTAAATCAATAGAACTTAAATATTTTTCCTTTGTTTTTAAAACTTTATTATAATCTTTTTTGCTTATTTTACCTTTGTCTTTTAAATATTCAATATGACTAGAAAAATGCCCTTTTTTGATTAAATCGATTGCCTTAACACAAGTGTAATAAAAATCTCTATTTTTTTTACTTTTATTAGCTAAAATTTCAATTTTAGAGCCTCTTTGG
>JBNJFI010000031.1:0-16255 GCA_051746725.1 Fusobacteriota bacterium
TGATGCCCATACTATATTATCTTTATCCTTTATAATATTTGCAGCTACCTTTATATTTTCATTATTGTCATCTATAATTAAAACTCTCTGTTTTTCCATTTACATCTCCTCCTAAAATAAATTTATCTTTTCTTAGATAAGTATTAAGTTTTTTTATACTTTTAAATCCCCTCTTCTGATAAAACAATATTATTTTTATTTGATTAGATCTTTAAATTTTTTAAACTGTTTTTTCATACATTTGATTTCAAAATCTTTAGCATACTGATCTAATTTTTGGGCATAATCTAATAAAGCCTCATCATTGTATTTATTCGCTTCTGTTATTAGTTTTTCAGCAAATTTTTCCACTTCATCTCCAGTGAGTAAATCCTTCATATTTTGCCATTCTGAATAATAGTTTTCTTTTAAAATATTTTTTACTTTGTCGGTAAACTCAAGTTTTGTTTTTTCTTTAATCTCATTATCTATTATATCATATTTGATAAATTTCGAAAGTGTTTCCAGTAACTTACCTCTCGATACTGGCTTTTTAAGATACATATCAAACTTTTGGTTAATTTTGTCTTTTTCATTAGCCATAACCGATGCAGTCAAAGCAATTATTTTAATGCTATTTAAAGTTTCATCTGCTCTGATCTTTTCTAAAGCTTCATATCCGTTCATTTCTGGCATCTGTATATCCATTAAGATAATATCAGGATTTAATTCTTTAGCTTTGGTAACTCCGATTTCTCCATTTTCTGCTGTAAAAATTTCAAAATTATAATTTTCTAAATATCCTTCAATCACTTCAATATTTGAAGGAATATCTTCTACTAATAGAATTCGGCTTTTTTCAAATTTATATTCTTTTTTAGATTCAACTTCAGTTTCCATTTCTAAACTTTTATCTTTAACAAACTCAACATCCTTTAAAATCAAACTAAAAGTCGATCCTATTCCTGATTCACTACTAACTAAAATATTTCCATTCATCATCTTTGCCAATTTTTTTGAAATTGTTAAACCCAATCCAGTCCCACCATATTTTCTAGTGCTCTGTCCATCTTTTTGAGTAAATGATTCAAATATTTTTTTAGTATCTTTATCTGAAATCCCTATTCCTGTATCTCTAACAGAGATTTCTATGTCCATTTTTGAGTTAATATCATCTTTACTAATAATGTTTAGATCAATTTTTACATAACCTTTTTCAGTAAATTTAATAGCATTTCCAACTAAGTTTATTAAGATTTGTCTCACTCTCATTTCATCAATTATAATTGGAGAGTTAATTTGGATATCATTTTTTTCCAATGATAATCCTTTATCTTCTGCAAAAAAAGAAAACATTTGCATTATTTCCTCTAATATAAGATTTATATTAGTACTCATATAATTTATATCTAATTTTCCTGCTTCAATTTTAGAAAGATCTAATATATCATTAATGAGATCTAATAAATTTTTTCCTGCGCTTTTTATACCTTCTAAATATCTTTTAGACTTTCCTTGAAATTTTTCATTTTCTAAAAGTTCAGAAAATCCTATAATTGCATTCATTGGTGTTCTGATTTCATGACTCATATTTGCTAAAAATTCTGATTTTGCTTTATTAGCTCTTTGAGCATTTTTTTTAGACTCTATGAGTTCTGTTATATCTCTACCTACTCCCTGTATTTCGATGATATTTCCTTTATTATCTAGTATTGCATTGTCTTCCCAAGCAAGCCATCTCCAACCATCTACAGTTTTAGCTCTCTGTTCAATATAAGCCCGGTACGGTGGCGTATACAGATCTTTCATTGCTTCCCTAGTTTTTTTTCTATCATCTTCATGGATTAGTGGGGCGAATGATTTTCCAATTAGCTCTTTCTTTGTTTTTCCAAAAGTTTTACAATAAGCTTGATTAACATAGGTAAATTCATTTTTAGTATTAAATCTAACCACTAGATCTTTTTGAGACTCTACCAAACCTTTATATCTTTTTTGACTCATCTCTAATTTTCGTGCAGATTCTCTTTGATCAGTAATATCAAATTGTACACCAAAATTTCCTGTTATTCTGCCTTGGTTATCATAGAAACAGATGTAATCTCCTTTTATAATTATTGGAGTCCCATCAAGTTTTTTCTCCTTTGTATCACGATGAAGTCTTCCATTATCAAAAAGTTTTTTCCATATTTCATATCCATATTCAAGGTCATCTTCAAAAAAGTCTTTTGGAGTTAGTCCAATAAAATCTTCTTCTTTTGCACCATATTGATCTAACATAGCCTGATTCACTCGTGTTATTCTTTGATGAGAAAAAACATATTCAATAGCTTTATCCTTATCTACTGATTCATTCCATTTAATAGGTTTATCTAACATAAAAAAGAAAAAACCCGCCATTGATTGAGAAAAAAACATATCTAATCTTTTTTTACTTTCCTTAATAATGTTTTCTCTTCTTTTTTGTTTAGTAATATTTTCATGAGTTCCCATCATCATAAGAGGTTTCCCCTCTTTAGTCCATGCCATTACTTTTCCTCTATCTAATACCCAAATCCAATGACCTTTTCGATGTTTCATTCTTATTTCTACTTCATAATAATCTAATTCACCTTTGAAATGTTTTTTTAAAAGTTCTTCACTTTTTTGAAGATCTTCAGGATGAGAAAATCTTTCCCAAGTTTTAATTGAAAGAGGTTTTAATTCTTCAATACTGTAACCTATCATTTCAGCCCATCTCTCGTTAAAATTAGTTTCTCCTGTTTGAACATTCCATTCCCATGTTCCTACATTTGTCCCTTCAAGAATTCCTTCTAGTCTTTGGTTTTGGCGTTTTATTTTTTCTTCTCTTTTGATCTGTTCCGTAATATCTCTAGCAGCAGCATATATTAAGTCGCCTTTAGAACTAGATCTCCATTCTAGATATTTATAATCTCCTTTTTTGCTCTTATATCTATTTACAAAATTCAATGTTTCTTTACCTTTTTCAAGGGAATGCATTTCGTCTAGAGTCTTATCCATATCCTCAGGATGAACAAAGTCCAAAAACTTTCGATTTTCAAGTTCTGCTTTAGAATAACCTAAAATATCTTCCCAAGCTGTATTTACTTTTATAAAATCTCCCTCAAGATTAGCTATGCATAAGAGATCAAGGTTAATCTCAAAAAAGTTTTCTAATTCTGCATGTTCTATTCTTTTATTTTCTTTCATAATTATCCTCCAATAATTTTATAGAATCAAGAAATTAACTCTTCAAATTTTTTAAAGTATTTATTCATATTAATTATATCAAATTCAGAAGCATATTCTTTAAGTTTTTTACCATATTGTAACACATCCTCTGAATCATGTCTTCTACCTACCTCTTGTAAATCATCTGCAAAATCTTCAACCTCACTACCAACTAATAAATCTTTCATCTCTTTCCATCTAGGATAAAATTCTTTTTTTAAAATATTTTTTGTCTCAACTTCGATCCTAAATTTATTTTTATTTTTCTTATTATTTTTGTCGTCCCCTTTTATGATTTTATATTCTATATATTTTTTTAGACATTCAATAATATCTTTTTTGGAGACAGGTTTTTGTAAATAATCATCAAAATGAGATCTCATCTTTTCTCTATCTTCTGACATTACCGATGCAGTTAGAGCTATAACTTTAACATTATCTAAGTTATCTTCTTTTCTGATTTCCAATAGGGCATCATAACCGTTCTTTTTTGGCATCTGTATATCCATAAAAACTATATCAGGTTTTAATCTTTGAGTTTTAGTAACACCAATTTCTCCATTTTCTGCTGTAAATATTTCAAAATCATAATTTTCAAGATACCCCGCAAGAATTTCTACATTTGAATGAATATCTTCTACTATCAAAATCTTACTCTTAGCAAACTGATACTGTTCTTTCTTTTGTTTTTCCTTTTTTTCATCTATAATTTCTCCGTCTAATATCTTTACTTCATTTAAAATCAGTTTAAAGGTAGATCCTTTTCCTAATTCACTACTTAATAGAATATTACCATTCATCATATTTGCTAATTTTTTTGAGATAGTAAGACCTAATCCAGTACCTCCATATTTTCTAGTATCTTGCCCATCTTGTTGAGTAAATGATTCAAAAATCTTTTTTTTGTCATCTTCAGATATTCCAATTCCAGTATCCTTTACACTTATTTCTATGTTTACTTTATTTTTAGATTGGTTGTGATTTAATTTTTTTAAACTCAGAGTTATTTCTCCATCATTGGTAAATTTTATAGCATTACCCATTAAATTTATTAAAACTTGCCTAACTCTCATCTCATCTAAATAAACAGGATATTTTAATTTTATACCTTCTCTTTTTAAAACTATAGCTTTTTCTTCAGCAGAAAATCTAAATATTTGCATTACCTCATCTAAAATACTATTTAAATTTGTATTTGTATAATTTATTTCTAGCTTTCCTGCTTCTATTTTTGAGATATCTAGTATATCATTTATTAGTTCTAATAAATTTTGTCCAGCAGTTTTAATTGCTTCAATATAACGCTTACTCTTTCCAGGGAAATTCTGGTCTTCAAGAAGTTCAGAAAACCCAATAATTGCATTCATAGGAGTCCTTATTTCATGGCTCATATTAGCCAAAAATTCTGATTTTGCTTTATTTGCCTTATCAGCTTCTTCTTTGGCTATGACAAGATTTATTTCTTTTTGATGAATTTTCTTTGTTAAAAACAAACCATATATAGTTACAATTGAAGCAAACAATAACAGGATCATATTGATAATTTTTTGTCTTTCTATCATCTTATCATTATATTTCTGATAAAGATTAGTAACATTATCAAATTCATTTTTCAGTAGCATAGCATTTGAAGTTATATACATGAGCCCATCTTCATTTTCAGGGTCTTCTAGTACTTTTTTACAACTTTCAATATAAAGTTGTACTCTTTTTTCCATTTCAAATAAAGCATTTCTAATCTCTTCTATGTTATTTTTGGGGAAATTATTTTTTTTATCACCATTCAATAATGCTGTAGTAAAATATCTATATGTTTTGAGTTCATTTCTTATAATATTTTTTACATTATCTTTATCTTTTAAACGATTATGAAAGTTTATTTCATGATGAAGTTTTTGTGTATAATTAGAAAGTAACATGGTTCGCATACGCTGTGAGCCAGCCATATTAATAGCCAAGCTAAAATATCTTCTCTTTTTACTTCTATACACAGAATAACCAATTCCTATAAAAAATGGAATCAATGAGAAAATCAATATATACATTGTCTTTTTTGCTATAGACTTATTTTTATTTTGCACAATGCCCCCTTATTATTAAAGTTATTATCTCGTTTCAAAATCCTAATCTCCTGTTATTATTTAATTTAGGAGAGCTAATAATATGCATCCCTCCATTTTTATATTATGATACTTTATCTAATTAACTGAAGTTATGTACTCTAGAAAAACAACGAAATTCGATTGTCTCCCACAATATCTCATCCCTGTTAATAGATATGTCATAAATGCAAAGATAATCTTACACTATTAAGTGACATCTTTATTTTCCTGAAAAAAGAAAACTAAGCTCCCTTGTTTATGCCCCCCCTCTAAATCCAATGTCATCAAGTTAAGAGATCTCTCGGGAAAAGCATCCTTAATTCCATTTTCATTTCACACATATTTAAAAACTGCTCTCCCTTTTCTTCTCCATAACCTTTATCATAAAACTGTAGGGGTAGATTCCATATCTACCCAATACGTCCTATCCTTGCTCTTTTCTAAAACTATAAATCAAAGTCTCTAATCCTTAATTTGATTCTAGATTTCATTCGCCATATCCGAACTAACGGGCAGATATGGAATCTGCTCCTACCTTTTAAATTACTAATTCTATAATTATAACTTCCTATTCATAAATCACATCTTTTTATACACATAACAGACTGCGTAACTCCAGTAATCAAGAAATTATTTGTTCAAATTTTTTGAAATACCTTTTCATATTTTGGATATCAAATTCGACTGCATATTCTTTAAGTTTTTTAGCATATTGTATCACAGCTTTTGAATTATATTCATTGCCTACCTTTTTCAAATCATCTGCAAATGATTCCACTTCACTACCAATTAATAATTTTTTCATCTCTTTCCATCGGTCATAAAAAATTTCCTGCAATATTTTTTGGGTAGATTCATTAATTTCAAGTTTTTCCTCTTCTGTGGTAGTATCTTCTATTACTTCATAACTTAGGTATTTTTTCAAACAATTTATTATATCTTTTTTGTATGTTGGCTTTCTCAAATAATCATCAAAATTAGATCTTATTTTTTCTCTTTCTTCTGACATTACAGAAGCCGTTAAAGCAATAATTTTTACACTTTCTAAAGTTTTATCTTTTCGTATTTCCATCAAGGCATCATATCCATTCATTTCTGGCATTTGAATATCCATAAAAACTACATCTGGTTTTAATTCCTTAGTTTTAGTTACTCCAATTACACCATTTTCTGCCGTAAATATTTCAAAATTATAATTTTCGAGATATGCCACCAAAACTTCAATATTTGAAGGAATGTCTTCGACTATTAAAATTCTATTTTTCTCAAATGATATTTTTTCTTTATTTTCATCTTCTTCATTTTTATCTAAAACAGTATTTTCTAAAATTTCTACGTTTTTTAAGACCAATTTAAAAATCGATCCTTTTCCTAATTCACTTTCTAAAAGAATATCACCATTCATCATATTTGCTAATCTTTTAGATATAGTTAACCCTAAACCAGTACCTCCATATTTTCTGGTATCTTGACCATCTTGTTGAGTAAATGATTCAAAAATCTTTTTTTGATATTCCTCACATATACCTATACCAGTGTCTTTTACAGATATTTCAATATCAATTTTACTTTTAAAATTATATGAATTTAATATTTGCAAATTTATATTTATTTCTCCATTATTTGTAAATTTAATTGCATTACCAGTTAGATTTATTAAGATCTGTCTTACTCTCATTTCATCTATTAAAACAGGATGTTTTAATTTAACATTATTTCTTTTTAAAGTTATATCTTTCTCTTTAGCTGAAAATTTAAACATCTGAATTATTTCATCTAAAATGATATTCAAATCTGTACTCACATAATTGATTTCTAATTTTCCTGCCTCTATTTTTGAAATATCTAAAATATCATTTATTAACTCCAATAAATTTTTACCAGCACTCTTTATGCCTTTAAGGTATCGTTCGTTTTTTCCATGGAAGTTTTGATTACCAAGAAGCTCAGAAAATCCAATAATAGCATTCATTGGGGTACGTATTTCATGGCTCATATTAGCTAAAAATACAGATTTAGCCCTATTTGCTTTTTGGGCATCTTCTTTTGCTAAAATAAGTTCTTCTTGAACCTGTTTTCGTTTTGTAACATCTTCATAGACAACAAGAATTTCTTCAGAAGGTAACTTATAAATATAATTTTCTCGCCAGCCTACAATTCTTTCATCTTTATACTGTGAAATAGGAAGATAATCTTTTTTGCCTGTTTTATAAACTTTTTTTAATTTTTCGAAAAGTCCCATTTTTTTTACGCTAGGAAAAACTGTTGTAACTTTTTTTCCAATGATATCTTCTCTTTTTAAATTTTCAAGTTCTTCTGCAGATTTATTAAATTCAATAAAAATAAAGTTTTCCCCATTTTCAACCGGTTTATAAATTGCTACACAATTTTTTATTGTATCAAAAAGTTGTTGGTATCTTAGTTTAGTTATCTTCAATTCTTTTTCTTTTAATATTCTTTCGGTTATATCTCTAGCTGCTGCATAGATTAGTTTTTTATTTGGTGTTGACCTCCATTCTATGTACTTGTAACTTCCATCATTTGTCTTATATCTATTTACAAAGTTTAACACCTTTTCTCCTTTTCCTAAAGAATTCATTGCATTTAATGTATTCTCCATATCTTCAGGATGAACAAAATCTAAAAATTTTCTTTTTTCAAGCTCTTTTTTAGAGTACCCAAGTATTTTTTCCCATGCACTATTTACCTTCAAAAAATTTCCATCTATATCAGCAATGCAAAGCAAGTCCAGGTTTATGTCAAAAAAGTGTTCTAACTCTTTTTCATTTTTTTTATCTTCAGTTATATCAACTAAAAAGATAGAAATATATTTCTTTTCAGATACAAAAGCATCAATTTTATACCACTTCTGTAAATCCATAGAATAATATTCAAAATTTTTAAGTTCACCTTTTAAAATAAGTTTTTCAAATATTTCTAATAAATTGATGGTACTACTTTTTATATCTTTAAAAATATTTTTTAGACTACTACTTAAAATATTTTCTCTCTTTTTTTTCAAAATTAAACTTAGTTTCTGATTTACATTTAAAAATCTATAATCACTTGGCTTTCCATTTTCATTAAAAATAATCTCTGTATATCCATAACCAAAACTAGATTTCCTTATAAATGCTTTCAGTTCTTTATCTTTATTATACATGTTTCCCCCTATAATTAAATTTCTAAATCAATAATGCTATTTGGATCAATAAACACTCTGCCAATAGAAATTGACCAATGTAAATGCGGTCCTGTAGAAAAGCCAGTAGATCCAACATATCCAATTATATCCCCTTTTTTGACAAAATCTCCCTCTTCAACTAATAATTCACTTAGGTGTAGATAAGATGAGTATATATCCCATCCATGGTCTATAATTACTGTATTTCCAGTTCTAAGAAGATCGGCTGATAAAGATATTTCGCCGGTATTAGTTGCTTTTATTGGGGTTCCCTTAGGGGCTGCTATGTCGATCCCATTATGTCGGTTTGCTAATTTATTATTATGATATCTAGTGGCTCCAAATTTTGTAGTGATAATTCCTTCCAAAGGCCATATAAAATTTTCTTTCCATAATCTTTTATTAGAACTTTTTTGCCTTGCACTATACACTAGTTTTTTATCATTACTTTTTCTTTTTTGATTCTCTTTATTAACCGGTCTTACTTTTTCTTCATTTTCTTTACTAACTTTTAAATAACTTTTATCAAAATTTCCGCTTTCAACCTGTAATTTTTCAGAAAAAATCACTTTATCTTTATTTATTAAATTTATATTATATTCTCCTATATTTGTCCAATAAGATATTGGAATTAATAATATATTTTTATCTTCTTCATTTTGAAATTTATATTTATTTCCTAAAAACTCAACTTGCATATTTTCAATCTCATTATTACCAAGTATCTTAACTATTTCTCCTTGAAAGTATCTTTCTTTATTTATCTGTATAGAATTCCCATTAAATGCAAATATATTTGTACTTATTAAAATTAAAAATATTAAAATATATTTTCTGATTTTCATTTCTATCCCACTCCTTATTATATATTCTTTTATAAATTCTAGCTTATTTTTATTATAATGTCAACTTTAATACATAATATAAATTACAAGTTTAATACTCAAAAATATTTAAAATTCTTTTTTTCAAATAAACAAAAAATAAACCTGAACTTAGAGTCCAGGTTTAAAATACTTAATGGCATAATATTAAGGGGAAATAGAAAATAAACTCCCTATATTATGCTTTATATTTAATTTTATGGAATTTAAAATTATAGTACCAATTGATTTGAAACAAATTTTATCTTCTAGATAATTTGGTAGCGGGGACAAGATTTGAACTTGTGACCTTCGGGTTATGAGCCCGACGAGCTACCAGACTGCTCCACCCCGCGACATCTCCGTAACAAATATAGTATACTATTATATTGCACTTATGTCAATGTTTTTCTCGATTAGACTGTTTTATTCAAAAAAGGTTAGTAGAATAAGTTACAAAGCCAAGCAATTAATTTTAACTTATATATCTTTTAACCATTCAAATATATCTTCATAAACTTCCAATCGGTTTATTTCATTTAACATCTCATGCCGACCATCTTCATACAGTTTCATTTTAATATTTTTAATTCCCTTTTTTTGATAATTTCTCAACAGTTTTCTAATTCCACATCCATAACTTGTAACAGGATCTTTTTTTCCTCCTATTATAAAAATCGGTAATTCTTTAGCAATTTCATCCATACGAGAAATTTTCTTTAATCTTAACAACCCTTTAAAAAATTCATAATAAAATTCAATTGGAAAGATAGATCCACAACATTCATCGTCTATATATTCTTGCACCTTTTTTGAATCTCGAGATAACCAATCAAATTTAGTATTTGGATTTTCTATTTTGGCATTATTATTCCCAAAGGTTAATTTATCTAGAAATTTTGCTTGTTTATATCTATCTTTGAATACTATTTGAATTTTTGCAATAATCAATCCAAAAATCAGATCAATACCAAATTTTCCAGTTGTTCCTGATAATATTACACCATCTATAGTATTACTATAATTAATTATATATTCCTGAGCTATAAAAGATCCCATACTGTGTCCTAAAATTATAATTGGAATATCTGGATTTTCATCTCTTATAATAGTATTTAGTATTCTCTCATCTTGAACCATCTTATTGAATCCATCTTTACCTATCCTACCTAATTTAGATATATTATTTACGCTCTTCCCGTGCCCTCTATGATCATTGGCATAAACAATATATCCTTTTTTATTTAAAAATTCAGCAAATTCTTTATATCTGCCTCCATGTTCAGCCATACCATGAAATATTTGTATAATTCCAATGGGATTTTTATTTGGTTCCCACTTATTTATATGAAGCTTCTTTCCATCAACTCCTATGTATTTAATTTTTTTTCCCACTATAACCCCCCTTATAAATTAATCAAATATTACATCATCTATATAAATATAAAGAAATCTAAAATCGCTCTCCTTTTTGATTATATAAGAAAGTACATTGTAAAACCGAAAAAAGTTTTCTATCTTTTATTAACTTTTGTACAGTATCTTTATAAAAATAATTTAGTTATTTATTACATTTTTATAATCCCCAAAATAGCTTGATCAACAGAGGAACAATACCTAAGAGCATTAACTGCAAAGGTAAACCTGTCCAAAAAAAATCTTGAAATTTATAACCTCCAGGACCGTAAACCATCATATTTGTCTGATAACTCATGGGAGTCAAAAAAGCTGAACTGGCAGCGAAAGTAACTGCAATAGCAAATGCAATTGGATTTAATCCTAGCTGTCCAGCAGCATCTAAAGCTATTGGCAACATTAATATTACACTGGCATTATTACCAATTAAGTTTGCGAAAATCATTGTAAATAAATAAAAAATCATTAGAAATAGCACAGGAGACAAAATACCTTCCAATTGCAGTATCTGACTTGCCATAAATCTAGCTGTTCCAGTATTATCCATAGCAATCCCCAGTGGAATTAAACCGGCCAAAAGAAAAATTACATTCCAGTTTATTGCTTCTGATAGTTCCACCGGTTTTAAACTTTTTGTAATTACCATTGCAATGACTCCTCCTAGAGAAGAAATTGCAATTGGTACAATTTTTAAAGCAGCTAATAAAATAACTCCTGCTAAAATAGCTAAAGATGTAATCACTTTGGAAGGTCTATATTCCTTGCCCCCAATCTCACTAGAAATAATAAAGCTACTATCTTTTCTCAACCTCTCAATGGTCTTTTCTCCTGCAGTCAGCAGCAGTACGTCCCCTACCTTTAAAGGAATATTTATCATTCTTTTATGATTTAATTTTTCTCCCTGGCGGATAGCCAGTATGTCACAATCATAATTTTCTAAAAATTTAGATTCTTCCAAAGTCTGACCTTCCAGAATACAACCATATGGAAGTACAATTTCTACCATATTTTGACTTCCCTTTTCTATATTTAAATTTTTTCGGGTAGGAGTTTTTGAAATTATTTTCATTTTATGAGCTTTAATTAATTGAACTAGATTTTCAGGATCTGTTCTCACAATTAGGTGATCTCCTGCTTGAATAATTTTATTAATAAGAGGCTTTAAAAACTTTTTTCCAGATCTATGTAATTGAATTATATTCAATTCAAAATCTATTAGATTTTCAGCTTCTTCCATAGTCTTACCTATCAATGGAGAATCTTCTCTAATTGCAGTTTCAGTTAGATATTTCCCTACATCAAACTTTTCTGTGACCTCTACTTCTGGTTTTATTCTTTCTGGAAGTATTTTTCTACCTAAAACCAACATATAAATAGCTCCGATAAATAGAACTAATAATCCTAAATGAGTAAACTCAAACATGGAGAAACCTTCTCCTGTTCTCCGAGCTAATATATCACTGGCTAAAATATTAGTAGAAGTTCCAATTAAAGTAGTTAAACCTCCCATCATTGCAGCATAAGAAAGAGGAATTAAAAATTTAGAAGGTGAACTATTCTTACGCTTGGAAATACCTATTACCAATGGAATAAATAATGCCACTACAGGTGTATTGTTGATAAAACCTGCAATTATTCCGGCAAACAAAATAATAAAAAAAAGAAGTTTGAAATCACTATCTCCAGTCCATTTATCTATTTTATCTCCTAGAGCCTGTATTATACCACTTTTTTCTACACCTGCACTGATAATAAACATAGAACCAATTGTTACTGTTGCTGAACTTGAAAATCCTGATATTGCCTCTATAGGAGTAACTCCTGTCCAATAATTAGTAAATACTAAAATTACAGGAACAGAAAGAGCAATTATATCAATACGAATGGGTTCTATGATAAACATTACTATTAAAAATATTAAGAGAAATATCATAAAAATAATTCCTGAGTCCATGTATTATCCTCCTCTTTTTAAATATTATTATATAATCAAAAAATTTTTATAACTTTGGATATATCTCAGACCAAATATGTTTTCTAACAGGTTTATCTTTAATATTATATGAATTTATAGCTACAACTGCATTTTTATCTGGTATTACTATGGAATACTGTCCATATTTCCCATCTGCTCTATAAGAGTTATGCTTTCCTCTCCAAAAAAGGTACCCATATCCAGCCTTATCTGGATCTTTTCTACCTGTCTTTATTTGCTCTTTCGTTGCTTCCTTTACCCAACTTTTAGGAATTAACTGTTTTCCTTCCCAAATTCCTTCTTGCAAGTATAACTGACCAAATTTTGCGATTTCAGATACAGTCAAATATAATCCACTGGATCCAAAGGTTTTTCCCTGGGGATCTAGCTCCCAAGTAGGCAGGTAAATTCCAAGAGGGGTAAACAATCTTGGCATAAGATAATCCACTAAGTTCATACCAACCCTTTTTTGAATAATAACTCCAGCTAAATATGGACCAGCATTAGAGTATCTAAACTTACTGCCTGGCTTTTTTGAAAATGGCCGATTTAAACAGTATTTTACCCAGTTTTTATTACCTAGAGATGCTCTTTCACTCCCCATCATATGTGGTCTATCTTGACCTAAACCCATTGTCAAAAGATCCCTTACTTTCAACTTTAATAAGTTTTCAGAGGGATTTTCTGGAATTTCATCTGGAAAACAATCAACAACTAACTCTTCTAAATTTAAAATCCCCTCTTCAACTGCCAAACCAACTGCCGTAGAGGTAAAACTTTTACTTATAGAGTATTGGTTTTGTCTAGCTTCCGGCCTCCATTGATGTTGTGCAACCTTTTCACCGTCTTTTAATATAACTATTCCATTAAGTTGTATATCTTTAGTTTTTTCAATAAATGATTCTAATATTTTATTATCCATAATTCCTCCTCAGATAATTTTAAAAGCCCCTTTTTTGACCTTCCCACGGTGGTTTTTTTCCATTTTTATATTCCTGTATTCCTGGTCCTCCTAATTTTTTTAATCTCCATATACCATATATATAAGTAATGATTAAAATTATTATTATAGAAGGAAATCCTAAAAGAGTTTTTGCCCAAAAAAGTTTTACCGTATCGCCACTCATAAATAACATAATCTGAATAATCATCCTAATAGTAACTACAAGTCCCCAAAACCAAGTAACTTCTTTGTAAGCAGGTTTTACATCCTTTCGCCAAAACCATTCTATATCCCAACCTCTTGTTATATGACTAACCCAAGCAGCAAATGGTTTTTTCATTAATAAACTTATTATAATTAAAATCAATAAAAGTCCACTTGTAAAGATATCAGGTAAAAAATAATTTGTAGCATTATTTCCCAAAAAGGCCAATCCAGATGCTATTATTACTCCGATTAATCCTCCAAATGCATACTTCCAGTTATCACCTGATAAAAATCTGAAAGTACCTATCAAAAAAGCTATTGATATTGCTGATATAACTGAAATTTTTAATCCGTACATATTATTTACCAACATAAATACTGAAGGTGGTATTATGGCATCTATAGTTTTCCCTGATATGACTGATTTTAACTCTTCTAAAATTTCTCTACTTAATTTAATTATAATCACCCCCTATCCATTTATAATTTCATCCTTTTTTGAACCAAAAAAGAATTCAGCCCAATCACCTTTGCATATATACAAATTAATAAGTACGTATAAACTACCGATAAAAAATCCCAAGACCATTAATAATATTATCCATATACTGCGTTTCAAAAAAGAGTCTTCTCTAAAATATATCCATATTGCAAATAAAGTGAATCCAACATATAAATCAATAAGAGACATAACTCCCCAGGGGTTAGATAAAAGCTTGGAACCATCTTCAAAAAAGTTTCCATTTACAAATCCGTTAATTAATCCAATTGTCATTGCTATTAAACATATCCAAGTTATTATTTTTGATATCTTCATTTGACCTCCTTTTTCTTAATTATAGCTTGATTTTCTTAATTTATCAAGGTTAATTTAACTAAACTGTTATCTCGATCCGGTTACCTTCAGGATCTAGCACTACACTCTCAAAATAACCATCACCTGTAGTTCTTGGTTCTCCAATAACATCATATCCATCTTTTTTCAATTTATTTGTTATTTTCAATACATCTTTCTTGCTTCCGACAGATATTGAAAAATGAGCTAATCCTAAGAAATTTATATTTTTATCTAACTTTTTATTTATATCTTCTTTTTTCATTATTTCTAATCGACAACCATTTTCAAAACTCAAAAAATAAGATTGAAATCCTTTTTTGCTGTTTATATACTTGTCATTAGATTTTGCATTAAAATATTTAGCATAAAATTCTTTTAAAATTTCAATATTTTTACTCCAAATTGCAATGTGGTTGATTTTCATAATTTAACTCCTGAATAAATTTATTTTGTTTTATGTCTCTATCTTTATACTTTTAATATAACATATTTTTAAAATTAAATCTATGATTTTTAGCTAATTTCTTGGGTTATTTTGAGATATATCTATATTTCGAATTCTTCTTTTTTCATTATCGGTTATACTTTCTGGCTTTATTGTATTTGGTTTTACAGGTAATTTATCCTTACTATTATCTTCAACATTTTCTACATATAGACTCACCCAACTTAAATACATAGGTACCTCCTTTTTTATTACCACAGCTATAAATTTATTAACTCTCTTCATTTATTATTCCTTTTTAACTTCCTTTTTAAATTATCCTAGTATTTTATTTAAAATTACTTAAATCCTTTTCATATAAAAATAGATAAAATTCTCTATTTTCATCTGGCTTTATTTCTCCAACTTTAACATATCCATGTTTTTCATAGAAATAATGATTTTTGTAACTTTTGTAAGGAGTGTCTAAAGACCACATTTTAGCATCAGAATATGAATTTTCTATAAATTCTATTGATCTATGTCCTATCCCTAAATTTTGATAATCAGGGTGAATAAATATTGCTCCTAATCTATAATGGTCTTTTTTCATATCGAATATTCGTATTCCACCAATAATTTTTCTATTATATATAATTTTATAATACATCTTACTTTTAGATTGATTCCTATGCCATTCAATAGAATCGATACCTGGAGGAAAAGATCCGTATCTATTTTTATCTTTTTCAAAAGATTTTACTGCTATATCTCTAAGTAATTTACTTTCATTCTCGTTTACTAAATTAAACTCTATCATAACTTTCATCTCCTTTACTATTTTTAGGATATGCTATAAATTATTTTATTTCTGAACCCCAAACTGTATTTCAACAACATTTTTTTTAGATCGAGGCTTATCCCAGTTATGATATACTTCACGCATCTCATTTGATAGCCTCATATTTTCCTCATCCGCTTTTTTGAGAAGCTCCCCTATTCCATTTGTCAATATATTATTCATTGTCCCTTTGTATTTTCCACTAATACATTCAAAAGAGTGAATTTCTTTAATTTCAAATTCTCCAGAATATTC
>JBNJFI010000031.1:16355-20488 GCA_051746725.1 Fusobacteriota bacterium
TATTCCATTTGTCAATATATTATTCATTGTCCCTTTGTATTTTCCACTAATACATTCAAAAGAGTGAATTTCTTTAATTTCAAATTCTCCAGAATATTCTTCCGGATCATTTATAGGAATACATATTTCGTGATCAAACTTTTTCTTAAGGTTTCCATCTCTACCATGACTAATAAATACTGTATTATCTATAGCTTCTAAATTGTTTTTCTTCATATCTTCTACCATTTTTGGATAGATCTCCTTTGAAAATTTAAAAATTTCTCTTATTGTAACCCTCTTTTTTGCCACTAAAGCTTTAAATTTATTTACTCTCTTCATTTGTAACTCCTTTTCTAAATTTTTCTAGTCTATAATGTCCTTCATTATCAAGTTGTTTTATCCCATCCTTATAATCATACCCAAATTTTCTATAAAACTCACAAGCAGTAATGGAAGATGGAATTTCAATTCTTTTTGCCCTTAAAAAATATTCATGAGATTCGAGTCTTTCTATAATCTTTTTACCAATCCCCTTTCCATGTAACTCTGGAAGAACAAATATAGTTAAAAGTATGCTTTCATCCTCTTTACTCCAAAAACTTGAAATTGCCCCACATCCTACAATTTTATTATTTAGGCATGCAACGTACATATCTGCATAACTGTTTATTTCTAATATTTTTTCTGGATTATATTCGTCTGAAAGACTTTTCATTTCAGATTCAGAATAATCTCTTATATTAACTTCCAAAAAATTTCTGCGCACTATTTCTGATATACGCTTTGCATCGTCATCTTTAAATTCTCTTATCATAAAGTTTTTCATAACTACCTCCATACTATATTTTTGTACTTTTAAATAAATGATTTATTGCCTTATCTAATGTTTCTATGAAATCTTCAGATGTATCAAAATATTTCAAATTATGTTTTTGGCATTCATTTTTTATCATCTTACTATGTTTAACCATATTAGTTATATGATTTTCAATATATATATCACTTTCATTGCACAACCAATCATTGTTTCCTGTACTAAATTTTTTCACTTCATCCACTTTTTTGTCCACATCTATTTTCGTATATCCTACAAAGCATACTTTAATTCGATCTGGATATTTATCTATGAATTTTGCTATTAGTTCAGGAAGTACTGCTTCTCCTTCAAGAACATAATCTTTATCTGACCAGATCATGTTTTCTAGCATCCCCTCTAGAAAGTTCCAAAATCTTCTTGCTATATCATCAGGAAATAGTTTATCATGGATTCCATACTCAGGAATACCATTTGTAAATCCCATCACCATCCAATCTAAAGACATATATGGAATCTTATTTTTTTTTAACATTTTATTTGCCATCATTGTTTTTCCAGATCTAGAAGTTCCACTTATTATGTATATCATTTTTTCCTCCAGTTTATATTGATTTAAATCGATTTAACATATTTTATATTCTTTTAGATCTTCTTCCGCCATTATTTGAGTTCGTTTCTCTAAGTCTATATCTTCCGATGGTGCTTTATTATTAAAGTTCTCTCCTCTTTTGTCATTTGATATACTTCCTCGTATTAAAATTTCCTTTCTAATTCTAACATTAAATATCATGAATCTCCATTCTTATCCATTAAAATTATCAACTCAATTTACATAAATATTTTTCCAAAATAGAATGATTCCATACTTGGGTTTCTACATATGGAAAGAAATCTTCAGGAAGATTATTCTCAAAAATTTCATGAGGTTTTCCTTTTTTTTCAATAATTTCTTTTATTTCATCTAACATAAAAATCTTCCCATGGTAATTCGAATGATAGTATTTTGAATCCTTATTTTTATATAGTTGAAGTGAAAACATACTATCTATATAAGTAAAACTGACCTCATTTCGTTTGAAAATATCTATTGGGATTATTATCTTTTCAAGATCTTCTTTTTTCATATTTTTTTCTATTTCTTCACATTTCCCCAAAACCATATAGATTGGATATTCTTCTATGGGTTTTCCACCTTTTAAAATAAATTCATTTCTCAACCATTTCTCAGTGTTACGTCTTTCTTTTAAGTATTGACTGGGATTATTAAAACGTCCCCATATTGCATTGTCTTGATATAGTAATTTCATTTTTTCAATTGCTTTTTTGTCAGAAAGAGCCGATAAACTTTGAAATGGTTTTGTCCCTTTTCTAAAATAATGAGTTAAATAGGTTTCCATCATCACTCCTTTCAAATAACTTAAGAAACTATCGAAAAAATATATACTTTATAATTCATAATTTTGTATCATTTTTTCTGATTAAATCTTATATTAAACTCCCCTCGAATAAGTCCATATAATATCTCATCCTTATATTCTCCGTCTGTAAAAATAACTTCTCGACGTACTCCCTCTTTTTTGCACCCAAGTTTTTTCATCATTGTTGCTGAGGCAATATTTCCTTCTAATACTGAGACATTAAATTTGTGAAGTCTTCTTTCATTAAAGGCATAATTAATTAAAAGTTTCATAGCAGCCGTTCCATACCCTTTACCTCTTTTATCTATATCTACTTGAATTCCAATTCCAAAAGTTCCATTTCTTTCATCTATTCCACTAATATTAAGTGATCCTACCATATCTCCTTTTAAATTTTCAATTACAAACATTAATCTCCCACATTCTGGATCGAAATTTGAAAATTTTTCTGTTACTTCTTTTCCAGCTTCATGTGTTGGAGGAAGTTCTAATTTATACTCGAGCATCCGTCTAGCTTCACTGTCATAATAATTATGAAACATCCCCTCCCAATCTTCTGGTTTCATTGCTCTTAATCTAACTAATTTATTTTGCCAATAATATTTTGAATAATTAATCTTATTATTTTTATTTGCCATAATTGTCTCCTTATTAATATTTTTAATCTTATTTTAGTTCACAAAAAAGTTCATGTATATTACCATCTGGATCTGCAAAAAGTGCTGTTCTTTGACCCCACGGCATATTTTGTGGTTCTTCTATAGGAGTAGCTCCTTTTTCTATTAATTCCTTATATGATTCATCTAAATCTTCAACATTTTCACATGGAAATGCCAACTCAAATTTCTGTCCATAGGAATCTTTTTTGTATTCAGAAGAATAATCATACATTACCTTTCTTTTACATATAGCAAATCTCACTCCCTCATTTTCCAATTCAATATACATTCCTAAATCATTTTTAACTTTAAATCCCATTATTTCACAATAAAATCTTGTCATTGGTTCAATATTGTCTGTCCATATTGTAACTAAACTTATCTTTGCTTTCATTTTTTCTCCTCCTAAAAAGACTCTCCTATATTTAAATATATATTCCCGTCATCTGAATTAAAAGCCACATCAAGCCGCAAATTAATATTATCCTCTTTACTTAAATTATATCTGATTCCTAGTCCATGAGAATCCTTTAGTTTTTCTGATTTAAAATTATTTCCGGAAAACACCTCTCCAACTGAAGAAAATATAATACCTGATAATCTTTTATATATAGGGTATCTATATTCCATTTGAACTGCAAACTTATTTTCATCTATATATTTACTTCCTGCAAATCCTCTCATAAGACTATCATCTCCTAATTGGCTATATTTTTGAAAAGGGATTTCTCCACATTTTAATTTAAGAATACTGTGTATTCCCAATACAGTTTTAGAAGTAACTGATTTAAAATATTTTATTTCAAACTCATTTTCAATAAATTTATGTGTACTCAATTTTTCAAAATAATTGTTTATCTGATATTCAAAAAAGATCCCTTTTTTGCTATTCATATCGTTATCTCTTGTATCATATATATAATTTACCCCTATACTTACAAGGGGAATCCCTTCTAATCCATAGATTTTATCATCTGTTTTTTCATCTAAATTCATATTATATGTTTCGTACCCTAATTTGTATCCATATAAATTTTTATTATTTATATGATTTGCTTTACCAAGATACATTTCGTATCCATCAAATTCATAATCAATACCGCTTTTGCCTCTTGCATTATTTATTCCAAAATATTCTGATTTCCACTTGTTTCCACCTATTTGAAATGTATAATTATTATCGTCTGTTTTTTTTAAACCTTCTAAAAATATAGAAGTTTGATTTTTCAAAGTGTACATTCCGCCAAAATTTATGCT
>JBNJFI010000032.1:0-20344 GCA_051746725.1 Fusobacteriota bacterium
TTATCTTTAAAAAATTCTGCTCCTGTAGAAATGATGGATAGAGATAATAATAAAATTAATATTATTTTCTTCATGATTCCCCCTTTTTAAATGTTTTATTCTGGGTTATTAGATAATAACTCTTTTAAAAAGCTTCCAGTATAGGATTTCTTATTTTTTATTAATTCTTCAGGAGTCCCTTCTCCTATAACTAAACCACCTTTTTCTCCACCTTCTGGACCTAAATCTATAATGTGGTCAGAAGTTTTTATAACATCTAAATTATGTTCTATAACTACTACACTGTTCCCTTTATCAACTAATCTTTGAAGAACAGATAATAATTTTTTTATATCTTCGAAATGTAATCCCGTTGTAGGTTCATCTAAAATATACATAGTATGTCCTCTAGATTGCTTAGCTAATTCTGATGCAAGTTTTATCCTCTGAGCTTCTCCACCTGACAAAGTTGTCGCCGGTTGACCAAGTTTTATATATTCTAGACCAACCTCTTTTAAAACTCTTAATCTTCGTTCTAAAGAAGGTATGCTTTGAAAAAAATCATAAGCTTCTTCTACAGTCATATCTAATACCTGGGCAATATTTTTACCTTTATAATATACTTCTAGAGTTTCTCTATTATATCTTTTTCCATTGCAGACTTCGCATGTGACGTAGACATCTGGAAGAAAATTCATCTCTATTTTCTCTCTTCCAGCTCCACCACAAGATTCACATCTTCCTCCTTTGACATTAAAACTAAATCTCCCTTTATCATAACCTCGAATTTTTGCACCTTTAGTCTGTTCAAATATTTTCCTTATATAATCAAAAACTTTTGTGTAAGTTGCTGGATTTGATCTGGGAGTTCTTCCTATTGGGGATTGATCAATATCTATAACTTTATCTAGTTTTTCAATTCCTTCTATTTTTTTATATTCCAATGGATAACTTTTACCTCTATTTAACTCCTCGAAAAGAACTGGAAATACTGTTTGGTTTATTAAACTACTTTTACCTGATCCAGATACTCCAGTTATTGCAGTAAATATTTTTAAAGGGATTTTAACATCTAAGTTTTTTAAATTATGTCCTTTAGCCCCTTTTATTTCTATAAATTCTTCCCAGTTTCTCCTTTTTTGAGGAACCTCTATTTTTCTTTCACCTTTAAGATATTTTCCAGTAATAGATCTTTTTAGTCTTTTTAGTTGATTTATACTACCTTTTGCTACTATTTCTCCTCCATTCACTCCAGCTCTTGGCCCCATATCTATAACGTAATCAGCTTCTCTTATAGTCTCTTCATCATGCTCTACTATTATAAGAGTATTCCCTAAATCACGTAAATCTTTCAACGTTTCAAGAAGTCGTTGATTATCTCTTTGGTGTAACCCAATACTTGGTTCATCTAAAACATATACAACTCCTGTTAACCCAGCTCCAATCTGAGTTGCAAGCCTAATCCTCTGAGCTTCTCCTCCAGATAAAGTTTTAGTTAATCTATCCAAAGTAAGATAATCTAGTCCTACATTTATTAAAAATCTTAACCTTTCTTGTATCTCTTTTAAGATTTCCTCTGCTATTTTTCTTTCTTTTTTGCTTAAATTGATATTATCAAAAAAGTTAATAGCTCCATTGATACTAAGCTGAGTTACATCCATGATATCTTTATCTTCGATTGTAACAGCTAAAACTTCAGGAATTAATTTTTTACCATCACATTTTTTACATTTTTTTTCAACCATGAATTTTTTTTCTATATTTTCCTTAACACGATTAGAATTAGTCTTTTTATATCTTCTTTCAATATTGTTTACAATTCCTTCAAAAGCTTTATAACCATCATAATTAAAATTAGACCCATTATACTCTATTTTAATCTTCTCATCTGTACCATAAAATATTAAATTCTTTTCATCGTCTGTCAAATCTTTAACCTTTTTATCTAAGTCTATACCAAAATGATTAGCAGTAGATTCAAATTGATTCCAAACCCATCCTTTGGAAGAGTTAGCTCCTGGAATATAGATTCCTCCATCACGAAGTGATACATTTTTATCTAATATAAGTTTGCTCTCTTCAACTTCTAGACTTTGTCCTAAACCATTACACTTAGGACAGGCCCCATAGGGAGCATTAAATGAAAATACCCTTGGAGTTATTTCAGGTAAACTAATATCACAATCAGGACAAGCAAAGTGCTCGCTATAATGATTATCTTCTCCATTTACCTCCATAATTAAAAATCCTTCAGATAGTCCTAATCCCGCTTCAATTGCTTCTGTTAGTCTCTCTCTAAATTCTTTATTATCTTTTTTGCACTTTAATCTATCAATTACCACTTCTATATTATGTTTAATATTTTTGTCTAAATTTATCTCATCTTCTAGATAATATATCTGCCCATCTATTCTTGCACGTACATACCCTTTTTTGATAAGATTTAAAATTAAATTTTTATGTTCTCCTTTTTTACTTCTTACAACAGGTGCTAATACTATTAATTTATCTCCGGGTTTATTTTTTTCTAAAACAGTATCCACTATCTCTTGTGCACTTTGACTTGTAATTTCTTGACCGCAATTTGGACAATGCGGTGTTCCTACATGAGCGTATAATAACCTCATATAATCATAAATTTCAGTCATAGTTCCTACTGTAGACCTTGGATTTTTACTTATACTTTTTTGCTCAATTGATATTGCAGGTGATAATCCATCTATACTATCAACCTTTGGTTTTGTCATTTGTCCTATAAATTGCCTGGCATATGCAGACAGGCTTTCAACATATCTTCTCTGTCCTTCTGAGTATATTGTGTCAAATGCCAAAGATGACTTTCCAGATCCAGAAACTCCTGTTATTACAACCATTTTATCTTTTGGTATCTTTATATCAATATTTTTTAAATTATGTTCTCTTGCTCCTTTTATTATTATTTTATCCATTATATCCTCCTTAAAAACAATTAAACTCATAAAAAGTCAAATCTAATTAATATATTATAATTATTTAATATTCTATATCTTTTAACGCTTCATATAATTATTATACCTTATTTTTTCTTAATTATCAATTTTATTTAGGAAATATAATTTATGATTTTTTATGTTTCTTAATATTATAATTTTAAAGCAAAAAAAAGAAAAGAGACTCTTTAAGAGCCTCTTTTCTTGTACATAAAATTTAGTAAAAAGATGGATATATAGTGTTTACTGATTCATAGTAATTATTAATTTCATTTATTGTGTTATTTCCACCTAACTCCCATTGTACATTTTCAGTAGAAATTTTCCTACTTTCAGAATTCTCAGCTTTAACAACTTTATAATTAGCATTTTCAGGGAAATTCCCATATATAGACCATGTGTTTGTATTTGAATTATAGCTCATCTTAGTAGCCTCTGTCCAATTTCCTAAATGTTCCGTTTCTCCTGTAATGTACAAAGCTTCATTGGAATTTAAATTTAAATTTTCAGCCTTAATTCTAACTTGAGCCATTGCAACATGCACTTCAATTTCTGTTATTTCAGAAGGACTACTTGTTCCTGATATGTTATACTTGGTTACTGTTGAGTGACTTGATGTCATTTTAAATATACTGAATTCATAATCTCCTTCATCTAACTCAACTTCTATAGTTCCATTTTCATTTGTAGTTCCCAGTCTGTCACCTGCATGCCAATCTCCTAAAAATACTCCCATATTATTAACAGGAACAGATATTAATTCTCCTTCATTTATATAGTCTGCTAAAACTTTTATTTTCACAGTACCTTTTTCAACTGATACTTCTTCTTGATAACAACTCATATCTGGGTTTACACTTTCCCATTCTTCTGTTATCTCAAAAGTAGTTTCACCGAAATACCTAATTCCATTTACAGTTTTATCAAGCACTATTTTATAACTACCAATTTCTTTTTCTTTAAATGAAATTTCAGCTCCGTCAATACCATGATAGATATAAAAGCTATTTATATCTTGATTTCCTATAAAGTTACCATTTTTGTATACATCCACTTCTAAACCTATTAATGGACTTGAATTTCCCATAGAGCTACTAAAACCTTCTAAATCTGGTCTAATAATTATATTATCTTGCATAATAGTTTCTGTTAATTCTAAACTTAAACTAAGATCTTCACCACTTAATACAGAGAAATCTTGGCTTTCTCCTTCATATTTCCATTTCCCATCTACATAGCTTTCATATATTTTAATTTTATATATTCCTGGTTGAACATTAAAGCTAGAAGATAAACCTTGATTTCCATTTAGAATCTCTGCTCCGTCTATTAGTGAATAATTTTCATTGTTCTTTTCATATACCATTACTTGTTTTCCTACTAAATTTTCAATATTTCCTATAACTTCATCTGTAAATGAAATATCTACAGATACCTCGGCTAATTCCACATTAGTCTCTTTAAATGAATATTCTTTAGTTGCATCATTAAATGACAGTACATATGTCCCGTAGTCATTAAAATCAATATTATCTCCAGATTGATCTGCTATTCCATCGGAATTATCATCTCCAAAATTTAAACTCCAATCTCCATATACATCAAATTTAAAGGAATTTAGACCATTAATTTCTAGTTCCCAAGTATTATCCGCAACCAAATTCATTGCTGTTTTTTCCCAATTATTTTGACTCCCTCTGTAATACATTGTTTCGTAATTTGAAGAAAATCCTTCTTCAATTTTTGAAGCACTCACTGATTTCGTAGTTTCATCAAAAGTGATCTCATATTTTCCGGCACCATCTGTTATCTGATAATCTTCTGCTGGATAAGATTCAATCCAATCTTCAGATACATCAATTTTAAATCTCTCATCTGTACCATTACCAAATTCCGCAATTGTTTTCCAAGTTGATTCTCCATTTAAATCCATTTCAAGTTTATTCCAGTTATTAGCTGTTCCTCTAAAATATACAACTTCATATTCAGATCCACTTGTTCTTTTAATAGTCCCTCTTTTTAAATCTTCTTTTACATCTACTCCTGTTTCAGAGTCCTCTGATATACATCCCCCTACGATAAATAAAATTCCAAGTAAAACTAATTTCATTGCTACAGTTACTTTTTTCATTTTTCCCTCCTATATTTTTTTTAAATTTACTACCCCTTTAATATTTGATACATATGATATTTTACACTTTAATACAAAGCTTTGCAAGTCAAAATAATGAACAAAGTTTGTTAAAATTATGATCTTTTTAGCTTAAACAGTACAAATAAATCTTGTATTATTTTTAACATACACTATATTAAAGGCTCAAAAGAAAGTCCTTGTTTTGCTTCATGGTCAAAAATTTAAAAAATAATTCAAATATTTTTTGTTTTTTTTAATATATGTATATATTTAAGTTATGTGATTTTTTTATATATTATTCTGATCACTTTTTGTATATTTAATAAAAAAAGAGAGTAATAGTTGTTAACTACCACTCTCTTATATGAGAAAATTTCTATTTTTTATTAAATTTAATGATCACTTTTTTGTCTAGACTCCCACATACCTCTATTTATAATAGCTCCTAACATAACTTCTTCAGCATTTACATTTTCATTTTCTAACTCTTTTACTATTTCATCAACAGTTATATTTTTTTTATCTTTTTTGATCTCTCCATTTTCATCAACATAATCCCAGATTTTTTTTATATGTAACTTTTTTTTAGCATAAATAATATCTTCGCCTCCTGTACGATGATCTTCTCCTCCTTGTTCATACCAACCCTTTGTTTTATCCAGATATATTTCCCCATTTTCCTCTAATACTGTTTTAACAGCTTCGTTTAACTTCATATTATATCTCCCTTCTGTATTTATAAATTTTTATTCTAAAAAAATAAAGAACTCTAAATTAAATTAGAGTTCTTATAAGAAGAGATTATTAATCTCTTTTTCCAAAAATTCGTAATAAATATATAAATAGATTTATAAAATCTAGATATAACTTTAAAGCACCAAAAATTGCATATTTTTCAGCAACTTCTGTATTACCATTGGACATTTGTACTGCCATTGCTTTAATTCTATTTACATCATACCCGATTAAAGCTGTAAATATAAATACTCCTGCATAACTTATTATCCAGTATAGCCCTGGAAGTCTCAAAAAAGCATTTATAAATGATGCTATAATTAAGACTATTAAACTCACCATCAATAATGGTCTAAACTTCGAAAGGTCTTCTTTTGTTGTATATCCATATACTGCCATAACTCCAAATATACTAACTGTAATACCTAATGTCAATAGCACTGACATTGGATCAAAAAAGACCACAAATAATGAAAAAGTAAGACCTGTCAAAAGAGCATAAGTTAAAAACAATATCTTAGCCATATTTGCAGAAATTTTATTTATCAAAAAAGATAAACCTAAAACTATTCCAAACTGCATTATTATTAAAAATAATGAAGAAGATTGTACAAAATTCATTAAAGATCGAGTATTAATAACCTTCCACATCACCATTCCAGTTAATATTAATGCTGTAAACATCCAACCAAATACTTTAGTCAGAAATTCAGATGCTACTTCTGAACCCATTCTACTTGAATACCTTTTTTGTTCATTGGAAATCCCAAACATAATTATCACCTCTTCTAATTAATATGAAATATTAATTTATTTTTTAAATTTTACCTTTGCTTCTTCTATTATATTTTCAATAAATTTCATCTTACCAAAATTCTCACTTTTTTTACTTCCAAATCTTCTAATATTTACTTCGCCTTTTTCTTCCTCTTGGCTTCCTATTATAACTTGAACAGGTATTTTATTAAGGTTTGCTTCTCTTATCTTAAACCCTATCTTTTCAGCTCTATCATCTAACTGGGCTCTAATTCCTTTTTCTTCTAATTGTTTCATTATATCTTTAGCATACTCATTTTGATCATCAGATATAGTCAAGAATTTAACTTGTACTGGAGCCAACCATAATGGAAATTCACCTTCATAATGTTCTATTAATATCCCCATGAATCTTTCTAAACTACCATACATCGCTCTATGTATCATAACCGGTCTATGTTTTTCTCCATCTTCGCCTATATAGTTAAGATCAAATCTTTCTGGTAAGTTAAAGTCCAGTTGTATAGTTCCACACTGCCAAATTCTTCCTATTGCATCTTTTAATTTAAAGTCTAATTTAGGACCATAAAAAGCACCGTCCCCTGGATTCATCTTATAATCTCTTCCAGATTTTTTCATTGCTCCTTCTAGAGCTTTTTCTGCAGTTTCCCATATTGCATCCTCTCCTATTGCCTTTTCAGGTTTAGTCGATAACTCAATATGAAAATCTAAATCAAATAAATCATAAAATTTTTCATATAAATCTATTACTTTTATAACTTCATCTTCTATTTGATCAGGGGTCATAAATATATGGGCATCATCTTGTGTAAAAGCTCTTACTCTCATAAGTCCATGTAAAGATCCACTTAGTTCATGTCTATGAACTAATCCCATTTCACCTATTCTCATTGGAAAATCTCGATAAGAGTGAGATCCGTTTTTATAAACTAAAATACAACCTGGGCAATTCATTGGTTTTATAGCAACATCTTCATCATCTATAACACTTGTATACATATTTTCTTTATAATTAAACCAATGACCAGAAGTTTCCCAAAGAGATCTATTTAATATAATTGGAGTTTGTATCTCTTCATAACCAGCTTTTTTGTGCTCATCCCTCCATATCTCCATTAATTTATTTTTAATTACCATCCCTTTTGGTAAAAAGAATG
Source organism: Fusobacteriota bacterium (assembly GCA_051746725.1). GTDB lineage: Bacteria > Fusobacteriota > Fusobacteriia > Fusobacteriales > JBNJFI01 > JBNJFI01. Next base: position 7,752 of record JBNJFI010000032.1, read on the forward strand.
GGAATCCTGGACCAAAATCACTCATGGTAAAAAGATCTAACTCTTTACCTATTTTTCTATGATCTCTCTTTTCAGCTTCTTTTAATAAATTTATATGTTTTTTTAACTCTTTTTTCTTAGCAAATGCATATCCATATATTCTTTGTAACATCTTATTATCTGCATCTCCACGCCAATAAGCGCCAGCTACGCTTTTCAATTTAAAGGCCTTCAAATATTTTGTTGATGGTACATGAGGTCCTCTACATAAATCAACAAAGTCCCCTTGATTATAAAGATTAACAACTTCATCGTCAAATGATTTTATAAGTTCTACTTTATATTTTTCTCCTTTATCTTCAAAATACTTAATTGCTTCTTCTTTAGGCATAACTTTCTTTTTAAATTCTAAATCTTCTTTAACTATTTTTTTCATCTCTTTTTCAATCTTTTCTAAATCAGAATCTGTAAAATTATGTTCTAAGTCAAAGTCATAATAGAAACCATCTTCTATAGCAGGACCTATTGCAACTTTTGCATCAGGAAATAACCTAGTAACTGCCTGTGCCATAACATGGGCTGCACTGTGTCTTATGATTTCAACTCCTTCATCTGTTCTAGGTGTTATTATTTCTAATTTTGCATCATTTTCTACTACGTAAGACATATCAACTGGTTTTCCATCTACCTTTCCAGCCAATGCAACTCTTGCAAGTCCGGCTCCTATAGTTTCTGCTATTTCCATAACAGATACCGCTTTTTCAAATCCAAGTTCACTTCCATCTGGTAATGTTATAATTATCATTTTTTCCTCCTAATTTTTTGTAAATGTTCCTATTTATATATTTTAATTTTTAAATCTATTATATTCCAAACTCAGAATCAATTTGTTGTTCTCCATCTTCATTTTCTTTTCTGTGCAGTAATAATTTTTTATCTGGAAAGGCTGTTATCCAAAATTTGAAAGTCCATACAGTATCGTATTCTTCATCTGTTTTATTCCAATCTCTTTCAATCCCAATCTCAAAATCTGTACAGTGTATTTTATGACCTATATTTATTCCATAATCAGTAATTCTATTTTCATCATCTTCGATTATATCATTAAAAGTTATGTCATATCCAACATTCCATTCATAATCTTTTTTGCCAAAATAATATTTAAAACTTTGAGTATGTTTTTTTAAAGTAAGCTCCGACGTATTATCAGTATTGTCTATATCTCTGTTTTGAGTATAGCTATAATTAAATTCTTTCCTCTTATATTTAGCTTTTAATCTTATTTTCAAGTTAGTTAAACTATCTAAATATTTATTATTTTTATTATACTCTTTATTATGGTCTAAATCTAGATTAAAAATAAATTCCTTACTTTCATCATCGTCTTCTTCTATTTCATCTTCAGTTAATCCCATTAAATTAAATCCTAAATCTTTTCTCTTATCTTCCTGTAAAATTCTTTCGATTTCAGCTCGCTCTTCTTCTCCTAGTTCTAAAAAATCATCCTCTTCTTTAACTTCTTCTTCCTCTTCTTCTGTTACTTCACCTTTATCTAAATATTTAAAGTTAAAATCAAATTTCCCATTGGAGTTATTTTCCACTATTTTATCCTCAATATCTCTATATATCACTTCGAATTCCTTGGTTATTTCATCGCCCATATTGTGTTTTATTTTGTATTCAGTCGTCTCTGTTTCGGATTTTATCTCAAAGTCATCATCTTTAGTAGATTTTTCCTTAGTTCTCCTTGTTCCAATTGAATATTTAAAATCCCAATCTTCTAAACCATACGAAAAACCTTTATCATCATTTTCTGTAACTTTTTTGGTAAATTTATCTTCACCTTCTCCTGAGCTATCTCTTCTAACATCTAAAGTACTATCAAAACCAATTTTTTTATCAAAGGCATTTACGTTTATTCCTATATCATCTTTTTTTCTTTTATTATATCCATCTTCTTCATATTCATATAAATTATCTACATCTAATTTAAACTTTCTTTTATTATCTAGTTTAAATTCTATGCCATTGGAAATATCTTTTTTCTTAAGCCATTCTTCTTTAAACGCATCATGATTTTTACTTAGTACAAAATCATATTTTGTACTTGTATTTCCCAAATCAATATTAAAAGTTTCTGTATATTTTTTGGTCATCTCTTTTCGCGTTAATCTTTCTTCTTTTACTTCTTCAGCAGACATGCCATCTTCGGTTAAATCTCTTTCTCCTAAATCATAATTAAAAAATTTATGTTCATATCCTATATTATTTGTAAGTTTTAAATCAACGTTTCGAGAATAATCACTTTTATTATCATACACAACTTGATTTTGTTTAACTTTATAAAAATGTTCTTCTAATTCATCTTTTTCAATAAACCAATCTTTTCGTAATTTATATTCTGCATTTAAGTCATCTAAAACATATAACGGGATTTTAGAATCAGATAAACTTAACGTTAAATATGATGAATCTTCATCTATTTCATCTCCGTTATCTTCTTTTTCATATTCTATATTTTGACCTACTCCAATTTTTAAAGTTCTTGAAGTATGTTTTAAAGTAAAATTTGCATTTTCGTCTTGTTCTTTTTTTTCAATAATTGTAGCTTGATTAAAATACTCACCATCAGCATTTTTATCTCGATTTAATAGATCATGGCTATCTTTTTTGTGAAAATCCATTCCCCATTTGAATTTCGTATCTAAAATATTATAATTTCCTAGTTTTAGATCATATTCTTCTAGTTTTTTAAAATCGTATTGCTTAATAGTCTTTAGATCATATCCTAAATCTTCTTCTTTTGCTTGAATAACTGAATCATTTTCCTGTTCGGATAAACTCAACTTTTTCCAAACATCCTTATCCTCTATATTATAATGCATATCTATTTTATAAGTTTTTAAATTAACTTGGTATTCTTGCTTGTCTTTATACGAAAGAGTATCTGAGCTATGACTTCCTGGATCTAAATCAGAGATATTTTCATAATGACCAAAAAGCTTATGTCTTCTGTTATCTTTTGTCAGTTTCAAAATTGTTCTCAAATCATTATCAAATTCTTCTTGATCATCTAAATCTTCTAAGGCGTCATCAATTAACTGTTTCACTAAGTTCTCACTATTGGTGTATTCTATATCAACATTACCTGATATATCATCACTGGGACCAAGTTTTTTAAAATCCCCTTTTAATTTTGCTCTTATAAGTTTTTTTTCATTTGTTTTGCTTTTGCCCTCTTGATCATCGGCTTTTAATTCATTGATTGTATTAGTTGATTCATTTTTGTAATCCCAATCAAAATCTTGATTTTCCTCTTTATGTTTATGGGTCCATTGAAATTTCCACTGTTCTTCGAAATCTCCCTTTGGAATTATAAATGTATCTCTTAAAGTTAATTTCCCTGTACTTTTATCTGTTATTTCATAAGCATTTTCCCAACTATTAATAAGCAATCCTTGTTTTTCACTCCATTTTAAAGCTAAACTACCATTTAAATATTGAGATTCTCTTCCATAATCAAGTCCCCATATAATATATTTACCAAATTCCTCATCACTCCCTATTTTAGGAAATAATGGAGCTTTTGTTTTTTTCTTTAAGGAAGATATGTATATAGGGAACCACATAACAGGATATTTCCCAATATATAAAAATGTATTATAAGCAATTATTTTATCTCCTGGATATATTTTTAAAGTTTTTGTCTTAAATTTATAATGGGTGTGTTCTTCTTCATTAGAACATGTTGTAAAGTATGAATTGGTTGCTTCAACTTCATCTGGAAATTCCGCAACAATTTTTTCACCACCATAATATACATCATCAGTAAATGATTTCCCATCGTATATCTTGGCTATTTTAGTATCTAAATTTACATCTATAGAATCTGCTTCAACTGTATTTTCACCTTGATTAAATATTACCTTGTCATAAGCCTTTAGTTCATTTTTGTCATCCTCTTTTTTGATACGGTTAGCTTGTATCTTAATATCTTCATACTGTAATTTCAAACCATCTTCTGCATAAAATTCCTCATTTTCGAAATCAACTTGCACATTTCCTGATACAGCTTCTATGTTTTCACTTGCTCCATAAGTCAAACTAGATATCAAAAAAATGAAAAAATATATTGTACTCTTTTTCAACATATATTACCCCTTATATTTTGGTCTAATTCTTTGTATTTTTTAATAGATTACCATATAATTAAGTTCTTTTTATTGTAAGTTTAAGTTTATTTTGTTTATTGACTTCCCTTATAAATAATTCTTATTCTAATAATCTATAACCATAACCTGTTACCGTTTTTAAGTTTATATCAATTGGCGGAAATTTTCTCTTTAATTTAGATATATATATATCGATACTTCTATCTTCTGGAAAAAAAGTTTTGTTCCAAACATTTCTCATTATTTTTGGCCGTGTTAATAATTTTTTCCTATTATCGATTAAATACAGCAATAATCTATATTCCATTTTAGTTGTTTCTATTAACCTGGAATTATAATAACACACCTTATTTTTTCTATCAACATATATATCTTTATATTCTGTTTTAACTTCTTTACTTCTTTCTATTAATACTCTCTTTTTTATGTTTTTAATTCTGAGTCGCATTTCTTGTAAATTAAAAGGTTTTCTTAAATACCCTTCTGCTCCATATTCAAAAGCCTCATTAACCTTGGTTTGATCAGAAATGGCAGTTACCATGTATACTATCGGAGTTAGATTTTCTCCTCTTTTCTTTTTTATCTGCTTACACAAAAGTAACCCATCCATATCCGGAAGTCCTATATCTAAAATTACTAAATCTACATTATTTAGATCACATTGTTCTATAAAATCATATCCCAAGTCAAACTCCATAACTTCGAATTCTTCATTTTTCAAAATCTCGCAAATTAATTTTCGAACACTATCTTGATCTTCTACTATAGCTGCTTTCATCCTATTCACTCCTTAACAACATGTTAAATCCCTTGTTATTATACCATTATGTCATTTTTATGTAAAGTACTAAAACAATTTTTATCAAATTTTACTTTACAAATTGACTTTTTCATAGTAAAATTAATTAAGGCTTTATAATTTTGTAATCACACATCAAGTTAAAGAAAGGAGAATATTTTGAAATTAAAAACTATTATAGAAAAAATAGATTGTGAACCTTTAATTGTTCCAAATCAAGACCAAGAGATAAAAGAGGGATATGTATGCGATCTTTTAAGTGAAGTGATGGGAAAAGCAAAAAAGGGGATGATTTGGATTACAGTACATAAAAATCTAAATGTAGTAGGAGTTGCTTCAATGTTAGACTTGCCTGCAATTATAATTACAGAGGGACATACTCCCAATGAAAATTTTATTAACAAAGCAAAAAATGAAGGAATCTCAGTTCTTCTCTCTGATAAAAATTCCTTTGAAATTACCAATCAATTATATGAATTAGGTATAAAATAATGAGGTATTTAGCAGATTTACATATACACTCTGTTTTATCTCCCTGTGCAGATCTTCTAATGGTACAGGAAAACATCTTTAAAAAGCTTAAAGAAAATAATATTAAAATTTTTTCAATTACAGACCATAATTCCAATGGAAATTCTAAAGTTTTTCAAAAAAGGGCGGAAAAAGAAGGAATTCTCTTTATCCCTGGCATTGAAATTGCCACTATTGAAGAGATACATATATTAGGATATTTTAAAAATTTAGAAGATCTAAAATCTGTAAAAGAAAAAATTTATAAAAATCTACCAGATATGAAAAATAGAGAAGATATCTTTGGTTATCAACTACTCCTCGATGAAAATGATGATTTCGTGGAAAAAGAAGAAGCTTTTTTGGCATCTGCAACTAATATTGGCATCGATGAAGTTTTTGATATTATAAAAAAAAATAATGGGCTTGCTGTTCCTGCTCATCTGGATAAAACCAACAGTATTATTTCCAATCTGGGATATATCCCAGAGTTAGAATTTGATGCTTTCGAAATATATATAAAGGAAAAAGTCCAAAAATTCAAAAAAAAATACTCTTTGGGAGATAAAATTCTCTCTTCTTCTGATGCGCATTTTCCTCATAGTATTAAAAAACCAAAATTAGAATTTGATCTAAAAGATTTATCAATTAATGCCTTTTTTGAGGCTTTCAAAAAAGGTAATTTCAAAATCATAAAAGGAGATTAACAATGAGAAGTATTGCTGACCATATACAAGATATAGCATATAATTCCATAAAAGGAAATGCTGATAATATTGACTTAATTTTAGATTTTAATGATAAGAAAAAAACTTTTTCTTTTAAAATCATTGATGATGGAGACGGAATACCAGAAGATAAATTAAAACATATATTTGACCCTTTCTATACGACTCGAAACAAAAAAGTTAGAAAGGTTGGTATGGGGCTTCCATTATTAAAACAAAATTCTGAGCTCACAGGAGGACACGTTGATATAAAATCTAAAGTTGATAAAGGGACGACCCTTTTTTGCAAATTTAATACAAATAATATCGATATGTTAGAGTTTGGAAATGTTCCTTCTACTATTGTTTCTCTTATAACTGCAGATGATAATATTAATTGGAATATCCAGATTATACATAATGGCAAAAAAGATTCTATTTCTACAAAAGACTTAAAGGATATTCTCGGTTCTGATATATCTTTAAGTCATGTAAAAGTTATTCCAATTTTAAAAAATATTTTCAAAGATATGTTTGACGCCTTGGATTTAAATCTAGAATAAATTATATTTAAGAAAATAAAATACTTGACTTTTTTGCTAATATATGATAATATTCTAATATAATAAAATAAAACAGGAGGTAATAATATGAGTAATGTTATAAAAGCAAATGATAGTAATTTCGATGAATTAGTTAATGAAAGTAAGGAAACTGTGGTTGTGGATTTTTGGGCAGAATGGTGTGGACCTTGTAAGATGATAGCACCAATTTTAGATGAATTATCTACAGAACTAGATAATATTAAGATTTTAAAAGTAAATGTCGATAATAATCAAGCGACTGCTGCAAAATTTGGTATAAGAAGTATCCCAACTTTATTAGTTTTTAAAGATGGAGAAAAAGTTGACCAAATAGTTGGAGCTATGCCAAAAGAAGCATTAAAAGCTAAGCTTAATCCCTATTTATAAAAATAATTCATTCAAAAAAGCTCCAGATACATTAAATGTATCTGGAGCTTTTTTTATTTATAATACCAAAATATACCAAATTGTTTCTAATTTTCTGATATTATCTTTGAAATCTCTCGTAAATTTTCCATCCAATCAACAGCTAAAGGATCTAAATGTAATACAGTCCCACCTATTTCATCTGCTATAACTGAAGCACTTTTAGTATCGAACTGTTTTTGAACTATAATTGTATTTATATTTTCCTCTCTAGCTTTGTCCACTGTTTCTTTTATAATAATGGGACTTGGAGCTTTCCCATCTACTTCAATTGCTATTTGTTCAAAATTATAATCTCTAGCTAAATATCCCCAAGAAGGATGATATACTAAAATTTTATCATTTTTTATCTTAGAAAAGTAATCCTTGAGATCAGAATCTAACTCATCAATCTCATTTATAAGATTATTATAATTTTTGGTATAAAACTCAGTATTTCCACTATCTTTTTTGATAATAGCATCTTTTATAACTTTAACCTGTTTTTTTACTTCACTAGGAGAAAGCCAAATATGAGGATCGATTTTATTACCTTTTTTAATGAGATCCACATTTTTAGAAGTATCAATTATCTCCATATCTTCATTTAAACCTTGAATTTTATCCATATAATTGGACTCAAATGGAATATAACCTATTTTAAAATACAAAAAAGATTCAGCTAATTCAGTCATCTGCTTTGGAGCTGGATCATAAGTAGCTGGACTTGATCCAGGTGGTATCACTACATTTATATCGAATTTATTTCCTACTATTTTTTGCACAAAATATTTCTGTGGTAAAATACTAACTGATATAACCTTTTTTGAACTTTCTTCTTTTGGTTTTTCTTTTCGGTTCATCCAAAATACTAATCCAACTGCAATTAATATAATTATTATGGTTATTCTTTTTTTCAACATGGTTTCCTCCAGATTATTTTATTTGTTCTTCTATCTGTTCAACTACATAATCTACTATGTTCTCTATTTTAATATTTTGATCGTCTCCACCTGTTCTAAATTCTAACTCGACTTCACCATCAGAAACTCCTCTTCCAGCTACTATTTTAATAGGAAATCCTATTAAATCTGCATCGGCAAATTTAGAACCCACTCGTCCATCTCTATCATCTAAAACAACATCGACTCCTCTAGATTCTAACTCCTCATGTATCTTATTAGCCACTTCCATCTGTTCATCATCTTTTGTACTTATAGGAATTATAACAACTTGATAAGGGGCTATTGACATTGGCCAAATTATACCTCTCTTGTCATAATTTTGCTCAATAGCTGCTGCCATAGTTCTAGAAACTCCTATTCCATAGCAACCCATAACCATTGGATGCGTTTCTCCTTGATCATCATCAAATATGCAATCCATACTTTCAGAATATTTTGTTCCTAACTTAAATATTTGTCCAACTTCTATTCCACGTGCTGTCTCAAGTTTTCCGTCACATTTAGGACAAGGTTCTCCAACTTTTACTTTACGAATATCGGCAACTAAATCTATTTCATAATCTCGTCCATGATTAGTATTTTTATAGTGAATATCTACTTCATTTCCCCCTGTAATATAATTTTTCATAGCTTTTACTGTTTTATCCGCTACTATTTTTATCTTTTCAACATCGATAGGCCCTAAAAATCCTCTTTCTAATCCTAAATCTTTTATCTCTTCTTCTGTTGCAAGTTCAATTTTTGAAGCATTTAAACTATTTTTTAATTTTATCTCATTAACTTCATAACTTCCTTTAACTAAAGCCATTACAAATTTATCATCAGCTTTAAATAACATAGACTTTACTGTTTTTGAAGGATCAACCTTTATATATTTTGCAACTTCCTTTATAGATTTCTTTCCAGGAGTTGGCGCTTTTTCTAAATCTAAGTTTTCTTCTGTATCTTCAATTAGGTCGATATCACTTTCTGCTTTTTCTATATTTGCAGCATATTCACATTTATTACAATATAAAACTTCATCTTCTCCAGAATCTGCCAATACCATTATTTCATGAGTTGTTTCTCCACCAATAGCACCTGAATCAGCTTCAACTGCTCTAAAGTCTAAACCACATCTTTCAAAAATTCTATTATATGCCTTATGCATCTTTTGATATTCTTCTTCTAAAGAATCTTCATCTGTATGAAAGCTATAAGCATCTTTCATTAAAAACTCTCTACCTCTCATAAGTCCAAATCTAGGTCTTCTTTCATCTCGAAACTTAGTTTGAATCTGATATAGGTTTATAGGTAACTCTTTATATGAAGTTATATTATCTCTTACGATGTCAGTTATAACTTCTTCATGAGTTGGGCCTAAGACAAAATCTCTTTCATGTCTATCTTTTATTCTCATCAATTCATCGCCCATTTTATCCCATCTATCTGTCTCTTTCCATAATTCAGATGGTTGAACAACTGGCATATTTAATTCTTGTAATCCAACTCTATCTAACTCTTCCCTTACTATTGTTTCAACTTTTTTTAAAGCTTTATAGCCTAATGGTAGATATGAATAAATTCCACTTGCTAATTTTTTTATCATTCCAGATCTGAGCATCAGCTTATGACTTATTACTTCCGCTTCCTTTGGATCGTCCTTTAATGTTTTTACAAATAAATTACTAAACTTCATTATACCCTCCACTTTTATTAGTTTATTTTATATACCATTATTTCCCTCTTATTCTTTCCTCTTAATTTTAAAATATAATAAAACTCGATTTATTTTTCCATTTACTACAAATATCAAAATAAAGAGTCGGGATTAATTGTATAAAAATTGCATTTTTCATATATTAATACTGTGTTTTTGATTGTATCTTTAAAATTATATATATTATTACCGCTATTGGAATCACTGCTATTAAAAGACCCGCTGCTATTCTCAATATCGCTAAAAATACAACTATTGCAAATGCATACGCAAGACTTTTTATTATTAGATCTTTTTCACTAGGATTTAAATTTCTCATCTTTCCCCCTTTTTTGCTAACATGTTATTTATATCTTCTTTATGATTATATCATAATCCATTATCAGTTTCAATCAATTAATCTTTCAACCTTTTTTGAAAGAACCATATATTCTCATTATACCATATAAATTGAAGTTTTCCAAGAGTCCGATGATGTTATTTCTATATATTAATACTTATATTTTCTTTAATACTCTTCCCCAATTTGAATTTAAATTAATGCCTTGCAAATCAATATATATTTCCTTATCATTTAACATGTCATAATACTTACCATTTATTATATTAGAATCTGATATCTTAACTTTTTTGTCAGAAGAATTCACTAAAATTAAAGTTTTCTCATCTTCAAATTTTCTATAAAAACCTAACTGTTGAGGTTTAACAAAAGCTGTTTTATAATCGCCATACTTAAGACTCTTTAGTTCTTTTCTTATTCTAATTAATTTAGATATGTGGCTACTTATATTATCTTTGAAATTAGAATTCATATAATCTACATTTAAATCAGGACGGATTTCATCATCTTTACCATCTCTTTTTTCTCCCTCAATCCCCCATTCGCTTCCATAATATATAGATGGAATTCCAGGCATATTAATAAGTAATATATATAACGGAAATAGATGCTTCTCTTCATTTATTCTAGAGGCAACTCGATTTACATCATGGTTATCCGCAAAATTATACAAATTAAGATCTTTATAAATTCCTCCCTCACCAAATAATCTTTTCATAGAATGTTCTATTTCAAAGTAGTTTTTGTCATTATGAGATGAAAATAACCCTTTATAGCATTCGTAGTTGGTTGTAGAATCAAGATTTGCCTCATCTATCCAAGATCTGTAATTACCATGTACAATCTCACCCAGTAACCAAAAATCTTCCTTAATTATTTTTGTTTTCCAAGACAACTTTTTCATAAAATCAAAATCTAAAACGTCGGCTGCATCTAATCTTATGCCATCAATATCAAATTCATTTATCCAATATTCAGCAGCATTTATAAGGTGATTAGATACATCTTTGTTTTTCAAATTAAGTTTTACTAATTCATAATGACCATCCCAAGTATCATAAGTGAAATTATCATTACATGGATTGTTATGAGAAAAATTAACTCCCTTAAACCAATCTTTATACTGCGACTCCTGTTTATTCTTTTGTAAGTCTTTAAATGCAAAAAAGTCTCTCCCCACATGATTAAATACTCCATCTAAAACTACTTTTATATCTGCGTCATGTAATTTTGATATTACGTACTTGAGAGTTTCATTTGTTCCTAATCTTCTGTCAACTTGAAAATAGTCTGTCGTATCATATCCATGCTTTTTTGATTCAAATAGAGGTCCTAAATATAAAGCATTTATTCCTAAATACTTCATATGGGGGATCCATTCTATTATTTTTTTCAGTCTTTCCTCTGGAACTATGTTATAATCGTTATACTCGGGAGCTCCTGTAAACCCCAATGGATAAATATGATAGAACACTTTTTCTTCAATTTTTTTCATAATATTTCCTCCTTGTTTTTACTTACCGTTAGGTATATAAATAATCTAAAAAAAAGGTTTTCCCTCTTTTTTATTTAACTAAATATTCCATGCATAAATTGTTTGCATAACTTTCTAGCGGAATCCTTACTTATATCTTCCTCATTTTTAGTATAAAAATAAAATGATATTCCTGAATTTATTAATCCTAAATATGAAAATGCAAATTTTTCACTTCTCCCTTTCATATTTCCATGTTGTTTTTCAGCTTCTAGAAATACGGATTCAAGGATACTATATTGTCTCTTTAAATAAGCAACCATACATTTATAAGGAGTATTTTTTTCAGGAGCAAAGCTCAAGCTCATAATCAATCTATAAAAAAGTGTATTCTTTTTTGCAAAATCAAAATAAAAAAATATTATTTTTTCCAAAGTTAAAGTTATATCTCCTTCATACTCAGATATATCATTTAGTTTAGAAAAAAAATTATCAAATTTCACTTCCAAAATAGATTGTAAGACTCCTTCCTTATTATCAAAGTGATAATACAAAGTTGGTTTTTTTACCCCTGCTCTTTCGACTATTTTTTTAACTCCAACATTATCATATCCTTCTTTAGCAAATAATTCTAAAGCTATCTCTATTAATTCCTCTTTTTTGCTCATTATTCCTCCTCTACAAGATCAGTATACCAAACGGTATATGAAATGTCAAGGTTATGTTTTGTATCAGGTTTACATCCGTTGAATTACATATAAACCATATGCATATAAAAAATAACAAGATTTCCTATTATTAATATAAGAAAAGCACTTAGATAAAGTTTAACTTTTTTATCTAAGTGCTTATATAGATTTCTATAATAATGTTAATGATCTTATAGAACTTCTCGAATAGATTCATTAAAAATTATAAATACTATCCTATAAAGTATTTGTCTTTTCTTTTAGAGTCTT
>JBNJFI010000033.1:0-20332 GCA_051746725.1 Fusobacteriota bacterium
TTCATCTACGAGTCAATATAAAATGAACTTAAATTTTAATAACTAAAATTAGAAGTAATATGTAGGGGGCCCTTGTGGATACCCAATAAAATCAGGGGAGCCACAAACACATTCCCCCTACAAAAACATGATTATCAGCTAGTTGCAAAATTGTAATCCACTGATTTTATTTAATTTATTAGACCTGATAATTAAGGCTTCCCTCCATTTTTATATACTGCTCACACCCGGGCAAACGCCATTTGCCCTTACAGAAAAACTGATATTCTTATCCCTACGTAACCTGAAACGTAAGGGCGAAGGGCCTTCGCCCGCATCACCCAAAACTAATTCTGTTAATAAATCTGTGGAAAACTTGATATCTTATCTTTTTAGTTTTGCAACTTCCTAAAACATAATTATATCTATTTTCTGTATTACAACACAGCCTGCTTACCCTGGATTTGACTCCCTATATCTTACTTTCAATTTTTAATTGTAAACTGCCTGAAAATTCAAAGAGAAATAAATTAAAATCTAATAAGATAGGATTTTAGGCAACAATATCATATAATAACCCCTGAATATGCTCTACTTTTGAAATAACATTTAATGACTCTCCTTGATTTTTTAAAAATTCCAATGTCATCTGTTCTAATTCTTCATCTATTTTAGTTACATTTACATATACTTTTTGTTCTTTTCCTAATCTTTCCACTCCTTTAATATCTTCAACTTTATACATCTTTTGCAAAGCTTCTTTAAAGAAAGCATGTATATTTTTTTTATACTCTTCTAGTTTTTCCATGTTAGGATTTCTCATAAGTTGCCTTCCTAACTCATCTATTTCTTTTAAGGTAGCCTTAAGTTCTTTTTTTGTAAAACTCATTTCAACTTCATTCATTTTATCAACAAAGGGACTGTGATTTATATTTACATTTAACTTTTCTTGTTTTGGGATTCCTCTTTGATCTGCCTTTTTTGCCTTATTTCCCGTACTTGAACTTTGTTTTGTCCCCTTAAAACCTCCACCTTTACTTTTAGATATCTTCATAAAACACCTTCCTTTTTAAAAATATATCTCACTTATCTAACTTTTTAAATATTAAAAAAATCCTAACACTAGATATCATCTTGTATTAGGACTTTCTTATATTCAAATTTTTTTATTTGTTTGTATATGGCATCAATGCAATTTCTCTTGCTCTCTTTATAGCTCGAGTTACTTGTCTTTGATGTTTTGCACAATTTCCAGTTACTCTTGCTGGATATATCTTACCTTTATCAGATACAAATCTCTGTAAAGTTCTAATATCTTTATAATTTATTTTTTGTTCTTTATTTTTACAAAAATCACATCTATTTCTTTTCTTTCTCTTATCTTCCACTTGTACACCTCCTAATTAAAAAGGAAAGTCTTCATCTTCTACTGAATCTTCTTTGATCTCATCAGAAGAATTTTTTGAACTTCCTGTATTATTCAGACCTTTTGAAGAACCTTTACTATCTAAAAATTCCAATTGGTCTATATACACCTCTGTACTATATCTTTTTTGCCCATCTTTTTCATAAGAACTAACTCTTATATTTCCTTCAACTCCAGCTTGACTACCTTTTCTTAAATACTCCGCTGCTAATTCAGCAGTTTTTCTCCAGGCAACACATCTAATAAAGTCTGTTTCATCTCTATTATATTTTCTATTTACTGCTAAAGAAAAGTTAGCTACAGCAGTCCCAGATTGAGTATATCTTAATTCTGGATCTCTTGTTAAACGACCTGTCAGTACGACACGATTAATTCCCACTATTATCTACCCCTTTAAAATAATATATTTTAATATTCGTTCTTCAATATTTAACGTCTGTTCTAATTTTTGTAAAGACTCACCTTGGGCTTCAAAAGTAACTAATACATAAAATCCATTTTCCTTCTTGTCAACTACATATGCCAATCTTCTATTCCCCATATCTTCTATTTCTACTTCACTTGCATCCATTTTATCTAAAGTAACATTTAATTTATCTAAAATCTCTGCTCTTTCATCTTCAGTAGTATCAGGAGTTATAATTAGCATTAACTCATATGATCTTTCCATTCTTGCACCTCCTCCTTATGGTATTCACCCTTATCCCTCAATAAGAGCAAGGACTTTTATTATATCATCTTTTGAACAAATTTTCAATTATTTTTTTCGTCTTCTAATAAATGCTGGAATGTCTAAAGATCCATAATCATCATTTTCTTTAGGAGGTTTTGTAGATTTAGCATCTTTTTTGACTTCTACCTCTTCATTTTTATTTCCAGATTCTTTCTTGTTTTGTTTTGTTTTGATATTTTTTTCTAACTTTTCATCAAAATCTGATACATCGGCTTTAAAATTAGTTGCCACTATTGTTATTTTTATACTATCTTCCATATCTTCATCCATAACAGTACCAAAAATAACTTCTGTGGTATTATTCCCTGCTGCTTTTGTAATTACCTCTGCTATTTCATTGGCCTCAAGTAATCCTAAATCACTGCCTCCAGTTATATTTAATAATATCTTTGTTGCACCTTTAATTTCTTTTTCCAATAATGGACTGGCTAAAGCTTCTTGAGTTGCAATATCTGCCTTATCTTCTCCTTCTGCATATCCAAATCCTAACATAGCTATTCCAGAATCTTTCATAATTGTTTTAACATCTGCAAAGTCTAAGTTAATAAACCCTTGTGTTGTAATAAGGTCTGCAACTCCTTTTATCCCTATTTTTAATATATTATTTGCTTCTACAAAGGCATTTTTCAAGGTTATTTTCTTGTCTAATTCAAATAACTTATTATTTGGAATAACTACTAAAGTATCCACAGTCTCTTTTAACCTTTTTATCCCCTCTTCTGCATTTTGCTTTCTTTTTGGTCCTTCAAAAGAAAAAGGCTTGGTAACAACAGCTACTGTTAATATTTCCATATCACGTGCAATTTCAGCTATCACTGGAGAAGCACCTGTTCCTGTTCCTCCACCCATTCCAGCTGTTATAAATAACATATCTGTTCCTTCAAGTAAAGCTCTTATCTTTTCTTTATCTTCCTCGGCTGCTTGTCTCCCTATATCTGGATTTGCACCTGCTCCAAGACCCTTTGTTAGTTTTTCCCCTAATTGCAACTTTTTATTAGCTTTTGACTTATTTAAATCTTGAGAATCTGTATTTGTTGCCACAAACTCTATGTTGGTTATTCCAGTTTTTATCATATCATCTAATGCATTTCCACCTGCTCCACCTACTCCTATAACTTTGATTTGAGCAAGTGTTTCATTTACCATTAATTCAGACATTCTTTCCCTCCTTAAAATAAGTTAATCAAAAAAGAATTTCAAACCATTCTTTCATTTGATTTCGAATAGTTTCATACCACTGTTTTTCTTCTTTGGTTCTTTCTTTTTTTTCACTAAAGCTTTCTTTTTTGGAATCTTTGCTATAATTTTCTACCCCATGTAAAAGTAATCCTATACCTGTTGAGTTTTCAGGTTTATTCATTTCATTTAATATTCCTGGATATCTCTTTGGCTTTCCTAGTCTCACAGGTATATCTTTAATAAAGTCTTCTGCCATATCCTTTAATCCCGCTATTTTAGAAGCTCCACCGGTGAATACTATCCCATTTGGAATCAAATGTTTATATCCGGATCCTTCTATCTTTTGTTGGACATGTTCTAAAATATCTTCTGTTCTAGAGTCAATTATTTCTTTTAGATGAATCATCTTTACCTTTTTTGTCTCCCCTTCACTATAAGAAGGAATTTCTATAATATCGTCTAAATCAATTTCATCTCGATATAGACTAAATTCTTTTTTGAGTCTATCTGCTGTTTTAAGCTCTACATTTAACAAGGCTGCTATATCCTGAGTATAATGTTCGCCTCCAACTGGTAAAACACTTGTGTATATCAACTTATTATGTTTAAATATGGCAACATCAGTAGTTCCTCCACCAATATCGACTAAAGCTACTCCTAATTTTTTTTCACTATCATTTAAAACGGCTTTTGCCGACGCCAATGGTTCTAATAATACATCTTCTGCTTCTATAGATATTTTATTAACACTCTTAACTAAAGCATCTATAGCATTTAAAACTCCTGTTACTATATGAGCATCTGCAGTTAACCTTTTCCCTTTCATTCCTATGGGATTTTTTACAATTCCAGAATCATCTATTCTATAATTATATAATATCTTATGAATAACTTTTCTATCTATGGGAACAACTTTACTAATTGCTATTTCTCCTAGTCTTTCTTTATCAGCTTCGACTATTTCTCTTGGATGTTCTCCAAGGGATACTGCACTATTTGTTACCATAGATTCAATATGTTTTCCTGCAACTCCAATATATGCTTTTTGTATATCGAACCCTATGCTATACTCAGCTGCTCTAACTGAAGCTTCTATATTTTTAGCTGCTTTTTCTACATCTACAATAACACCCTTATTTAATCCTTCTGATATACTAATTCCTTTTCCTATAACTTGAAATTCATTACTTTCTGGAAATACTTCAGCTACAATGGTATGAATTTTAGTGGTTCCTATATCTATTGCAACTACTATTTCTTTATTGTTCATTCTCCCCCCCTTTTTTGTAATTACTTTACAATGTAATCTTTAAATCTAATGTCTATATACTCTACTTTTTTGCCTTCACTTAAAAGTCTTTCATATAAGTTATAAGCTATATTATACTTTGTTTCATTTGCATTTAGATTAGTTTTTATTAATAAATTATTTTTAAAAATTATTTTTATTATTTCATTTTTTATATATATATCTGAAATTTCTTGTTTTAAATTCTCATTTATTTTATGTAATATTTTTAATACCATATCCATTTGTTTTTTCTCATCAACATTTATAAATACCAAATCTTCTTCGGTTTCATTTGCATAACTGAAGATTTTTCCCTCTTTGTCTATTACGTATATATTTTCATCCAAAATAACATATGCATAACTTTCTCTTTCTTGTATCTCAATTTTTATTTTATTTGGAATTATTTTTTGTATATTAATATTTTTTATCCGAATATCTTCTTTAACATAATTTTCTATAATTTCAGTATCTATTTTCCAAATATTTTTTCCCTCTATTGAAATTAATTCCTTTTTTATTGAATTATCTAATATTTCATAGTTTCCAGTTATCTCAACTTTATCAATAATAAAATAATCCTCACCTGCGAACCTTATAGTATATTCAACAGATACAAGCAATATTGAAAAAGTTATTAACCATTTTAGCCATGTTCTTATTAACATTTATCACTCCTTGATAGCAAGTTACAATATATCATTTTTTTGCCTTTTTTGCAAGTCCATCTATACTTCTTTTTACCAAATCATCAAAGCTGTAACCTTTTAATTCCGCTAATTTTGGTAATAAACTAGTTTCTGTCATACCTGGTATAGTATTAACTTCTAAAAAATATAGTCTGTCTTTTTTCAATATATAATCAACACGAGCTAATCCTTGAAGATCAAGATTATTATATATATATTTACTCTTTTCCATAGCTTCCGTATATTTGTTCTCTGATATCTTAGCTGGAACTTCATAAATAGTTTTTCCTTTTGTATATTTAGCTTCATAATCATAGATTCCACTTTTAGGTAAAATTTTTAAAACTCCTAGCGGATCGCCATCTATTAGACCTACTGTCAATTCTTCTCCCTTTATATACTCTTCTATTAGAATTTCCTTATCTCCGATATTTTTAATTGCGATTTTCGCTTCCTCTTTATTTTCACAAATATATAAATCAATACTAGAACCTCCTCTTGAAGCTTTTATTACAACTGGATATTTTTGTATATTTTCTATAAAATTATATGTTTTAGGAGCTAATATCTTTTTTGAATTTAAAATCTGCTTAGTAAAATTTTTATCCATACAAATTGCACTAGATAAATAACTACTTCCTGTATAAGGTTTTTTTAATATATCTAATATTGCTTGTATCCTACCATCTTCACCAAATTCGCCATGTAACGCTATATAAGCTACATCAAAATCAGTATTTTGTAATGCAGTTATCATGTTTTTTTCTGTCAATTCTATTGCAAAAGCATCATACCCTAATCTTTTTAATGACTTTAAAATTGCATTTCCTGTTTTAAGAGAAATTTCTCTTTCACTTGATATTCCACCCATTAATACCGCTATTTTCATTTACTTTTCCTCCGAAATTCTTATAATTTCTTCTTCCAATTTTATTTTATCTTTTTTATATACTTCTTTTTTAATTAATTCTATTAATTCTAAAACATCTCTAGTGGTAGCTTGTCCAGTATTTATTATAAAATTAGAATGTTTTTTAGATATTCTAGCCCCTCCTATTTCAAATCCCTTTAAATCTAAATTTTCTATTAATCTAGCTGCATAGTCATTATTAGGGTTTTTAAATATTGAACCTATATTGGGATAATCTAGAGGCTGTTTTTTTAATCGATCTGTCATTATCTCGTTTAATTTAGATTCATCAAACTTATTATTAAAATCAAAAAATATTCTAGTAATAAATATATCTCTAGTTTTAAATTCTGTATACCTATAACCAATTTTTATATTATTTTTGTCTAATATCACTCTTTTTTGATTCTCATCTATTATTTCCACTTTTTTGATAAAATCAAATATTTCAATCCCATGGGCTCCACCATTCATATAAGCTAATCCACCAACAGTTGCTGGAATTCCTATCAAAGGTTCTAATCCCCCATAGTTATTCTTACGCATATATTGTATCAATTCACTTACAAGAGTTCCTGCTAATACTTCTATTAATCCTTCGCCAGTTTTAGAAATTTTTTTTAAAAGCCTTGAACTTATAAATGTTTTATCTATATAATTATCACTAAATAAAATATTCGAGCAATTTCCTATTATTTCACAGTATTTTTTAGAGTTTAAAATTTCTTTAACTTCTAAAATGGTTTCTGGGAATAATAATTCTTTAACTTTACCTCCTATTTTTATATTAGAATATTTTTTCAAACTTACTTTTTTATAACTTTTCATTATTTCCCCTTTTACATATTTCCGTTTGATTTCATTTCTACAAACTCTCGAGAAATCTTATTTATATCTCCAGCTCCTAAAAACAAACAGTATTCACCGTTATTTAGATCTTTTAATTTTTCAAATAATTTTTTTTTGTCTCTTTCTATCTTTTTGGTTCCAGAAAAATTTATATTTTCATTTAACTTTTCAACTGTAACATCATAATAATTCTCTTCTCCTGCAGAATATATAGGCAATAATATCAGTTCATCTGCATATCTGAATGCATTTTCATATTTTTTTAATAAAAAATTTGTTCTACTATATTTATGAGGTTGAAAAATAGCTATTAGTTTTTTAGCCCCATGTTCCTTGGCCATTTTTAATGTAGCCTTTACTTCAGTAGGATGATGTGCATAATCATCTATTATTGTAATCTCTTTATCATACATGACTTCAAATCTTCGTTTTGGCCCAATAAATTTAAATAATTTTTCCTTTATCTCATCCAATGGAATTCCTAATTTATAGGCAATATATATAACTCCTAAACTATTTGAGAGGTTATGTTCTCCTAAAAATTTCAGAGAAAACTCACCCAATGACTCCCCTTCTAATATGACTTCATAGCTTATTTTCTTTTGTCCTTTTTTGATATTTTTCGCATAAATATCTGGAGTTTTTTCACTTCTTGTTTTTTCATTTATACTATAAGTTTTTATTTTATCCGGATGTTTCTTTGCAATATTATAGAGTTCTTTACAGTCTTTGTTTATTAAAACTTCTTTTCGGGTCTGCTCTATAAATTTGTTAAAAGAATTTTTTAAGTTTTCATAACTTCCATGAATCTCCATATGTTCTTCTTCTATATTTGTAATAATTGCATAAAAAGGATTTAAATACAAAAAAGAATTATCGCTTTCATCTGCTTCTGCTATAAAATATTTCCCTTCCCCTTTTTTGGAATTACTTCCCAATTCAGGAATTATACCTCCAACTACAACTGTAGGATCTACCTCTTCCAATATTACTGCTAGCATAGAACTAACCGAAGTTTTCCCATGGGTTCCAGATACTGCTATACCTTTTTTTTCATTAAATAATTTTGCTAAAAATTCTCCTCGTTTTAAAATAGGTATACCATTTAACTTAGCATAAACATATTCTGGGTTATTTGGTTTTATTGCACTAGAGTAAACCACTAAATCCATTCCTCTTAAATGTATATCGATATGTCTATTATATACTTTTATCCCCATTTCTTCTAGCTTTTTAGCTATTGGTTTTTTAGTTAAATCTGAACCATATACATCATAACCTTTTTTTCTAGCTATCTGAGCCAATGCACTCATTCCTATTCCGTTTATTCCTATAAAAAAGATTTTCATTTATTCTCCCTCCAAATATCCAATTCATCTATAATATCATCAACTGCATTTCCCTTTTTTAAAACTCTTAATCTAGAACTCATTTTACTCAGTTTTGATTCGTCTTTTATTATTTCAAACATTTTATTTATAGCTTTATTTATGTTTTCATCTTTGAATATATATGCCCCATTTACCTCTTCTAAAATCTTAGCATTTTCCATCTGAAACCTAGGGATCAGAATAGAAGGCTTTTGCAATTCTATTAATTCTGATATTGTAAGTGCTCCAGCTCTACATAAAACTAAATCTGCAGCTGTCATTATTTTAGCCATATTTTCAAAGTATGGTCTTATTACATCATTTGATTTTCTAGTTTCTATTTTATTATTTATCTCTTTATAACCTGACTCTCCAGTTCCCCAATAAATTCTTATATCTTTTTCTTTTAATATGTCCTTCCATCTAGATAATATAGCCTGATTTATGCTTCTTGCTCCTAAACTTCCTCCTATAATAAGAACCATCTTTTCATCTTTTTCTAGTTTTAAATCTTGCCTCTCTTTTTTATAATCCATTAAATAAAATTCTTTTCTTATGGGATTACCCGTAACCATTAATTTATGATTATATTTTAATGGCATTCTATTAAATGTCTCATCAAAACTTAAAAAAGTTTTTTGTGAAAATCTATAGAATAATCTATTGGCCATTCCCATTTTCACATTTTGTTCCTGAAGATAATATTCTGTTCTTGTTAAAATAGAAGCTAAAATCATTGGAACTGTTATATAATTTCCAAATCCAATAACCACGCTGGGGTTTTCTCTTTTTATTATTCCTATGCTCATAAATAAAGATTTCATTAACTTTATTACAGATTTTAAAGTTTTAAAAGGTCTAATTGGTAAGCCTATAAATTTAAAATTATTCTCAGGTATTATGTCTTTTTCCATTCTATAATCTGTACCTACAAAAATAACTTCTATCCCTTTTTCTCTTAACTTTTTTGCCAATGCCATGGCTGGATATATGTGACCACCAGTTCCTCCTGTACTTATTATAACTTTATTCATACTCTTCTCCTCTTTTTATTATATTTAATAAAATTCCCAAAGAGCTTAAAATCGCTATTGCTGAACTTCCCCCGGTACTTATCAAGGGAAGAGGAATTCCTGTTGCTGGAACCATACCTAGCACAACAAGAATATTAAGCATAACCTGTATTATTATCAAACAAGTAATTCCAAGGGCTAAATATTTTCCATAATAATCTTTTGTCTTGATTACTGTTTTTATTCCTATAAACATAATCATTAAATATAATATAATTAATATAATAACTCCAATGAATCCAACCTCTTCTGCTATTATAGATAATATGAAATCTGTATGTCTTTCTGGTAAATAATAGTATTTTTGTAACCCTTTACCATAGCCTACTCCTGTTAGTCCTCCATTTCCCACTGCAATAAGAGATTGTCTTACCTGATATCCTCCCCCTATGAAGTTTTCTTTCATTCCATTTATATAAGACATAATTCTTTGTTGTCTGTTTTCACTTATGGATATTCCCCAAATACCTAATAATAAATATATCCCCCAGAACATTAAATAATATCCTATTTTTACATTTGTAAAAAATAACATTATTGCTCCTACTAAAAATAAATGTAAGGATGTGCTTAAATCTCGTTCTAAAAATATTAGTCCCACGTAGATACTAATTAATATAAATCCAGGAACTAAAATCCCTAGGTTTTCTTTCCCAACTTTTTTGAATTTCGATAATACTCCAGAAAAGAAAATTATAAATGCTACTTTTGCAAACTCTGCTGGCTGTATTGTACCTATTCCTATACTAATCCATCTTTTAGCGCCATTTCTTTCTATACCTATTGTTAATACAAGTATCAGAGCAATAATACCTAGTAGTAATATAGCTCCTTTGAAGCGTTCGTATATTTTATAATCAATTTTACTTAAAATAAACATCATAATTAAGCCAAGAATATACCAAATTGTCTGTTTTACAATAAAATGATTTCCATTATTATATCTTTCTATCCCTGTTGGAAAGCTAGCACTATATATAAAGGCTAATCCAATAACAACTAAAAACATAACTATTATAATCAAAGCTCGGACTCTATTTCTTCTTTTTTCAAACATTTTCAACTCCAATATTTTTTATTATATCTTTAAATTGTCTTCCTCTCTCCTCATAATTTTTAAACTGGTCATAACTAGATGCTGCTGGAGAAAACAATACTACATTTTTATTGTTAAAATCTATATTTTCTAAAAGACTTTTTTCTAAGTTTTCTAACTTGATTATATTAAAAATATTCTTTTTAGAATAATTTAACTCCATTAGTTTATTTTCAATCTTTTTTGCTGTCTCACCTATCAAAAATATTTTCTTTGCTTTTTTCCCCATTAATTCTATCAGATTATCTAAATCTAAATCCTTATCTTTTCCACCGGTAATTAATATTATATCATCAAAACTTTCTATTGCCTTTTTTGCAGAATCAATATTTGTAGCCTTCGAGTCATTAATAAAGATCGTATTCTTAATTTTTAAAAAATTTTCCATTCTATGTTCTAGTGGTGATGTATTTATAATAAAATTTTGAATCTTTTCGTTAGATATACCAATTTCTCTTGCAACTGCTATTATAAAAAGTATGTTCTCAATATTATGTTTTCCCTTTAATTTTATATCTTTTATGCTTATTTTTTTATCTTTATCTAAGATTATCTTTGCTCTTTTAGCATCGCTTTTTACAGGTAAATCTCCTTTACCAGTTTGAGAGATAAATATTTTTCTAGCATTGATATTAATCTTTTTTAAAAGATCCATAGTTGCTTTATTGTCAGCATTCAAAATTGCTATATTATTTTTAGTTTGATTTTTAAAAATCTTAAATTTTGTTCCATAATATTCTTCTTTATTCTTATAACGATTCAAATGATCAGGCGTCAAATTTGTCAATATACTTATATTAGGTCTAAATTTTTTAATATGTTCTAATTGAAAACTACTCACCTCTAGCACAATAAAATCATATTTTTTTCCAGTGGCTACAACTTTTGCAAAAGATCTTCCAATATTACCAGCACTTATAACATCATATCCTGAAAATTTTAGAAGCTCGGTTAATTTAGTTGTAACAGTGGTTTTTCCATTAGCTCCAGTTATAGCTATTATTTTGGACTCACAATATCTATAAGCCAACTCAATTTCATCTATTATTTCAACATTTGCCTCAATTGCTTTTTTTATTATTTTTTTATCGTTAGGAATCCCTGGACTTTTAATCATATAATCATATTTTGGGAGTTCATTTATCACTTGATTTTGATCATAAGCAATATTATCATCAATAATATCGAACTTTTGACCATCTTTTTTTAATAAATTACATGCTCCTTGTCCACTTTTACCATTCCCATATATTAAATATCTCATATATTACCCCTTATATTTTATTGGAAAAACAATTATAAATTCTGCTCCATTATCATAATCTTTATTAATTCTAATTGTTCCATTATGATCTTCTATTATCTTTTTGACCATTGCCAATCCCAATCCTGTTCCATTTTTTTTGTGGGAAGTAAATGGCATAAATATTTTATCTTTAATATTATTTGGTATTCCAGGCCCATTATCTCTACACCTTATGATTACCTTATTTCCTTTTCTTTCTCCTGTTATTGTTATTTCCTTATTACTTCTTTTTATTGCTTCTATACTATTTGAGATTATATTCATGAAAACTTGTATAATCTTGTCTTTATCTCCTAATATAGGAGGAATATTGTTTGGCATTTCTAAGTTAACCTTAATATGCTTTTTAGATATTCTTGGAGCTAATTTATCCAATACCTGATCCACTAATAACCTGATTCTTATTCTTCCTTGTACCGATTTATCTCCTGGTCTGCTATACTCTAATAAATCCTGAACTAATTTATTTAATCTATCTGTTTCATTGGAAATTACTTTACTATATCTTTCAATCTCATCTTCTGTTACATCTCCCCTTAATAATTCAGCAAAACCAGAAATACTAGCTAAAGGATTTTTTATTTCATGAACTACACCACTTACAAGTTGTCCAACACTAGATAATCTTTCAGCTTGTGCTTTCTTTCTTTCTAATTTCTTAGATATTTCTATCATTTCTATTAAATCATTTTTCATATTGGTAAACTCATTGGCTAGTACTCCTAGTTCATCTCTTCGTTTAAGGGATTCTTCACTTAACTCATAATTTAGATTCCCAGAAGATATCTTCTTAACTGCAAATAAAAGGTCTGAAATAGGGTTAACCATACTATTAGCTAAAAATATTCCTATTAAAATCGAAATAAGTATTCCAAATCCAAAGACCATTATTCCAACTTTATATATTTTTTTTACAAAGTCCCCTAAAGCTAAGTCTCCTTCTTTTTTGACCTGTTTTATAGTTTCATCAAATTCATGATTTAATTTTTCGTTAAATGAATTAAAACTAAGTTCTATTTTTTCTCTAGAATCTTTTTTCAATTCTTCTACTCCAGAAAAAGCATCTTGTATATATTCCTTTATTACTATAAAAAGATCTTCAGAAAGAACTTCCTGAGAATTAGATTCAATTTTATAAATTGTATATATAATATCTCCTGTTACAATCTGTTGCATATCTTTTCTAGTATCATAGGTGACCCTACTAAATTTGACACCATCATAATTATCGTTTTTATGATCTATTATTGTTCTATTAGAGTCCGTTACAAATATTGTCCTATCACTTCCTAGATTTATCCCCTTTATCATATCCTCTAAAAGATTTTTGATCTTATATTTCCCTACTACAAATCCATTATATTTTTTTTCATCATCTAATATTGAGTACCCTAAATATATATATTCTTTTTCAACCACATTTGAATAATAAACTTTTTTGTTTCTAGTCACTTTCATAGCTTCATCTAAATTAAAATTTTCTGAAATATTTCCTATCTTTAACACAGGATCTATTGTCTCATCATATACTATAAATCCACTATACAGTTCACTTTTTCTTAACTTTTTTGCAAAAAAGTCCTCTTGTTCTCTATATTTATCCCACCAGAAAATAGGTGCGTTGAGTTCATTTTTCATAATTAGATTTTCTTTTAAAAGTTTTCCTTTAAAGTTAGATTCAAACATTTCCAAAATTGTCTTATTATTATTTTTTGATGTTTCTTTTATAAATTTGTCAATTTTAGTTCTAGTTTTATTAAATATTTCATCATTGGTATCAGTTATTATTTTTTTCCCTTTTTGAGTAACTGAATCAAAGGAATCCAATATCATCTCCCTATTAGATTCTAAAATACTTCGATTGAAATCTTCAATTTCATATTTTAAATTAAAATATAACATGATAATAACCGATGAAGTTACTACTGCAGAAAAAAATATTAAAACCATAATTATATAACTTTTTAAGGATTTCTTTTTTTTCTCTTTTGCCATGAATTTCCCCCTTGTTTAATCATCTTATTTTTAAAATAATAAGTCCTAAAACTGCAAAAAGTATCGACGTAATCCAAAACCTAATAGTTACTTTTGTCTCAGCTAACCCCATTAATTCAAAATGATGATGTATTGGGGCCATTTTAAATATCCTCTTTTTTTTCATCTTATAAGATCCTACTTGTAATATGACTGAAAATGTTTCTATTACAAATACTGCTCCTATAATTGGAAGTAATAATTCCTGTTTTAAAAATATAGATATCATTCCTATTATACCACCTAAAGTAAGTGAACCTGTATCCCCCATAAATATTTGAGCAGGATAAAAATTATACCACAAAAAACCTAGTCCTGAGCCAAGTATAGAAGCTACAAATATGAGAATTTCTCCAACGCCTTCTATATAATATAAATTTAAATACGAACTCCACTGGGCATGACCAGTTAAATAAGCAATAACTCCTAATACAAATATTACTATCATAACAGGAACAATTACTAATCCATCTAAACCATCAGTTATATTAACGGCATTAGAAGTTCCAGATAAAATAAATATTATAAGTAATAAATACAAAAAAGCGCCTATAAATAAATAACTATTTTTCATAATAGGATTTATTAAAGAAAAATTCATAATCCCATCTAACAAAGGGAATTTTAACATAAACCCCCAAATTATTATCCCTATTATAACTTGTCCTAGAATTTTCTTGACAGGAGATAGGCCATCTTTATTTTTACCGCTCCATTTTAAATAATCATCTAAAAATCCAATACTTGCAAATAATATCGTAGCTAACATCAAAATTATAGTAAACTTATTTGTCAGTCTTCCTGTTATTAAATTTGTAAATATTATAGAAACTACAATTAAAACTCCACCCATTGTGGGGGTTCCTTCCTTAACTGCATGGGTATCAGGACCCAACTTTCTTATTCCCTCTCCTATCTTTTTTGAGCGCAGATACTTAATAAAAGGTTTCCCTAAAATCCAAACTACAAAAAAGGATATTAAAAAAGATAATAATGTCCTTATGGATATATATCTAAAAACTCTCATAAATGAGATGTTGTCTATTAATAACTGTTGTAAATAATATAACATATTCTACTCCTCTATAATTTTTTCTAACTTCATCCCCCTTGATCCTTTTAAAAATATAACTTTTTCTTCTTCTATCTCAAAAATTTTCTTTTTAATTTCTCGTTTTGTTTTAAACCACTTAATATTATTTATTTTTATATTCTCTTTTTTGATATTATTATATAAATATCTCATGTTTTTTCCATACAGAAAAACATGATTAAATTTATATTTCTTTATCTCTTCTTTTAGGTTAGAATGTAAGTTATAGCTTTCCTCTCCTAATTCTAACATATCTCCTAGAACTATCACTTTTATTTTATCATTATACACATTTGAAAAAAATTCTAGTCCGGATTTAACAGAGGTAGGATTTGCATTATAAGCATCATTTATATATATAGTTTTTCCTTTTTTTATTATTTGATTTCTCATCCCAGATATATCTATATTTTTTAAACCTTTTCGGATTGATTTCATATCTAAATTTAACTCAACGGCAATTCCTATTGCCAATAAAGAATCTACTACATTATGCTTTCCCAAGAGATCTAATTGAATTTTTAGATACTTATTTTCATTTATTTTTAAGTCATAATAACTAATACCTTTTCTGTGATCCATAACTATATTTTGAGCAACTATAGCATTTTTAGATTTAAAACCAACTTTAAGTCCATCTATTTTTTCGAGATATTCATCATCGCCATTTATTACAACTTTTTGGTCTATATGTTTTAACATCTCCGTTTTTGCTTTAAATATGTTTTCCTTTGTTTTCAATTGTTCTAAATGCGCTTCTCCTATATTAGTTATTATCCCATAATTTGGTTGAGCTATTTTACATAGAAAATCTATTTCTCCTAAACCACTCATTCCCATTTCTAATATCAAATACTCTGTATCTTTTTTCAGATTTAATATAGTAAGTGGTAAGCCTATATGATTATTATAATTCCCTTTGGTTTTTAAAGTTTTAGATTTTTCTTTTAATATACTATTCAATATATCCTTTGTTGTTGTTTTTCCATTACTACCTGTAATTGCAATTACTGTAGGATTGATTTCCATTCTATAATAAGTAGCAAATTCCTGTAAAAATTTTATACTACTTTTAACCTTTATTAATTTAATCTCTTCAGGTAAAACCAGACCTTTGATCGCATCTTTTCTATCATATATAATAAGGCTAGCTTCTTTATTTATAGCATCTTTTAAGTAATTATTTCCACCTCTAATTGCCAAAAAAGCATCCCCTTTTTTGACCTCTTTACTATTTGATTTTATAGAATTTATTTCTAAAGTTTTGTCCATTTCTAATAAACTTTTTTGATTTAAATACTCCTTTAGCTTTTCTCCTATATACACAATTACCCCTTTATTATTTTTTCTTATTTTTCTCTTCATTTATATTTAAAATATGTCCTAATTTTTCCTCTTTGGTTTTGAGGTATTTTTCATTTTCTTTGTTCCAACCAACTTTTAAAGGCATTCTTTCAGTTACTTTAATTCCATACCCATTTAATCCTACAATTTTTCTAGGATTATTTGTAAGTAACTTAATGGTAGTAAGTCCTAAATCTGCTATTATTTGAGCACCTACTCCATATTCTCTTAAATCATCTTTAAATCCCAATTCATTATTAGCTTCTACTGTATCAAAACCTTGATCTTGGAGATTATATGCATGAATTTTATGATTTAACCCTATTCCTCTTCCTTCTTGTCTGAGATATATAATTGCTCCTTGTCCCTCTTCTTCTATCATTGCCATTGCTGCATGTAGTTGATTTCCACAGTCACATCTTTTTGACCCAAAAACATCTCCTGTAAGGCATTCAGAGTGAACTCTAACTAATACATCTTCTTTTCCTTTAATGTCTCCTTTTACTAAGGCAACATGTTCTTCATTATCTATGTCATTTTCATATGAATAAATCATAAAATCTCCATATTTTGTTGGCATTTTTGCAGTTTTTAACCTTCGAACCATCTTTTCTGTCTGTTTTCTATATTTAATCATATCTTCTATACTTATTATTTTCAAATCATATTTTTGAGCAATTTTTTTTAATTGTGGAAGCCTTGCCATAGTTCCATCTTCGTTTAATATCTCACATATAACTCCACCTGGTTTTAATCCAGCTAATTTAGCCAAATCAACTGCTGCTTCTGTGTGACCTGCTCGTTCTAATACTCCGCCACTTTTAGCTATCAATGGGAAGATATGTCCAGGTTTTCTAAAATCACTTCCACTTACATCCTTTTCCATTAATTCTTTTATTGTGTTTGATCTGTCCTCTGCTGATATTCCAGTTGTAGTTCCCTTTTTAGAATCCACTGAAACTGTAAAAGCAGTTCCATATTTATCTGTGTTTTCTCCAACCATAGGACCTAAATTAAGTTTATTGGCTCTATCTATATCTATAGGAGCACATATTAGCCCTCTCCCTTTTTTGGTCATAAAATTTATTTTTTCAGGCGTTATTTTTTCAGCTGCCATTATTAAGTCGCCCTCATTTTCTCTATCGTCATCATCTACAACAATTACCATTTTTCCTTTTTTTATATCTTCTATTGCATCTTTTATCTTGTCTAACATATTATTCACTCCAATCCATTCTAGGTATTTCCAGTCATTTTTCAAATTATTATATAAAAATGTATTCTTTCTCTTTATTATACCATATATTAGTTGATTTTCAAATCTTATTTTATTTTGAATTTTTAAAATTTGATAAAGCAAAAAAATAGGCTAATTTTTATATTATAATTCAAAAAAGCAGGTTAAATTTAAATTCAACCTGCTTTAAAAATTATTTATTTTATTCCTTTAAACCAGAATCCTACGTTATTTCCATAAACCTTTATATCCTCAACCTCTAATTTTTTTCCATCTGCAACATGATTTATATTAAAACCTTGAACAAAAGAAGTTGCGCTATTATCCCCTAATATCTTAGGAGCAACAAATATAACACCTCCATCGACTAAATCTTCTTTAATCACATTAGATATAACATGCGAACCACCTTCAACTAATACAGAATCAATTCCTAGCTTTCCAATTTTTCTAAATACCTCTTTCATATCAAATATATCCTCGGAAAACTCTAAAAATTTGACTCCCATCTCTTTAAAAAATTTATATTTTTCTGTTTCCTTTACTTCCCTGTTTATGCATATTATAGTTCTATTATTGCAACTCTTTATTATATTCATATCTTTTTTGACATCCAGCCTGGGATCTAATATTATTCTATACGGATCTACTCCGCCATCTATCCTACAAGTTAACCTGGGGTCATCAGCCAAAGCAGTTCCCTTCCCTACCATAATTCCCATAAATTTATTTCTTAATTTATGCCCCTCTTTTCTAGCCTCTTCATTTGTAATCCACTTTGAATCTTTTGTTTTAGTAGCAGTCTTTCCATCTAAGGTTATGGCGCTTTTTATAAATACATATGGCATCTTATCCTTAATATATTTTAGAAACACTCGGTTTAATCTGCTACTTTCTTCTTCTAAGATTCCAGATTTTACTTCTATCCCTGCCTCTTCCATTCTTTTAACTCCATTGCCTGCAACCAATGGATTGGGATCCAACATAGATATGACACACCTTTTTATTCCAAACTCTATTATCTTCTCAGCACACGGTGGAGTTTTACCATAATGTGAGCAGGGCTCTAAAGATACATATATAGTTGCTCCCTTTGCTCTATCTCCTGCTTCTTCCAAGGCAAAAACTTCTGCATGGGGCCCTCCAAATTTCTTGTGATATCCCTCTCCAATAATTTTTCCATCTTTAACAACCACAGCCCCAACTAAAGGATTTGGATTTACCTTTCCAACTCCCTTTTTTGCCAGCTCAATTGCTCTTTTCATATATTTTTTGTCTATATCCATTATATCTCCTTTTATTAAAGTAATAGTAGCTAATTGCAAAACTCTTACACCCTAGTTTTATTTAGTTTATAAGTTCCATGAATTAGGATATCCCTCCAATTTTATTTCTGCTCTCACCCGGGCAAACGCCGTTTGCCCTTACAATAGGAATTAAATGACGCTTTATCGTAAGGGCGAAGGGCCTTCGCCCGCGTAATAGAAGATTAAATCATATTAACTTTGTGGATAACGTAATATTTTATTCTTCATATTTTGCAACTAACTATTAAAGTAATAGTGGTTAATTTTTTATCTATTACTTTTCTCTGTTCTCAATTATCTGCCCTTACTGTATTCTCTTTCTCGCCTAGTTACTCTCTCTATATAGTTAGAAGTCTCATGTGGAGTCTTCTTTCTCAATAAAGAGTATAGTTCACCATCACTCATACCCTCTACATCATATCTATTAATAATCTTTTTTCTTATATTTGTAGGGCCCCAATTATAACTTGTGATAACTAAATATTTATTCTTCTCAGGATCCAATATTTTCCTGTAATATACCTCTTTTAATTTCTGTAAATAAGCTGTACCATATTTTATATTCGTTTCAGGATCGTATAACTCATTTTCCTTTAATATTTTTTCACTCTTATTAACAAAATGATATCCTTCTAATCCACCATATCTCGGAACCAACTGCATCAAACCATAAGCGGGAATATGGGATTTAACCTTTGGATTAAAAGACGATTCTGTATGTATAATCGCCATTACAAATCCAGGATTTAAATTTCTTATCTTGGCATATTTTTGAACCAAAGGCACATACTGTTTTGCCCTTCTCTCTATAAAATCAGATACAAAGTATATTCGACTTCTATAAACTTTTTTGCCGTTAACCTCATCTACACTCTCAACATTTTCTTTATTAATCTCAGTATCTTCCTCTTTTACAATATCTTTTAATATACTCTTTTTTGTATAAGGATCTTCTTCCGATATGATTTTATTAAGCTGCTTATTTATATTTTTTTGAGCTTCTTTTTCTCCCTTATTACTATCTACCATAGTCTTAATCTCAATATATCCCTTATCTTCATCAAAGTCTACCTTACTATATGTCTTATTATCATCTGAAAACTCTATCCATTGAGTTTTAGTTGCCTCTATTCTTTCGTTCCATACCTTTTCAACTCGATCTTTTTGAGCTTCCCATTTCTCTTCTACCTTTCCATAATACTCTATCCATTCTTTTTTGTTCTCTTCAAAATCTCTATTACTCTCTTGCTTTTGTATATCAAAACTTTTATTTACCTCTGCCTTCTGCTTTTCCCACTCCTCTAAATTCCCATAGGAAACCAACGAACTAATTATCAATAATCCTGTAATATATTTTATATTCATAATACCACCTCCACTTCAATTATATCAGATAAAATTAATCTTTTCAAAAAA
>JBNJFI010000034.1:0-20141 GCA_051746725.1 Fusobacteriota bacterium
TATTATTAATTATTATCTAAATCTCATTGGATCTAAAGGCTTTCCATTTTTTCTGATTTCATAGTGTAAATGTGGTCCAGTTGATCTACCGGTATTTCCAGTTTCTGCAACTAACTGCCCTTTTTTGACATATTCCCCACTATTTACAAAAATATTAACTAAATGACCATATCTCGTACTATATCCATTTGAATGAGATAATTTTAAGAGATTGCCATATCCGCCAGACCATCCTGCATAAGTTACTCTACCTGATCGTGGTGCATATATATTAGTTCCAGTACTTGCTCTTAAATCAACTCCATCATGCATATAATATTTTTTTAATACTGGATGGAATCTTTGACCAAATGGACTAGTAACACCTCTCCATTTTATAGGCCAACTAAATCCAGAATTTCTTTGAGATCTAACATACACATTTTGGTTTTTAGATTTTATATAATGTATATCTGGATTAGGAATAAATATTTTTTGTCCCACAACTAAATTTGTTGTATTCAAGTCATTTTCTTCTAATATATCTGCAATTTTAACTTTATATCTGTTTGAAAGTTCGCTAAAAGTATCCCCTTTTTTGATTTCATAATTTATTCCTTCTTTAGATAGGAGAGCTAATTTTTGACCAATTTGCAAAACTCCATCTCTTACTTCTGGATTATTAGCTATTAATATATCTATATCTTTACCTAGTTTTTTAGCTATTTCATATAAAGTATCCCCTTTTTTGACTATATAATATTCTATTTTTAATTCATCGTCTTCTTCCTTGGAAGTCTCTTCATAATCTAAAGTATATTCTTTTTCAAAAATATAGTCACTATCTTTTAAAATGCTTACACCATACTCGTCTTCATTTAAAAGTTCTTCTTCTGTGGGCATAACCTCTGTATTACCTGTATTTTCTGTTTCTGATAAATCCTCAGTACTTTCATCTTTTTCAGTACCTTCTGTATTTTCTATTACTTCTTTTTCTAATATTTTAATTGAATATTCATCTTGATTAGTTTTGGTGTCTTCATTTGAATTGCTCATTATAGAAGAAACTCCCATTACAAAAATAAATATTGCTATTAAAACTAGTACTACTCTAGTCTTATTTATTCTCGTTCGGCTTTTCATTTGATCTCCTCCGTTTTTAAAAATTTATTTAATAACTTTTCATTATTTTCTGTTTCCTTTATTAGCTTTATAAGCTGTTTAGTTGCTTTAGCTGTTGTATATTTTGATAGATATTCTCTGATTTTCCAGATAATATTTAATCGACCTTCACCTAATAATAGCTCTTCACGTCTTGTTCCAGATTTTTTAATGTCAATTGATGGAAATATTCTCATCTCTGATAATTGTCTATCTAGATTTATTTCTAAATTCCCAGTTCCCTTAAATTCTTCATAGATGACCTCATCCATTTTACTACCGGTTTCTACTAAAGTAGTTGCAATTATACTAAGACTTCCTCCATCTCGAATATTTCGTGCCGCTCCAAAAAAGTTTTTAGGATAATATAGAGCCTGCGGATCTATTCCCCCTGATAATATCTTTCCACTTGAAGGAATTACTATATTATAAGCTCTAGCCAATCTAGTTAAACTATCCATTAATATAACTATATCTTTATTCTTTTCTAATTCACGCTTTGCTTTAGCTAAAACTTCCTCTGTGACATTTATGTGATTTTGAGGATTTTTATCAAATGTTGAAGCGAAAACTTCTGCATCTTCTACACTTTCTATAATGTCTGTAACTTCTTCTGGTCTTTCATCAATAAGTAGGATCCAAACTGCTGTTTCAGGATTATTTTCTATTATACTATTAGCCATTCTCTTAAGTAACATGGTTTTTCCTGCCTTAGGTGGAGCTACAATTAATCCTCTTTGACCTTTTCCTATAGGAGATACAAGGTCTATCATTCTCCCTGAAACATTATCCTTTTGAGAATTTTCCATTAATAATCTCTCTGTAGGATAATATGGTACTAATTCTTCAAAACTAACTCTATTTTGTGCTTTAACTAATAGATCTCCATTCACTAAAAGCATCTTTAACATAGCAAAATTATTTTCATCTCCAACAGGCTTTCTTATTTCACCTATTATTATATCACCTGTTCTAAGAGAGAATTTTTTTATCTGAGATGCTGATACATAGATGTCCTTTTGGACATTTGTTTCTCTAATAAATCCATATCCATCAGGTAAGACATCAAGTTTTCCATATCCTATTATTACATCTTCATCTTCACTCTTTTTTTCTATTATTTTATAAATAAGTTCGTTTTTCCTATATTCATAAGGCTTTTTTATATCTAAGCCTTTTGCTATCTCGCGTAATTCTTTGACTTTCTTTTTTATAAGTTCTTTTTCTCCAAAATCCATTGGTCACTTCCTTTATCTCATTTTATAAAGAATATACATTCCTATTATATAAATAATTCCAATTAATAAACTGTCTCCTCTTTTCTTCTTTTCTCTAGATATAGTACCAATCATCATAACAACAAGAAGCAATATTGAAAACAAGGCTGCAATTATCTGAAAATCTTGTATTTCTTCCATAAGTCTTTTTTGAGTTGCAAAAAGATCTGCTATAAAAATAATTGCAATGTTAAATAGATTACTTCCTAATAAATTTCCAGCAGCCATATCATAGCTTCCTAATTTTACTGCTTGAACTGAAACTGTAAGTTCTGGTAAGGATGTTGCTAGAGCCAAAAATATTACTCCAACAAAACTACTACCAAGTTTTATTCCAAAAATTGGAGTCACAGAAATTATACTTGCTACTTTTACTAATAAAACTCCTGAAATTATAACTAATCCAGCCATAATAATAAATCCAAATTTTGCTTTTTTGTAAGGCATATCTGGAATAAACTCTTCCTCTTCTTGACTAATCTCTTCTACTAAGTCTCTTTCAAAAATATAAATATATTTCATAGAAAAAATATACCCTATCATTATAATAGCAGAAAATATGCTGAATCCAAAAAAGGTGATATCTCCTAGTACGTATCCCATTATAAATATAAGAGTCAATCCAAGTGATAATAATCCAGTTAAAATATTTTTAGGATGAATTGAGTTGGTAAACGAAATTTTTTTTAAAATTATATAATCTAATATAAAAATTATGAAAATATTAAACATATTACTACCAAAAATATTAGATACAGCCATATCTGGATTCCCCAAAAAAGAAGCTGACCCACTTGTTATAAGTTCTGGTAAAGATGTAATAGAGGCTAACATAACAATGCCTATCCAACTTTTTTCAAGCTTTTTTGCATCACCTATTACATCTCCATATATGCTTAATTTTTTTCCTGAATATATTACTATTATCGACAGTAATAGAAAATAGATAAATACCATTTATTACATCCTTCCTAACTCTAGATATGTCCTTATCCCTGAAATAAAACCCATGGAATTGAAAGGCTTTGTTATAAACCCATCAGCTCCCACATTAAATGCTACTTTTTTATCTGCAGATGATAATTTTGCAGAAAACATAACAATTGGGACTTCATCTAATTCAGGATCTTTTCTCATCCTCTCACAGACTTCTATACCATCCATTCCAGGCATCATAATATCTAAAATTATTAAATCCAAGTCCTTGGATTTAGCTTTTTTAATTCCTTCTTTTCCGTTATACGCAACTGATACTTCATAACCTTCTGAAGTAAGTAGCATTTCTACTACTTCTGAAACATCTTTTTCATCATCTATTAATAATATTTTTTTATTCATCTCGCATCACTCCTGCTTTTTTTAGTAGAATTAATATTAAAAGTTCTCAGTTATAATTTTGCATAAAATAATTTTACTTCTCCTGGAGCTAATCCATATTCTAAATTTTGAAGGACTTCACTCATTCTATGCCCATGTGATATATCTTCTACATTA
Source organism: Fusobacteriota bacterium (assembly GCA_051746725.1). GTDB lineage: Bacteria > Fusobacteriota > Fusobacteriia > Fusobacteriales > JBNJFI01 > JBNJFI01. The sequence continues at coordinate 3,912 of JBNJFI010000034.1, forward strand.
TTACTACCTAAAACACTATAAATATCATTAACATATATATGATGAGTTTCAGTTGCGCTTTTGTTTGTAATAACAAAAATCTTTTCTGAACCATCTAAACTCTTTTTTGTAAAACCATATATATCATTATTATCAAATGTATACATATCAATCATATTATCTTCTTGTAAAACTTTATAATTTGATTTTATCTCATTTATTTTGGATATTTCATCTGAAATATCATACTTTTTTTCTTCTACCCAATTTGGATTTGTTTTTACAACATCGATCTGTTTTTCAAATCCATACTCAAAACCATAAGTCATAGCAATACTTGATGAAAAATATGAACAGGTAGCGTATTTTTCCACTGCTAATTTAGAATTCCCATTCACCTCTTCGGCATATCTCTTTGTATCATGATTTGAAGGAAAAGTCATAGATGGATATTGACCTGCCCAATCTTTATAATCTTTTAAGAAATAATCTGCTTTAAGATCCCACCATTTGAAACTATTCATAACATAATCAAATCCAGCTTCAGCTGTTTCCATTAGTTGTGCTGGTTGACATCCCAAGGTTTCTGCAATAAATATTACATCTGGATATTTGCTTTTCACCATTGAAGTTAAAAACTTCCAAAGTTCAGTTGGTACATGATACGCTGCATCACATCTAAATCCTCTAACTCCTAAATCTGCATAATACATAATCATATCTAACCAATAATCCCATAATTCCTCTTTTTTAGGAGAATTTTCATTATCAATTTGAGCTAAGTCTCCCCATTCTATCCATTCATTTCCATCCATGGCACCTGGTTTTTTTATATTTCCATTTTCATCTTTCATATACCATTCTGGATGTTCTTTAGTTAAAGGAGAATCTATTGCCGTATGGTTAATTACTAAATCCATAACCATATTCATCCCTTTAGATTCTGCAGTTTTGCATACTTTTTTGAGCAACTTATCTCCTTGTTCTCTTTGTCCTTCTAGATCTGAAAAATCCATCTCTCCTTTTACAAATAATGGATGATATAAATAGTAATCTTTTATAGCATAATCTGAACCAGAAAACCCTGGCGCATGGAATGGATTTACATAAATCCAATTAAAATTCATATTTTTTATTCTATCAAAGTGTTCCATCCAATTTTCCATGCTTCCTACTAATTTCGGATATAAATTATACATTCTTATTCCCTTTTTCAAAATGATCACTCCTATTTATTATAATATTTTATTTTTCGCTTCCTTCTATAATATCTCCATACAAAGTCCAAGTATTCCATTTGGTGATTTTAACCTTAACAAATTTACCTTTTAACTTTTCATCTTTTTTGATAATAACTATCTTATTGCCTTGGGTTCTTCCAAAAAAGTTATCTGGATTTTTTCTAGTTTCACCTTCAACTAATATCTCAACTGTTTTATTCAAAAAAGATTCACTTTGTTTATTTGTTATATCTTTTTGTATTTTAAGTAATTTTTGTAATCTTCTTTCTTTTTCTTTTTTATCAACTTGTTCTTCCATTTTAGCAGCTGGAGTTCCTTCACGTTTTGAATACATAAACATATATGCATTATCATACTCAACTTTTTTTACAACATCTAGAGTATCATTGAAGTCTTCAACTGTTTCCCCTGGAAAACCAACAATTATATCTGTGGTTATAGTTATTCCTGGATTGGTATTTTTCAATTTATCTACTAACTTTAAATATTCCTCTTTGGTATATCCCCTATTCATTTTTTTTAAAATATTAGTAGATCCAGATTGCAAAGGTAAATGTACATAATTACAAACTTTTTCCTCTTTTGCCATAACCTTTAATACATCATCTGTAAAATCTCTAGGGTGCGGAGATATAAATCTTATTCTAAATTTCTCTTTTATTTTTGCTATACTCTCTAAGAGATCTGCAAAATTAGTATTTTTAAGATCCTTGCCATAAGAATTTACATTTTGACCCAAAAGCATTATTTCTTTATAACCGCTATCTAAGTAATTTTTAACACTTTTAATAATATCTTTTTTGGGAACACTTCTCTCTCTTCCTCTAACATAAGGTACAATACAGTAAGTGCAAAAATTGTTACACCCATATGTTATAGAAACATCAGCAGTTATATCTGATTCAAAGTCTGCACTTAGATTTGGTGGAAGTTCATTTTCATTTTCCACTGAAACTATTCTTTTTTTATGTTGTTTTGACTTTATAACTTCTATATTTTCTGGTAATTTGTGTATATTTTGGTTTCCCATTATAATATCAACGTAATGCGCTTTTCTTATAATTCTTTTAGGATCTTCTTGGGCTAAACAACCTGCAATTATAATAATAGCATCTTCATTTTTATCCTTTACTGCCTTAGCTTCTCCTAATTTTCCATAAACTCTATTTTCTGCACTTTTTCTAATTGTACAAGTATTTAAAACAATAATACTCGCTTTTTTGATATCTTCTGTTATCTCATAATTCATATCTTCTAAAATTTTTCTAATTTTACCACTGTCATTTACATTCATCTGACATCCATATGTTATTACTTTCGCCTTCTCTTTCATTTATTCACCTCAATATATTTTCTCTATAAATTATACCACATCTCACTTGATTTTTCAATGATATCAACGACTTATTTTCTTATTGTAATCAATCCTAACTAATAAAGATTAAAATTCTTTTTTGGCTTATTCTTTTTATTTAATATATAACAAAAAAGATAATCTAGATATTAATAAGAGAGCAAGAACCCGGTGATGGATTCTTGCTCTTTTATACCTTAAATTTATTTAATTGTTATTTAATTTTATTTAATGATTGTTTTATATCATCAAGTAAATCTTCAAATGATTCTAAACCTACTGATATTCTAATTAAATTAGATGATATCCCTGACTCTTCTAATTCACTTTCACTTAATTGACCGTGTGTTGTACTTGCTGGGTGTATAATTAATGATTTAGCATCAGCTACATTGGCTAAATGAGAGAAGAGCTCTAAATTATCTATGAATTTCTTCCCAGCTTCTAAACCGCCCTTAATTCCAAAGGTAAAAATTGAACCTGCTCCCTTAGGAAGATATTTTTCCTGTAATTTGTTATAAGGATTTCCTTCTAAACCTGGATAATTAACCCACTCTATCTTATCGTTATTGTTTAGAAATTCAGCGACCTTTTTTGCATTTTCAATATGTCTATCCATTCTAAGTGATAGTGTTTCAATTCCTTGTAATAAAAGAAATGAATTAAAAGGACTTATAGCAGCTCCTGTATCTCTTAAAAGTTGTACTCTAGCTTTTAAAATATATGCAGGTTTTCCTAAGTCAGCATATTTTAAATTATTATAACTAGGATCTGGAATAGTAAAGTCTTCAAATTTACCATTGGACCAATCAAAGTTTCCAGAATCTACTATAACTCCTCCTATAGTTGTTCCATGCCCTCCTAAAAATTTAGTTGCAGAATAAACTACTATATCTGCACCATATTCAATAGGTTTACATAAGTATGGCGTTGCAAAAGTATTATCTACAATTAATGGAATTCCATTATCATGTGCTATATTAGCCACTTTTTCTATGTCTATTACATTGATTTTGGGATTTCCAATAGTTTCTATATATAATGCTTTAGTTTTAGGAGTTATTGCTTCTTCAAATTCTTCTACGTTATCTCCATTAACAAATGTGGTATTTATACCATATTTCGGTAAAGTCTTAGATAAAAGATTATATGTTCCTCCATATAATGTATTTGCAGCCACTATCTCATCTCCTGCTTTTGCAATATTCATTATTGAATATGTAATTGCAGAAGATCCTGAGGCAACCGCCAATGCTCCTACTCCTCCATCTAAAGCAGCCATCCTTTTTTCTAAAACTTCTGTTGTAGGATTACCTATTCTAGTATAAATATTCCCCGGTTCTTTTAAATCAAACAATCTCTTTGCGTGATCAGTATCTTTAAAAAGATAAGATGTTGTTTGATATATTGGCACTGCCCTTGACAAAGTTTCCTTATCTGGCTTTTGTCCTGCGTGAAGTTGTAGTGTTTCAAACCCTAATTTTTTTTCCATTTTCACCCTCCATTTGGTACTTTTGATTTTTTATATTTTATTACTTATTATCATTCATATCTTATTATTCCACCCTTTTTTGACTTTAACTTATTACATTTATTACAAAAGAAATTTACTGCTCCACAACCGGCTATTAATTCTAATTTCTCATTGCATTCATCGCAATATCTATTTTTCTTATATTTTTTTCCACATTCTTGGCATATATAATTATTAGCATTTTCTTTTACTAATTTTCCATTGCACTCTTTACATATGTTTTTCCCGTCCATAAATACTCCTTATTTAAATATATCCATTGATAAATATCTTTCCCCAGTATCTGGCAATAAAACCACTATCTTTTTTCCTTTATTTTCAGGTTTTTTAGCAAGTCTCAAGGCTACAGCCATTGCAGCTCCTGAAGAAATACCAGCTAAAACTCCTTCTTCTTTAGCTAATCGCCGCATCATTTCAAAAGACTGATCATTTTCTATCTTTTCTATTCTATCATAAGCATTTGTATCTAAAATTTCAGGAACAAAACCAGCTCCTATACCTTGTATCTTATGAGGTCCAGGGTTCTCTCCAGATAAAACTGCAGATCCTTCTGGTTCAACAGCAACTATTTCAACTCCATCTATACGTTTTTTCAATTCTTGCCCTACTCCTGTTATGGTTCCACCTGTTCCAATTCCTGCAATAAATATATCAACTTCACCATCTGTATCTTCTATTATTTCAAGTGCTGTTGTTTTTCTATGAACATCTGGATTTGCAGGGTTTTGAAATTGCTGAGGTATAAAAGCATTTTCATATTCTTTTGCTAATTCCTGAGCTTTATCAATAGTAGCTTTCATTCCACCTGTTCCAGGTGTCAAAACTAATTCTGCACCATAAGCTTTTAATATAGCCCTTCTCTCTTTACTCATTGTATCTGGCATAATTAAAATTAATTTATATCCTTTTACTGCTGATACCATAGCCAACCCAATACCTGTATTTCCACTTGTAGGTTCTATTATAACAGAATCTTTCTTTAATGAGCCATCTTTTTCAGCTGCTTCTATCATGTTTTTGGCTATTCTATCTTTGACGCTTCCCCCTGGATTAAATGATTCTAATTTTCCATATATAACTGCTTCAGAATCATTAATCTTATTTATTTCTACCATCGGTGTTTTTCCTATTTTTTCTAAAATATTTTTGTATATCATTTTTTTCAACTCCTTTTAAATATAATACATATTTTTATTTAAATATTTCTCTTTTAGATCTTCTAATGTTATATTACTTAGAAAATCTTCTATATTTTTTTCCAACTCTTGCCAAACATTTGTAACCAAATGACGTTCTATTCCATCTAGATTTTGCTTATCTTCTTTTTTGATAATTTCCAAGCTTCCTTCTAAAGATTCTAATATTTCTTTTAAAGTAATTTCCTTGGGATCTTTTGATAATGAATATCCGCCATTAACTCCCTTTTTTGATATTACCAATCCTGACTTTTTCAAGGAAGAGAAAATTTGCTCTAAATATTTTTTAGAAATTTTTTCTTCTTTGGATATTTCCTTTAAAGATACTCTGTCATTTTTAAAAGAAATATAAAAAAGCGCCCTTAACCCATATCTTGATTTCGTCGAGAATTTCAACCAATCACCCCTTTTCCCTATCTGTTTAATATGATTTAATAATACCATACCTTAGTTTACTTGTCAAGTATTTTTTTATAATATTTTATACCGTCTTATTTATATTGGATTATCGATGTATTTTCTTTTCTTTTTAAATTCTTTAAAATAACCTACCTTTTAACTAGTTTAATTATGGATTGTAGAGACTGTTTCTTTTTATTTTTTAAAATAATATTAAGTAAAAAAGCCATTTCATAATTATATAAACCCAGTTAAGTTATGTCTTCTAGATATTAAAAAAGAGTAAACGCAATGTCTTACTCTCTAAAAATAAAAGCATTTTAAATTATAATTCCTGAAAATCTAATTTTTTTTAATCTAAAGCCTTTTCTTCTATATAAGAATTAATTATCTTATCAACCACTCCTTCTTTTTTTAGTTCATCAAAAGCTTTTTGTAATTTATTTATTATAATATCATCTGTCTTTAGATTTAAGGCAAAGTAAACATAGCTTGGATCTGTTGCAATTGTATAAACTTTTTCATATTCATTTATATCATACCCGAAATCAGTTAGAATTTCCATTGCTACTTCTCCATAACCTATTAGATCTATCCGTCCATATTCTAATTTTTTAAAATTTTGCTCTAAAGTTGCCACTGGTTGAATTTTTATATCTGGAACTCCCATATTTTCCAATCTCTCCTCAACCACATCTCCTCTTACAACTCCAATATTATAATTTTTCAAATCTTCTATATTCTTTATCTTTATATTGTTTTCTTTTTTTCCTATGACCTTCTACTCTTCCTGCCTCAACTATCGGTCCAACCCATTTAAATTTTTTCTCTCTATCCTTATTTCGTGTCGTTGAAAATAATAAAGTATTAGGTTGGTGTTTTGCCATTTCAAAACCTCGAGCCCATGGTAAAATTTCTATATTTTTTTGAGTCAATTTTGTATCCAGCCTTTTTAACATTTCTCCTAATATATCAGATGATATTCCCCTTGCCATTCCTTCATATTCAAAATTAAAGGGAGGGTAATTTTCAGTTATTAATCTTAATTCATTTATATTCCCAGTTTTATTACTAAAACCACAATTAAAAAGGCTAGTAATCAAAACTATATAAAATACAACTTTTTTATTTCTTTTCATTTGACTTACCTCCTTTTTATATACTGCTCACACCTGGACAACGCCATTTGCCCTTACGTAAAACTAACAACATTCTAAAGCAATTCACAGGCGTAAATGCGAAGAACTTTCGCCTGCGTTATACCAGTCAAATTAGATTAAATTTGTTAATGATTTGGATAAGATCATAGCTTTACATAGTCTTACAACTACCTTATAAAACCAGGGTAAGTACAAGTATATTATTTTTAAAAATTAATTTCAAACAGGAATAGATATTATGAACTTAACTCCTTCCCCTTTTTTGCTAAGAACTTCAACTTCTCCATCAAGCTTATGGTTTACTAGGTTATATAATATATGCATTCCAAGTCCACTTCCACCTTCTCCTCTTTTCGTTGTAAAGAACGGTTCAAAAATTTTATCTGTATCTTCTTCTTCGATCCCTTTTCCATTATCTGTATATATTATTTTTATCTTATTTCCTTTTTTCTTTCGAATCTCTTCTATTTTAATTTCTATCTTTCCACCTTTTTTATTTTCAAAACCATGTATTATTGAATTCATTATTAGATTTGAAATAATTTGTGAAAAGACACCTGGATAGCTATTAAGTGTCACATCATCACCTATCACATCTACAGTATGACTTTTTTGTTTTAACTCATGGTATAAACTTGAAACAACATCTTCTATGTAGTCTTTTATTTTAAATTCTCTTTTAACTTCACTTGTCTGATCTATAGCCACTTTTTTGAAATTTTTAATTTGATTTGATGCTTTATTTAGATTTTTCAAAATAATTTCAGAAGAATCCAAAGCATTTTTTAAGTATTCCTCAAAATCATCCTGTGTCATCTCCTCATCATCGTATTTTTTCTTTATTTTATTAGTTTCGTCTTTTAAATATGAGGCAGCACTAACCCCCACACCGACTGGGGTGTTTACTTCATGAGCAACTCCAGCTACCAAGCCTCCTAAAGAAGCCATTTTTTCTGTTTCTATTAATTTTTTTTGAGTTTTCTTTAATTTTTCTAGAGATTCATTTAAATCTTTATTAACCTTAGCAAGTTCTACAGTTCTTCCCTGTACACGTCTTTCTAACGCCTTTTTCTGACCAGCTAACTGTTTATATAAATTACTCATTTGACTCAACATAATATTTATAGCTTTTGTAAGATCTCCTATTTCATCATCTGCATCTATCACCTCTATTTTTTTATCAAAATTATCGTGTTTTATATCTTTCATTTCACTTTCTAGATAATTTAAAGGTTTAATTACAGATTTTGACATTACAAAGTAAAATATTATATATAATATCAATAAATTAAATAATACTAATCCAAAAATTCCTATATTAACATTTTTTAGAGTTTCTACATTTTCAATTAATCTTATTTCTATATTACTGAAATTTTTTATCATTTGGGTTTTCTGTTGATTAGAAGTCTTTCCTATCAAACTTTCTATTTTTTTTATTTCATGATTGAAAATACTATTTAATATTTGAAGAGCATTTTTTCTAAAAGTTCCTATCTCTAATTCCTTTTCTTCCATTTTATTTATCAACTCTGACATCTCATTTTGAACTTCAGTTATATCATTATTTAAATTATTTATCTTTTCTAACTTTTTCTTAAATGCATCTATCGTTTGATCCAATAAATTTCTATCTATATCTTCTACTTTTGTAAACGAATAAAATAATGGTAGATTCTTTTCTATTAGATCCAATTCCTTTTCAACAACATCTTTATATTCACTAAATCTTATATGATCCATATATATTTGTTGATTATATAATTTCAACTTTCTATAATTAGGAAAATTTTCCAAAATATATTCTAAATTACTCTCCCATATTTTTTCTATTCCCAGAATAGATAAATTATTCATATTATTTTTATTTAAAAGATCTATATCTTTTTTGGGGGTATCACCTTTATACTTTTCAATAATTTTCTCATAAAATGAATTGTTTTGGTTTATATTTAGTTTCATCTTTTCTTTTAATTCTCTTTCTTCCAATCGCAATTTTTCTATATTCAATTTATAAGATGTATTAGAACTGGCTTTCTTTAAATCCAATTCCTCCTGTTTTAGTCGAAATACATTTTGAATTTTACTATCAATACCGAAAATCAGCCCTACTAAATTATCCTCATATGTAAATTCAACTGCTAAGTTTTGTATTTCATTCAAATTCTTTTTATATTCTAGTTTTACTTCTTCAAATCTATCCATATTATCTATATATCCTAAAATTAATATATTTGATAAAATCGAATTATATAATTCATTTAATTTTAAAACATTGGAATATTTTTCAAAATTATCCTTGCTTTTTTCTATTCCAGTCTCCACTCCTTGTTTTGATTTTTCAATATGAATTCTAGAATAATTAGAAATCATTATTATTCCTATCCCTATCATTGATAATGTTATAAATGCATATCTTATTTTATTAGATATCTTCATAATCAATCCCTCTTTTCAGAATTATGCTTTCCTATTTTTTCATTCCATATTTTCAACAATCTCTCTTTATTTTCTACATCCCATTTCAAATCTTGATTCACTGTTTCTATATTAGAAAAGGTGTATTTTGATCCATTATCTTGATTCATGAATTGAGATAGTGATATTACATTTAATTCTTTGACCATTAGATTTTGAGCTTTTTTAGTTATTAGCCAGTTATATAACTTTTTTGCATTCTCTGTATTTTTTCCCCCTTTTAAAATTGACATGGAAGCTATTTCATAACCAGTTCCCTCTTCTGGAAAAGTAATTTCTATATTTCCTCCCTCTTCTATTCTTTTCAAATAATCATGAAGATACCCAATAGAAGTAATGACCTTTCCTTTGGCACAATCTTTTCCTGGTTTACTCCCTGAGCTTGTATAATAAGATATATTTTTGTCGATATTTTCTAAATACTCAAAAGTTTTTTCTTCATCACCTTTATTAATATCTAAAATCGTTGTAATAAAATTATATGCAGTTCCTGATTTATTAGGATTGGCCACACTTATATTATCTTTAAATTCATCTTTTAATAAATCTTTCCATCCATTGGGAATTTCGATATTTTTTTTATCAGCTAAATTTCTATTAGTCCCAATTACAAGAGGCCCAATATATAATCCAATCCAATATCCTTCTTCATCTTGAAATCGAGCAGGTATATTTTTTGCAAAAAAGGGATTATATTTCAAAGATAAATTATTATTTTTAAGCTCAATATGACCTAAACCTACTCCTCCTACCCATATAGAGGCCCACGGATTTTCTTTTTCATTTTTTATTATATCTACAGTCTCATTGGTTGAATATCTTCTCCATTCTACATCTAAATTTGACTGTTCTTCAAATTCTGTAAATAATTTTTTAGCTAAACTAGGTGCCAAGCTTGTATAAATATTTAAATCAGATCCCAATAGACTAAATCCATTTATAATCATTATCAAACTTATTAAATATTTTTTCATTATAACCTCCTAATTTTATCATTTTTTATTTACCCTTTATCTTCTGAATATTCTTCTTTTATTTTTAATATTTCATCAATATTTTCCAAAAAAGCCTTTACCACTTCTGGATCAAACTGTGAACCACTCTCTTTTTTGATTAGATCTATTGCATCGCTGACATCCCAGGCTTCTTTATAAACTCTTTTATGAGTTAAAGCATCAAAGACATCTGCCACTGCAACAATTCTTCCAAATATATGAATTCCCTTTCCTTTTAGACCATCTGGATATCCAGTTCCATCCCATTTTTCATGATGTTGTTTAGCGATGATTGCTGCTGCTTTTAATATCTCATGATTAGAGGATTTAAAAATTTTCTCACCAATAACAGTATGTTTTTTTATAACTTCAAACTCAACTTTGGTTAATCTTCTCGGTTTTTTTAATATTGCATCTGGAATCCCAATCTTTCCTATATCATGCATAGGAGCTACTGATTGCAATAAGTCTTGTTTTTTTTGCTCTAAATTTAAATTTTTAGCCAATATTTTAGAATACTTGGCAACTCTTCGAACATGATTTGCAGTATCTTTTGATCTAGTTTCAACCACTTCACCTAATTTTAATATTATCTCTTTTTGAGTATCTATTATTTCCTGTTTCAATGAAATGTTTTCAAATGCAGAACTTAACTGTTTTGAAAAAACTTCCAATAAATTTTTATCAATTTCAGTTAAATCATTATCAGTTTTTGTATATAATATATTTTCTGTTCCTTGACTTGATTTAAAATACCCTATAAATTCTCCATTATTTATATAGCTATTTCTTTCATTGTAAGCATTTTTTATTTTTTCATATGTTTCCTTTGATACATTTGGCTTTAAATAATCGTTAATATGGTCCGCATATTTAGAAGTGGCGGCAATTATTCTAAACCCCTCTTCTTCTTTTACCAATGCAAATCCTGAAGTAGTTAGATATATAAAATTATCTTCTACATTTAAAAGAGAAGTTAATTGTTCTAGAGCTTCATCTGTAAATTTCTCCATTGAGTTTGGTTCTAAAAATAGTGTAGAAGAAGCTTTTATAATTTTTTCCAATCCATGTTTACTTTTATTAATGAGATAAATATCTCGATAAGATCGAAGTGATTGGATTAAAGACATATATAATTTATTAGCAGTTAATTCCGTTTTCTCTTTATAATCATTTATTTCATAATTATCAATAACATCTTTTCCTGGAGCTTGCCCTGGTTGACCTGTTCTCAATATTATTTGTATACTCCTATCTTTCAATTCTTCTCTAATAAATTTTACAACCTTTAGTCCAGAATCATCGTTTTCCATTACAACATCTAAAAATATTACTGCAATATTAGGAGTTTTTTTCAAAACTTCTTTGGTTTCTTTTTCTGAATAAGTATCAATAAATTCTAATTCAGCATTGTTGAATTCTACATTTTTCAAAATCATCTTAGTGACTTTATGAACCTGTTCTTCATCGTCAGCTATCAAAACTTTCCATTTATCTAACTTTTTTGGAACTTTTGATTTCTTTTCATTTTTTTCTTCTTTTTAAATATAAAATTCTTCCCCATATTAATTCCTCCCTAAAAAGAAATATTTATATATAATTCTTTTATCTTTCCAATCTATAACTTATCTATATTTAAATATACCTTATTATTTATACAATATCAAGTTTTTTATCTTTTTCTTATATACCAAAAAAGCCACATGATAATTGAATTATCATGCGGCTTTAAATTATTCTTTTTCCAAAATAATGTATCTGCTTGAGTTTTGTCCTATTATATATAATAATATATCTTCTCCTGAATCAATTGAACTATATATCTCTCTAAATTCTTCTATATTCCTTACTCTTCTATTATTTACTTCAAAAATTATATCCCCAGGTTGTATACCTTTTTGAGCAACTTCAGACTGATTATCTATACCTGTTATAGCAACTCCCTCTAGATCTTTTCTATAACCAAATTTTTCATTCAAAGTTTCATCTAAGGTTGCAAGCTCCATTCCTAAAATCTTATTCCCTGAAGCAAAATCATCTTTTTTGCCCAATCTAACTTCTACATTTTCTTCTTTACCATCTCTTAATATTTTTATATTAACTTTAGATCCAGGTAAATTTGTAGATATTACAGCACTTAATTTATAAAAATTATCTATTTTTTCTCCGTCTATTTCTAATATTATATCACCTTTTTTGAGACCATATTTCTCTGCTGGAGTATCTTCTAATACTTTAGAAACTAAAACCCCTGTAGTTCTATTTTCCAATCCAAATTTTTCTGCCATCTTCCGTGTTAAAGGTTGTACAGAAACCCCAAGCCAAGCTCGTTTTACTTCTCCTGTTTTTATAAGAGAATCCTTTATTACTTTTATCATGTTTATAGGAATCGCAAATCCAATACCTACATTTCCACCGCTTTTAGATAAGATTGCAGTATTCATCCCTACTACTTCTCCATTTAAGTTAACAAGCGGTCCTCCACTATTTCCTGGATTAATTGAGGCATCAGTTTGAATAAAATTTTCATAGTTTTCAATTCCCATTCCACTTCTGCCCTTTGCACTTATTATTCCAACTGTTACCGTACTAGTAAGTCCATATGGATTCCCAAAGGCTATCCCCCAATGTCCTACCTTTAATTCATCTGAATCACCAAATTTTAAATATTTAAAATCATTTTTATCACTGTCAATTTTTAAAACGGCTACATCTGTATCTGAATCAGTTCCAACTACAGATGCATCATATTCTGATCCATCAGAAAATTTAACTTCTATTTTATCTGCTCCAGAAATAACATGATCATTTGTTAGTAAATAACCATCTTCTGAAATTAAAAAACCTGATCCCAGAGAAGTAGCTTCTCTTTCATAACTTTTTGGAGTTCTTCTGTTATTAAAAAACTCCTCAAATGGATCGTAATATTGCTGTTTTATCGTTTTTGTAGTTCTTATATTTACAACTGCTGGTTTTACTTTTTCTGCAACCTTTGCAAATTCCTCTTGGGTCTCCCATAAATCACCAAAACTCATTAAAGACATTGTTATAGTAAAAATTATTAAATATGCTTTTTTCATAATCTCCTCCTTAATTTATTATATACTAGCTAATTTCAAAACTTCAAATTTTGTATTTTACTCAGAATTTTTCTTCTCATTCTTTTTTGCCTTATAATCCAACTCTCCATCCTTAATATCTAAAACTATAGTACTGTCTTCTGTTATCTCACCAGATAATATTAACTTACCTAGACTGCTCTCGATTTCTCTTTGAATATATCTCTTAAGAGGTCTTGCTCCATATTCAAAATCATAACCTTCATCTGCTATCTTGGCTGCTGCTTTTTCAGTTACTTCTAATTTTAATCTTTTGTCTTTTAATAATTCATTCATATCTTTTATTAGTAATTTTACTATCTCTTTTATATTTTCCTTTGTTAAAGAGTTAAAGAAAGTGACAGCATCTATTCTATTTAAAAATTCAGGTTTGAAAGTCTTTTTCATGTCTGCCATTATTTCAGCCTTAAGCTCGTCTGTAATCTCTTTTTTCCCTACTATGTGTGAACTTCCTATATTAGAAGTCATTATAATTATCGTGTTTTTAAAATCAACTTCTTTTCCCTTTCCATCTGTTAAACGTCCATCATCTAATAACTGTAACAGAGTATTAAATACTTCTGGGTTGGCTTTTTCTATTTCGTCAAATAATATAACTGAATATGGCTTTCGTCTTATAGCCTCTGTAAGTTGTCCCCCTTCATCATAACCAACATATCCTGGAGGAGCTCCTATTAATCTCGTTACACTAAATTTATCCATATACTCTGACATATCAATTCGAACTATATTATCTTCGCTATCAAATAAGTTATATGCTAACTTTTTTGCCAAATGAGTCTTTCCAACTCCAGTAGGCCCTAAGAATATAAATGATCCTATAGGTTTTTTTGGATCTTTTAATCCAGACCTAGCTCTGATTATAGCATCGGATACATTTTGAATTGCCTCTTCTTGACCTATAACTTCTTCTTTTAACTCAGATTCTAGGTGTAATATTTTATCTTTTTCTCCTTCAACTAATTTACTAACAGGTATGCCTGTCCAATTAGAAACTATTTCAGATATCTCTTCTTCTGTTATTTCTTCCTTTAATAATTTATTTTTAGATGAAGTTTTTCCCTCTTCTAATTTTTCTTCTTCTTTTTTTAATTTCGCTTCAAGATCGGCTTTCTTCCCATATCTTAATTCTGCTAATTTTTCTAAATCATAATTCCTTTCAGCTTCAGATATTTTTAAATTAACCTCTTCTAGCTTTTCTTTTAATTCTTTTACCTTAGAAATTTCTGATTTTTCTAAATCCCACTGACTTCTCAATTTTTTCTTTTTATCTGTTAACTCAGAGAGCTCTTTTTCTAATTTTTTTAATCTATCTTTTGAAACCTTATCACTTTCTTTTTTAAGCGCCTCTTTTTCAATTTCGAGCTGCATTATACGTCTTGTAACTTCATCTAATTCAGCTGGTAAACTGTCGATTTCTGTTCTCACCTTAGCTGCCGCTTCATCCATTAAATCTATAGCTTTATCAGGTAAGAATCTATCTGATATATATCTATCGCTTAGTTTTACAGCCGAAACAATTGCTAAGTCAGATATTCTAACTCCGTGATGGACTTCAAATTTCTCCTTTAATCCTCTTAATATAGAAATAGAATCTTCCTGGGAAGGTTCATCTATAAATATAGGTTGAAATCTTCTCTCAAGTGCTGCGTCTTTTTCTATATATTTTCTATACTCATCTATAGTGGTAGCCCCTAGACACCTTAATTCTCCACGTGCTAACATTGGTTTTAAAATATTCCCAGCATCCATTGCTCCATCTGTCTTTCCAGCTCCTACTATAGTATGAATTTCATCTATAAACATAAGTATTTTTCCTTGGGAGTCTTTAACTTCTTTTAAAACTGCTTTTAATCTCTCTTCAAACTCTCCTCTGAATTTAGCTCCTGCTATTAAAGATCCCATATCCAGAGCAAAAACTGTTCTATCTTTTAGTGTTTCAGGTACATCTCCTTTTAATATTCTCTGGGCTAACCCTTCTACTATTGCTGTTTTACCAGTTCCCGGCTCCCCTATTAATATTGGATTATTCTTAGTTCTTCTAGATAATATCCTAATTACCCTTCTTATCTCCTCATCTCTACCTATTACAGGATCTAAATTTCCTTTTCTAGCTGATTCTACTAAATCCATTCCATATTTATCCAAAACATCATATGTAGATTCCGGGTTTTTACTATTTACCGTTTGATTTCCTCGTATTGAATCCAATACATTTTTAAAATTTTTCTTATATACTCCAAAATCTTTTAGCCATTTAATTTCATCTAAAAGTGCCAAAAATAAATGTTCTACACTAACGTAACTATCTTTATATTTTTCCATCTCTTTTTCTGATTTTTTTAATACTTTATCTAATTCTCTACTCAAATATACAGTCTCTTGTCCAGATACCTTGGCTTTTTTGCCTAACTCTTCTTCTGTTTTTTGAATTATCTCATTTACATTAACCCCCATCTTATTCAAAATATTAGGGATTAATCCTTCTGGTTGACCAACTAAAGCTAATAACAGATGTTCCAACCCAATTTGAGAATGCTTATATTTTTCTGCAAAATCTTTAGCTTGTGATATACTTGCTAAACTTTTTTCAGTAAATTTTTCTTGATTCATTATAATTCCTCCCTCTTTTCTTTAGAATAATAATAGTTTCGATATAATTAGCACTCAAGTTGCCTGCTGGCTAATAATAGTTTACAATATTATTTTCTACTTGTCAACCCCTTTTTTGATTTTTCATCTTCTATTTTATCTTCTATATAATAATTTACTAAT
>JBNJFI010000035.1:0-2571 GCA_051746725.1 Fusobacteriota bacterium
GTATAATATTATTAGAGGAGGTCTTATGTGGATTAGAGAATTAATGATAATAGAATCAATTGTTTTGGTGGTTGGAATATTAGGGTTATTATATTTATTATGGAAAAAAGATAAAAAAGTAAGAATGTATAAACAGTTAAAATCCAAAGTTATAAATGAAATTTCCGCTCGTGATCCTTTTGATAATGGACATTACCAAAGAATATCTGAGTTATCAGTTGAATTGGGAAAAGAGCTTAGATTTTCAAAAAAGATGTTATATAACTTAGATTTGGCAATAGCATTTACAGAATTTTCTAAAATTAGAATTCCTGAAGCAATTTTATTGAAACGTGGAAAACTAAACGAAGATGAACGAAAAGTTGTAGAAAAACATCCTATAATTGGAAGCAAAATGGCTGCAAATATACAGGGGATGCCAAAAGAAATTCCAGTAATAGTCAAATCGCATCATGAAAATTATAATGGAGAGGGATATCCTGATAATAGATTGGGAGATGCTATACCTCTTGAAGCTCGTGTAATCAAGGTTGTAGATGCCTATGTTGCAATGATATCTGATAGGTCATATCGAGAGCAATTACCTAAGGAGATCGCAATAGAAAAGTTAATCGAAGATAAAGGAAGTTTATATGATCCAAAGGTTGTGGATACTTTTTTGACAATAATATAATATGCTTAGATGGGGGAATTTATGAAAAAATATCTAGTAAAAGGTAAAGATGTTGATTCTGTATTAACTAAAGTATCTAAACATCTGAAAACTTCAAAAGAAAATATACGTTATGAAAAAATATCAGAAGAGGCTAATATTTTTGGAAAAACAAAACAAGTGGAGTTAAAAGTATGGGTTGATTCTAAAATAGTAAAAAAAGATGAAAATAAGACAAAAAAATCAAAAAATAAAGATGAAAATAAAGTTGGAAGCAATGATAATAATAAAAATAATAAATTAAAATCTGAGGATAAAATGGAGAAGGAAAAACATCCAAAAAATTTTGAAATAGATATACGTAAAGATGGAATTTTTATTGTAACTGATGAAAATTTTAAGTATGATGAAGGAAAAAAAGAAAAAATAAAATTTGAAATAATAGACAGAAATATTAAAGATCCATCGTTTTATAGCTTGAATGAGTTGAAATCAAAAAAGAGTGTAAAAATTGCAGAATATGATTCAGAATACTATATTGATGCTAAAGTTAAAGTGGAAGTTATAAATAAAAATATGAAAGCCAGAGTAACTGTGATTTCTCCAAGAAATGGGAATCATATTACTTATGATAAAATCTTAGCTAAACTTCAGGATAAAGGTGTTAAGATTAATATAAAAAAAGATCTTATAAGAAAAATAGTAAAAAATAGATACTATGATCAAGAATTTATAATCGCAGAAGGAACTCCACCAAGACATGGGAAAGATGGTAGAATAGAGTACCTGTTTGAAACAGAAGATGACTTTCATGCGGAAAAAGAAGAAGATGGGAAAGTTAATTTTAAAGAATTGGGATTAATTAATAATGTTTGTCAAAATGAAGTTTTAGCTGAAAAGATCGACCCAACTGAAGGTGAAGATGGTATAGATGTTTATGGAAAGGTCATAAAAGCTAAACCTGGAAAAGTAGTTGAGTTTTCAAAAGGCAAAAAAGTTAACCTTTCTAAAGATAAACATAAATTATTATCTCAAATAGATGGGCATGTATCTCTTATGGATAAAAAAGTTATTGTAACTCCTTTGAAAACCGTTTCTCAAGATGTAGATTATTCTACTGGAAATATTGATTTTATTGGAACGGTCTATGTAAAAGGAAATATATTAAAAGGATTTAAAGTTAAAGCTAAAGGAGATATAATTATAGATGGTGTAGTTGAAGGAGGAGAACTAGAGGCCGGAGGAAATATATCAGTTAGACATGGAATAGTAGATGAAAGTTATAAAGAAGATAGGATGGTCAAGGCAAAAGGTGAAATCAAAACAAAATATATAGAAAATAGTAGAGTTGTGTCTGGAGATAATATATTAGTAAGTCAAGCAGTTATTAACAGCATATTATGGGCCCAAGAAAAAGTCATAGTTAAAGGGACAAAGGCAACTATATCCGGAGGAGAAGTTATTGCCGGAAATGAGATAATTACTAAAAGAATTGGTTCTAAACTAAGTAGTCGAACAATTATAAGCGTGGGTGTTTATCCTTCATATAGAGAAGATTATAAAAATATTGAAAAAGAAATATCTGAAAAATTAAATAAAAAAGAGAGATTCGAAACTATAATAGAAAATTTGCGAAAGAAAAATAAAACTGGTAAACTAACTAAAAAGCAAATGAAAGAATTTATGAGAACCAGAAGAGAACTTTTGAATCTAGAAACAACAGTACAAATGTTAATGGATAGATTAGAAACCTTAGATGAAATAATGAATAAAAATATTTTTGGAAAAATTCATGTTTCAGATTATATTAAAGAGGGAACAATTATTAAAATAGGGAAAAAGAAAATGAAAATAAATAGTGATTTTGAATATGTGACTTTTAGTTCTGACGATACAGTAGATAAAATCAGAATGTTTCC
>JBNJFI010000035.1:2671-16940 GCA_051746725.1 Fusobacteriota bacterium
AATTATTAAAATAGGGAAAAAGAAAATGAAAATAAATAGTGATTTTGAATATGTGACTTTTAGTTCTGACGATACAGTAGATAAAATCAGAATGTTTCCATATGAATTATAAAAAGTAAAGTAGGTGATGGAGATCAAAAAAATAATTATGTTATGTTTTTTAATATTGAATTTAATAACTTACTCAAAGATTAATTATGCACCTCCTCATCCGGACTTATTAAAAAATGAAGTGAAAGATAAAAGTCAACGTGGTGAAATAAAAAGAACGTATACATATACTGAGAATATTAAAAGATCTACTGAAATCCAAACTCTTAAAGCTCCTGTTTTGCTTATTAGATTTGAAGATGATGGAAGGCAGTCATATAAGACACAGGATTACTTTAATACTTTACTTTTTTCAGAAGAAAATACTCATTCATTGACTAATTATTATAAAGAAGTTTCTAATGGAAAGTTAAGTAAGATTGACGGTGATATTTCAAACTGGGTTATGAGTAAAAAAAATATGCAATATTATGGTAGCAATGATGGTGATCCGAAAATAAAAGAATTAATAAAAGAAGCTATTGATTTATCCGAAGGAGATATAAATTTTTCAGATTTTACAAATGAGGATGGAATAGTAGAAAGAATAATTGTAGTACATTCAGGAAAAGCTGAAGAAGAAACAGGAAATAGTTCTGATATTTATTCTCATCAATGGAGCTTAAATGGATACAAAACTAAAACAGGTGTTACCATAGAAAATTATACTTTACAGTCTATGGAATCACCTATTGGAATTTTTGCCCATGAATTTGGACATACTTTGGGTTTACCAGATCTATATAGTACCACTACAGGTGCGTCTAAGATTGGAGAATATAGTTTAATGGATTATGGTTCTTGGTCTGGACCTAATAATAATGACGGAACAGTTCCTTCTCACTTAAGTGCCTGGGAAAAGGTATATCTTGGATGGCTTGAACCTAGGAACTTATCAATACTAAATGATGGACAAAAATTATCTATCAGAGAAATTCAAGATATCATAAGCGAAGAAGATTATAATTATATTTATAAAATAGATTTAGATGATACGGGAAAAGAATATCTTTTAATTGAAAATAGACAGAAACAAGGTTGGGAAGAATTTGATAGTTATCTTCCAGGAAGTGGACTTTTAATATATCACATAATCGAAGGGGATCTTAATGGAGAAAGCATGTCAGATGCAATTAGATCAAATACAGTAAATTCCAAAACTCCACTTCGGGTAAAAGTATTAGAGGCAGATGGATTTGAAAATCTTATTAATTCAGATAATTATGGGGAATCTGGAGATTATTTTAGAAGCGATACTAATTCTCAGTTGCTTCCATATCCTAATAATAATCCAAATAGCTGTTTATGGAATCCTGAAACTCAAAGATATGACATACCAACAGATGTGAGAATCACACAGATTTCTTCAAGTGCAAATATGATGACTTTTAAATTTATTAGTGAATTAGATATAAAAATAAGCGACATAAATCAAGATGGTGTATTTGATATACACGATATAATTAAATTTAGAAATGAATATTATGGTGCAAAAAAGGTTGAATACGATTTTAATGACGATGGAATAATTGATAATATTGACTTACAATTTTTGAAAGATAAAGCCGAAACTGAATTTGAGAACTTAGATATCTGGTAAGGAGAAAATATGGAAAAAAAGAAATTAAAAAGAATAGGAATAATTATTTTAATTTTCGTATTTGGAATTGGTTGTCTAAAAGATAAAAAAATGAGAGTTAAAGTTGAATCTAATGAAAATTTTGAAATAGACTATATTGACAAAGATTATCAAGCAGGGGATATTTTAGAATTAGACTTACATTTAAAAGAAGATAATCTTGATTCAATTGGCTTTGATATTAATTTAAATAAAAAAAAATTTAAATTAATAAATGTAATCAAAAATGATTTTACAACAAATGCTAATTTTGTAGCTTCTAAACCAATAGAAGATGGATATCATATAATGTTTTCTGACTTTGAAAAAAAGTTGCAAACAACTTCAAATTTTGCTAAAATAAACCTAAGAGTTACGTGGTCTGGCGAAGAAGAAATTCTTGTAGAAAATATAGTAAAAAACTAGAAATAAGGAGAAATAATGAAAAAACGATTATTATTCGATAAATGTAAGGAGTTAAAATATATTTCTCACCTAGATAATATGAGACTTATAATGAGATTATTTAAAATAGCAGATATAAATATAAAACATAGTCAGGGTTATCATCCAAAACCTAAATTATCGTTTGGTTATCCACCATCATTGGGGATGGAAATATATAATGAACCAATGGATTTTTTTTTAGAAGATGAGATATCAAATAAAGAGGTCATGGATAAGTTAAATGAAATTGCTCCAAAAGGATTTAAAGTTAGGGATGTTTTTGATATAACTAATAAGAATTCGATTCATAAGGATTATAATTCCATGAAATATGAAATAACCTTTTTTGAAAAGTCATTAGAGAAAGAATTTTTAAATTTATTAGATCAAGAAGAAATAATACATGTAAAGCGAAAAAAAGGGAAAATTAAAAAAAGAGATATAAAATCTAGAATACAAAAGGTCGAAAATCCCGAAGACATAGATAATAAAATATATCTGTACTTAGAGGCAATTTCACCAAAAAGATTTTTTGAAATATTAGAAGCTGAAAAGGGTTATGAAATAACAAGATTAAATTATTCAAAAGTAGAAGATGAATCTAAAAATTAAAAAAATTTTTATTATAGGAGGAGTTTAATGTTAAGTTTAAAGTATATGAGAAATAATATTGAATATTTACAAGATGTATTAAAAAATAGAAATACAGAATTAAATCTGGAGGAATTTGAACAATTAGATGAAGAGAGAAGAGAACTATTGCAAAATGTTGAAACTTTAAGACATCTTCAAAATGTTACATCTAAGGAAATAGGAAATTTAAAAAGAAATGGGGAGGATGCTTCTCAAAAAATATCAGAGATGCAAAAAGTAAGTAGTGATATAAAGGAATTTGATAATAAACTAAATGAAATTGAAGAAAAACTGAGATATTTTCAAATTAATATTCCAAATATTTATAGTGATGATGTTGTTATTGGAAAAGATGAAGAATCTAATGTAGAGATCAAAAAAGTAGGGAAAGTTACAGAGTTTGATTTTGAACCTAAAGCTCATTGGGATATTGGTGAAGATTTAGATATATTAGATTTTGAAAGAGGAGCTAAAATTGGAGGAAGTAGATTTACTGTATACAAAGGTCTTGGAGCAAGATTGGAAAGAGCTTTGATTAACTTTATGTTGGATACTCATACTCAGGAGAATGGATATACTGAAATTCTACCACCGAGTTTAGTAAAAAGAGAAGCTATGTTGAACTCTGGACAATTACCAAAATTTGAAGAAGATGCCTTTACAACAACAGATGATAGATTTTTAATACCAACTGGTGAAGTTCCTTTGGTAAATTTACATTCTGATGAAATATTAGATGAAGAAGAGTTACCTTTAAATTATACTGCATATACTCCTTGCTACAGAAAAGAAGCTGGGTCATATGGGAAAGATACAAAGGGAATTATAAGACAACATCAGTTTAATAAAGTTGAATTAGTTAAAATTGTATCTCCGGAGAAATCATATACAGAATTAGAAAATTTACTTTCTGATGCAGAAGAAATTTTGAAAAAATTAAAATTACCTTATAGAGTAGTTTCATTGTGTTCAGGAGATCTTGGGTTTGCAGCATCAAAAACTTATGATATCGAAGTATGGGTTCCTTTTCAAAATAAATATAGAGAGATTTCATCATGTAGCAATACAGAAAACTTTCAATCTAGAAGAGCTAGAATTAAGTATAGAAAAATAGAAGATCAAAGTAGTGAATATCCTCATACATTAAATGGATCGGGGCTTGCAGTGGGAAGAACATTACTTGCAATATTGGAAAACTATCAGCAAAAAGATGGATCAGTTATTGTTCCTGAGGTATTAAGGCCATATATGGGCGGAATTGATGTTATTAAGTAGTTTTTTATTTTTAATTAACTTAATAATTTATGATTTAAAAATATTAATACCTATTTTAGTAATTTCAGTTTTATATAATAAAATAATAGGCATTTCTTTTTATAAGCAATTAAGAAGATTCAAGATAATTTATATTTTTTTGATGATGACTTTTTTGATGCAACTATATTTTAATCAAGAAGGGAAAATCTTAATTAACTTTTTTGATTATATTTATATTACAGAAATGGGAGTCAAAAAAGGGATAGGAATAATTATTAAAATTATAAACATAGCTATAATATCTATGAATATCGATTTTGAAAAATTATTAAAAGGAAGATTTAAAAGATATTCAAAAATAATAAAAATAACTATCGAGTTGGTTCCAGAAGTATTTGTTTTATTTAAGAACAAGTTAGACCCAAAAAAGACTTTTATTTCTTTGTACAAAAAAGTATATAAAAAATTGTGAAAAAGGATTGATTTTAATTGTTATATTTGCTAAAATGTATATATAAGAAACTAGATATATAATAAAGTCTAGAAAAAAACAGGAGGTTATAATGAAATTTAATTACAAAGATTTAGGATTAGTTAACACTAAAGAAATGTTCAAACATGCAAATGAAAACGGATATTCTGTTCCAGCGTTTAACTTTAATAACATGGAACAAATGGAAGCTATTGTAGAAGCTTGTGTTGAAATGGGTTCGCCATTGATTTTACAAGTTTCAAGTGGTGCAAGAAACTATATAGGAAAGGAAATAGTTCCTTTTATGGCAAATGCAGCAACTCACTATGCAAAAGCTAAAGGTTCTGATATTCCAATAGCTTTACATTTAGATCATGGTCCTGATTTTGAAACAGCAAAAGATTGTATTGATTATGGTTTTTCTTCAGTTATGATAGATGCTTCGCATCACTCATTTGAAGAAAATATAGCTGAATCAAAAAAGGTTGCAGACTATGCTCATAGCAAAGATGTAACAGTTGAAGCTGAATTAGGTGTTTTAGCTGGTGTTGAAGATGACGTAGTTGCAGAAGAGCATATATTTACTCAGCCAGAAGAAGTAGAAGAATTTGTTGAAAAATCTGGAGTTGATTCTTTAGCAATAGCTATAGGAACTTCTCATGGTGCTCATAAATTTAAACCTGGAGATGATCCTAAATTAAAATTAGATATATTAAAAGAAATAGAAACTAAAGTTCCTGGATTCCCAATAGTTTTACATGGTTCTTCAGCTGTTCCTAAAAAGTTTGTTGATATGATAAACGAAAATGGTGGACAATTAGACGATACTATGGGTATTCCTAATAAACAATTGCAATTAGCTTCTAAATCAGCTGTTGCTAAAATAAATGTTGATACTGATGGTAGATTGGCATTTACTGCAGGAGTAAGAAAAGTATTTAATGATGATAAAGGGCAATTTGATCCTAGAAAATATTTAGGACCTGCAAGAGAACAAATGAAAGAATATTACAAAACTAAAATAACTGATGTATTTGGTTCTGAAGGAGCTTACAAAAAAGGTGAAAAAAGATAAATAAAAATTTTATAAATATATAATATAGAGACCTATAAATTGGCATTAGCCATATTTATAGGTCTTTTTTTGGTTGAATTAATTTTACTAAACTTTTTTGATATTGTCATATAGTTGTCACATAAGGAGAGTATAATGTTTTTGTAAGTAAGAGAAACACAAATCAAAAAAGGAGATGATTAAAATGAAAAAGTTACTAGTAGGAATGTTAATGTTAATTTCAGTAGGTGTTTTTGCACATGGAGTAAGAGGAAATTTTGATGGTCAGCGGCAATCGAATAAGAATTTTAGCCAAAGAGGAACAATGAGAAGAGAAGATTTTGATCAAAGACCTAATCAAAGGTATGAGGAGTTAACTGAAAAACAACAAGAAGAATTAGAAGAGTTAAGAAAAAAAATCAGGGATGCAAATGATGAATTGATTTTAGACCTGAAGAGTAATAATTTAGAAATTCAAAGATTAATGATCGAAGATGAGATTAACTGGATTAAAGTAGAAAAGTTACTGGAAGAAAAAGCAGAACTTGAAATAAAATTAGAACTGTCAAGATTAAAACACCGAGAGGAAGTAAAAGAAATTATAGGAGAAGATTTTCCAATGGGTTCAAGAAGAGGATTAGGAGATAAAAGATCAGGAACTTCGGGGATGCGAAACAGAAGATAAATAAAAGATATATTATCGAAAAGGTGGCATCATGCCTACCTTTTCGATGAGATATAATATATGGATTTTTCCTATTAAAACATTAAAAAATATGATAAAATATGAATATAAAATATAAATATGGAGGAATATAATGGGAGATATTACATTTCAAGTATTATCATTAATGGTTTTAATAGGGATAGGGTATATAATAAAGAAATATGAAATAATTTCAGAGGATACAGTAAAAGATTTGAGTAATCTAACAGTTACGGTTTTTTTACCAGCTTTGATTATAATATCCATGAATAGAAAATTTGAAGTGGAAAAGCTTAAAAATAGCGGATATTTAATTTTAATAGGTTTAATATATTATTTTACAGTATATACTTTCCATAAATTTATTTCAAAAAAAGTATATAATGAAAATAAGAAACAAAATATATATACTTTTTTGGGAACATTTGCAAATGTGGGGTATATGGGATATCCAGTAATATATTCAGTTTTTGGAAAATTAGGTGTTTTTTATGCTGCTGTATATAATTTAAGTCATGGTATTTTTTTATGGAGTATAGGAGTCAGTTTAGTATCAGAAAAAAATGAGTTTAAATTTAAAAATTTATTTAATCCAGGTATGATTGCTTTAGTAACAGGATTTTTATTATTTCTTTTTTCTGTTGAATTACCTTTTATATTGAATAGACCACTCAATTTACTAGGAAACGTAGCGACTCCCATATCAATGCTCATAATAGGAGCTGTAATTGCAGAGATAGATATTAAAAAGATGATGGAATGGAAACTGCTTATATTAGCGATATTCAAACTTTTGCTTATACCGATTACATTGATAACAATATTATATTTTTTAGATATTTCCAGCAAAATAAAATGGGTAATGGTATTAATATCTGCAATGCCTTGTGCTGTTAATAGTGTAGTTTTATCAAAAAAGTACAGTGGAGATTATGTTTTAGCTTCAAAGGGAATGCTCATTACAACGGTATTATCCATGGGGACGCTTCCTTTTTTAATATATATTATGAATAAGGTTAATTTTTAAAAAAGTGATAGGGGGATGGAGATGAATGTTTTAATAGCAGATGATGAAAAACGATTACGAATACTTATGCGAGATTACTTAAAGCGGGAAAACTACAATATATTTCAAGCCGAGGATGGGCAGGAGGCATTGGATATATTCTTTGATAACAATATTGATGTAATTATATTAGATATTATGATGCCAAAAAAGAGTGGTTGGGAAGTTGCTACAGAAATAAGAAGTTTAAGTGATGTACCTATTTTAATGTTAACAGCTAAGGGAGAAGAAGAAGATAAGTTAAAGGGATTTAAGTTAGGTACAGATGAATACGTGACTAAACCATTTAGTCCTAAAGTGTTAGTAGCTAGATTAAAAGCTTTGCTAAAAAGAGCTGGTATAGATGATAAGATTTTAAAATACGGTGATTTAAAAATAGACATGAAAGCCGATAAAGTTTTCTCAAAGGATGAATTGATTGATCTAAGTCCCAAGGAATATAAATTGCTAAAAGTTCTAACCCAAAATGAAGGAATATCTTTAGATAGAGATACAATTTTAAATAAGGTTTGGGGGTATAATTATTTCGGAGACTTCAGAACGGTAGATACTCATATAAAAAGATTAAGAAAAAAATTAGGTTTTGATTACATAAAAACTGTAAGAGGAATTGGATATAGATTTGAGGTGGAATAAAATGGGGATAAAATTATCCATAAGAAAAAAATTAATACTTGTATTTATATTAATAATGCTACTAACTTTAGGGGTTTCCTCTTTATTTAGTAGTTTATTTTTAGGTAAATTTTCAATTTACAATAATAAAAAAGGATTAAAAAAATTAGCAGTAAATCTTAAAACAGGATACATTAATAATTCAGATGTGAATATTGAAGAAATATTATATAAAGAAAATGTGAAAATAGATGTAATAAAGATAAACAAAAATGGAGAAAAACTTGATATTGAACCAATAGAAAGATATGGAGTTCCTGAATTTGAAAAGCAAAAAGATATGATGAAAGGTTTTTCAAAAATGAGAGACAGGCGAAAATCTTTAGAATATGGTTTTTTTAGAAAATTAACAAAAAAAGATCTAAAAAAACTGGAAGAAGGCAAAGAAATAATAAAAATCGATAATCATTTTTTAGCTAATAATGAGTTTATGATTTTAATAACTCGACTTAAAGAAAATAGGTATTTGGTTATATCTCGAGCAATTTTTCCCATTCAAAAAGCAGCAGAATTTTCAAAAAGATTTTTTACATATTCTTTAATTATATCATTAATAATAGGTATAATCATAATAAGTCTGACATCTAAAAAAATAACTCATCCAATTTTGAATCTAAATGATATAACAAAGAAAATTTCAAAATTTGATTTTACAACTAGAAGTAATATAAAATCTGGAGATGAAATAGAAGAATTGGGAAATAATATAAATACATTGTCCATGGAACTAAAAAATAAAATAGATGAATTGAATCAAGCTAACAAGAAGTTAAAAAAAGATATAAAATTAAAAGATAGGTTAGCTCAAAAAAGGAAAGAATTCATTTCAAACATATCTCATGAGTTAAAAACTCCAATAGCAATAATTGGAGGATATGCTGAAGGATTACAAGATAATATAATTGAAGATGAAGATAGTAAGAACTTCTATGCAGAAACTATATTAGATGAAACTAAAAACATGTCTAGATTAGTTGAGGAGTTATTAGAATTATCTAAGTTAGAAAGTGACAGTATTAAATTCAAAAAAGATAATTTTGACATATATGGGATAACAAAAAAGATAATTGAAAAATATAAATTTTTAAATAAAAATAAAATAAAATTTGAAATAATAACAGAAGGTTTTACAAAAAAGGGGAATAAACAAAAAAGTATTAATATAATGGCAGATAAAAATAAAATAGAAGAAGTTATAAAAAATTATATTTCAAATGCTGTTAAAAATGTAAATGAAAATGGTATAATAAGAATATTAATTAGCAAAAAAGTTGTATATCAAGGAAATCAGATTAGAGTTGAAGTGTATAACACTGGCAGTCATATAAAAAAAGAAATTTTTGAAGATATTTGGATTCCATTTTATAAAATAGACAAATCACGAAAAAGAAAAGGAGAAGGAACAGGTTTAGGTCTTGCTATAGTAAAAAGTATTATAAAAAAACATGGGGGGACTACCGGAGTTGAAAACACAGAAAATGGAGTAATTTTTTATTTTGAAATTTAATAAATAAATTTGATTTTTATTAATAAATAAGTTAAACTTAATTAAAGGAAAACAAAAATTAAGAAATAAGAAATAAAAATAAAAAATACTTTCTGATAATCAAAAAAGGAGGAAGAAATGAAGAAAAATGTTATTATATTATTTTTCATCTTAATTAATATATCTTTTTCTGATCATATTTCTGATCTTAGGATAATGACGGAAAATTATCCACCTTATAATTTTGAAGAAAATGGAAAAGCAATCGGTATTTCTTCTGATCTTATGGGAGAAATGTTGCATATATTAGATGCAGATATTAGCCAAGACGATATAGATGTTTTACCGTGGGCTAGAGGATATCATATTATTAAAAATAGCCCTAATGCAGTTTTATTTTCTACAACTAGAACTAATAAAAGAGAAAACCATTTTAAATGGGTTGGACCAATTATTGATACGGAGAATGTACTGTTAGCCAAAAAAGAAAAACAAATTGAAATCAACTCATATGAAGATATAAATAATTATATCGTAGGCGGAGTTACAAATGATGCAGCAGTCGAAATACTTTTAAGCAATGGTGTAAATGAAAGAAAAATAGAAACTGTTCCAGATCCTATTTTCAATATCCGAAAAATTAGAATAGATAGAATTGACTTAATAGCTTATAATAAAATAACTTTAAATTGGCTTATGAGCGAAAGCAATATAAAGCTTGAGGACTATGAAGTTGTATTTTCTATAAGTGAGAAATCAGAGGAATTGTATTATGCTTTTAACAAAAATATTAGTGATGAAATTGTATCGAAATTTCAAAATGCCTTAAATCAATTAAAAAGAAAACAGAATGATAAAAAAATGAGTCGATATGAAGAGATAATAATAAAATATTTAAAAAATAATTAAAGCAGAGGATTTTCATCCTCTGTTTTCTTATACAATCTGATATTTTAAAAAATTATAGACAAAGCTTATCTTATTTGTAGATGTTATAGTTGCAAATTAAGACTAATTATAGTATAATAATAGTAGTTGTTTATATTTAGAACATTAAGGGGTGTAAAAAAGATGAAAAAAATAATTAAATATTTTCTTGATCCGGCTTTTATTATCGATATAAGAAATTTGGATATTATAGAAGTGAATGAAAAAGTTATTTTAGATTTGTCTTTTCCACTTGATAGATTAATTGGAGAAAAAGTATCAAATATAATTGATCTTTCAATTGATGATTTAAAAAATCATAAACATAAAAAACCTAAGATTTATGATACTATTATACGAGACTTTAATAATAATAATATAAAAGTAGAATTATCAGTACAGATTTTAGATGAAAATAAGAATTATGCAATTGTTTCATACAAAAGGCTAGAAAACAAATATTTAAAAGGAAAAACAAATATTCATAGAAGATTGATGGGGGTTTGGAATGTAAATAAACTTATTATTCGTGAGAAAAATAAAGATAAATTATTAGAGGAAATTTGTCAAATACTTATCGATTCTAGAGGATATATAGAAAGCTTAATTTATATTGATGAAGAGAATAAATGTAAAATTTTTTCATCGAATCCAAATAAATATAAAGGAATCGAGAAAAATATAAATGATTATAATAAACTATATAATCAAAGTTTTAATAATAACATTTTACATATGCGATTAGATGATAAAATATTAGAAAAAACTATATTTTATGAAAAAGGAACAAATAAAGAATTATGGGGAAGTTCTTTAAGATATGAAGATAAAAAATTTGGAGTTATTTTCTTAATAACAAATGAAACAATATCAAATTCAAGAGAAGAAATGAAAATTTTTAATGAACTACGGCAAGATATATCTTTTGCTTTATTTTCAATAGAAAGAGAAGAAGAACTAAGGAAGAATCATGAAGAAATAATTAAACAGGAAAATATTTTGGAGAAATTTTTCCAAAATTCTCATATTGGATTTTTTTTCATGATGCTAGATAAACCAATCGATTGGAAAAAATATAAGACTGAAAATGAGATTAATAAGATTTTAGAATATGTTTTTGATCACCAAAGGATGACAAAAGTAAATAAAGCCATGCTAAAACAATATCACTCTACAGAAGAAGAGATGCTAGGTAGTACCCCTAGAGATAGTTTTGAAAATAATATTAATTATGGTAAAAAAAGATGGAAAACCTTTTTTGATAAAGGATATTTACATATTGAAACAGAAGAAAAAAGACGAGATGGAACTTCTGTTTTTATAAAGGGAGATTATATATGTCTTTATGATAATAAAGGAAGAATAACAGGTCATTTTGGAATACAAGAAGAAGTAACAGAGCAAAAGGAAACTAAAGAAAAATTAGAAGAAAGCGAAAATTATTTGAAAAGAATATTAGATACTGCAAATGAAGGGTTTTGGTCAATAAATAGTGAATATAAAACAAAAGATGTGAATAATAAAATGTGTGATATATTGGGTTTACCTAAAGAAGAACTTATTGGGAAAAAGATATGGGATTTTGTTGATTCAGAGAATAAAACTATACTTGAATGTGAAATGGATATAAGATGTAATGCTAAGAGTTCTGTATATGAATTAGAATTAAAAAATATAAAAAAAGGATCAGTAAAATGCCTTTTTAATGCGACTCCCTTACATGATGAATCTAAAAACTTAAATGGATTTTTTGCAATGGTAACAGATATAACCGAAATGAGAGAAACTCAAACTAAAGCAAAAGAATATCTTAATAAATTAGAAAAAGCTCAACAAGTTGCTAATATGGGGTTTGCTAACTGGAATATTAAGACAAAAAAGGTGGAACTTTCTAATGAGGCTGTGAAGATCTTAGGCCTTTCCCAAAAGAAAAAAAACTATGATAAAGATGAAATATTAAAATATATTCATATTGATGATGAGAAAGAAGCTAGAGAAAATTTAAAATTGGCAGTTAAAGGGAAAATAGATTTTGATATGGATATTAGAGTTATTAATGCCAAAAAAGAGCATCTATACTTACATACTCAAGCTGAATTAGTTAAAGATAAAGAAGGAAATCCTGTTAGTCTTTTAGGTACAATACTAAATATTACTTCTAGAAAAGATTACGAGGAAGAAATATTAAGATTATATGAAGCCATTGATCAGTCGCCAATTCCAGTTGCATTATTAAATTTAGATGGAAAATTTATATATATAAATCCTAGATATTCTCAGTTATCTGAATATTCAAGAGAAGAGTTACTGGGAAAGATTACTATAAAAGATGATGATAAATACCCTGAGGATTTTTCAAGAAAAATCTGGGATACATTAGAAGCTAATAAAGTGTGGAAGGGTGAAATAGTTAGTATCAAAAAAGGGGGAGAAGAATATCTTGAAGATGTTACAATAGCTCCTGTTTTTAATAAAAATGGTGTAAAAACTAGTTATGTAAAGGTTTCTAGAGATATTACCGCTCAAAGAAAATTAGAAGATGAACTTATTTTCGCAAAGGAAAAAGCAGAAGAAAGCGATAGGTTGAAATCAGCTTTTTTGGCAAATGTAAGTCATGAAATAAGGACTCCATTAAATGGTATCCAGGGAATAAGTCAGATTTTACTTGATGAAATAAAAAATAGAAGTCATAGACATTATTTGTCTTTGTTGCAAAAAAGTGCAGATAGATTAGAAGAAACTATTAATGATGTTTTAAGTATAGCTAAAATAGAATCTGAAGAAGTAAAAATAGAAAAAGAAAACTTTTCATTAAATGAAATGATAGATGAAATATATGGGGTTTATAAATCTCAGGTATCTAATATTAATATTAAAAAAGAAGTACCATTAAATAATCTGATGATAAAAAATGATAAGCAAAAGATAGGAAACATTCTTAATAATTTAATGGGAAATGCTGTAAAATTCACTTTAAAAGGTGAAGTAACTATAGGTTATGATTTTGATAGTAAGTTTGTGACGTTTTTTATAAAAGATACAGGTGTTGGAATTCCAGATGGGTATCAAGATAAAATATTTCAAAGATTTAGACAAGTAGATCTTGATTATACAAGAGATTTTGAAGGTACTGGACTAGGTCTTTCAATTGTCAAAGAGTTGGTAAAAATATTAGAAGGGGAAATTTGGTTTGAATCAGAATTAGGAAAGGGGACTACCTTTTTTGTAAAGATTCCTTCTACAGTATCTATATCCATCAAAAATTCAAATGCATATAAAGAGATACCAAAATATAATACAGAAAAGTTGAAAGGCAAAAAAGTTTTAATTGCAGAGGATAATAAAATAAACTTTCTGATATTAGAAGAAAATTTGATAGAATCAGGGATGAAAACTATACATGCAGCCAATGGAAAAGAGGCAGTAGAGTTATTTAAACGCCATAAAGATATAGACATAATTTTAATGGATATAAAGATGCCAATAATGGGTGGCATAGAAGCAACTATAAAAATAAAAAAAATAAATTCTAAAATACCGATTATTGCACAAACTGCTTATGCTATGCTAGAAGATAAAGAAAAGATTCTTTTGGCAGGATGTGATGGATACATTATAAAACCAATAAAAATAAATCGACTATTAGAAGAATTAAACAAATTCTTGAGTTAATATATAATATTTCATAATGAAAAATACTCTATTTGGTGATAATTATAAAATTACTCAAATAGAGTATTTTCATATGATAAAACTAAAAATATTTTTTAGCCAACTATGACTAGGTGAAATTAATATCTTGTGGAATTCTTGAAAATATGACGTATCTGAGTTATAA
>JBNJFI010000035.1:17040-19724 GCA_051746725.1 Fusobacteriota bacterium
TTTCATATGATAAAACTAAAAATATTTTTTAGCCAACTATGACTAGGTGAAATTAATATCTTGTGGAATTCTTGAAAATATGACGTATCTGAGTTATAATAAATAAACAGGAGGGGAAGATGAACGGAATAGAATTAGAAAAAGTTAAAAAAAATTTACCAGAATGCCCAGATGTAATGGGAAAAGAGGAGCATTATTTTAATTCAGCAGTGGCAATATCATTAATTAAAATAGATGATGAATATAACTTTCTTTTTCAAAAAAGGGCTAAAAATATAAGACAAGCAGGTGAGATATGCTTTCCAGGCGGAAAATATGAAGAATATGATAAAAATTATGAAGAAACTGCAGTGAGAGAGACAATGGAGGAGTTGGGGTTAGATAGATCAAACATAGAGGTCCTAGGACCTTTAGATACAGTTGTGGCAGCAATGGGGGCCACTATAGATAGCTTTTTAATTGTATTAAAGGTAGATAGTATAAAGGATTTACAGATAAATAAAGCTGAGGTGGCAGAAATTTTTACAGTCCCAGTTTCATATTTTGAAAATAATCCTCCCGAGAAGTACGAAGTTAGACTGGAGATACATCCACACTATTTTGATAAAGATGGGAATAAAAAGATATTATTTCCAGCAGAAGACTTAGGGTTTCCTGAGTATAGTAAACCATGGGGAGGGCGAAGACATAATGTTTATGTTTATAAAGTAGACGGGAGAGTTATTTGGGGAATAACAGCTCAGTTAGTTAAAGAGGTAATTAATAAGTTGGAAGGCTAAAATTTAAATCAGAATTGATTTAAAAGTAGCTACCAGATGGAATAAAAAATTTAAATTAATTATTGTGATAATACTCTTAAAGAAGAAATGAAAAGAGAAAGGGGACAAGATAGATGTTTGAAGTTGATGAAGGATGGGACTCAGGAAACTAGAAAAATGGTGAAATGGAGTAAGGTATAAAGTGAAGCATATTAAAAGTACAATCTACAGAAGATAGTAGGTTGCACTTTTTTGAATATTGAGATTTTTAAAAACTAATAGCAAAAAAGATCAAAACATATCATATAAAATATGTTATACTAAATATAGAATCAGTTAGGGGGAGAATTATGGGATATTATAAGAGAATACAGGATACAGTTGATTATATAGAGGATAATCTCCAAAGAGAGATAACTCTGGAGGAATTGGCCAAAAAAGCAGATCTATCTAAATACTATTTCCACAGACTGTTTTCTTCTATGGTTGGAGATACAGTTATGGCCTATATAAGAAAGAGGCGTCTGGCAAGGGCAACACAGGAACTGGAAAATACAGATAAAAATATATTAGAGATAGCAGTGGATAATTGTTTTAACTCACAGGCAGTGTTTACAAGGGCGTTTTCAAAATATTTTGGTATAACTCCAGGAAGATACAGGAATATAAAATCAAAATTAGCATTAACAAAAAAGGTTGATATACTAGCAATGAAAAATAATAATAGAAAGTTGGGAATCCAACCTAAAGTGGTAGTTAGAGAAGAGATGAAATTTGTTGGATTAAAACTTAGAACAACTACAAAGGAAAACTTAGAAAAGTTAACAATTGCAAATTTTCATTTAAATATATTTGATAAGAGAATTGATGAGATAGAGGGAGTTATTAATTCTGATTATAAATATGGAATGTGCCAGGGGATTCCCGAAGATGAAACAGGAGAAAAACTTATACATACTGCTTGTGTAAAGGTAGGAGAAAATTATAGTGTTCCAGATGGTATGGAACTTATAACACTTCCATTTTCTAGATGTCTTATATTTTCTCATAAGGGAAACATAGCAAAAATACCAGAGACCTATGGATATATTTATAGAGATTTTTTGCCTAATTCTGATTTTGAATTGGTAAAGGGAAGTAGAGATTTACAGGTTTATAAAAATGATCGATTTAATTTAGATGATAATGAATTTGAGTTTGATATATATGTTCCAGTAGAATAAATATAAGGGGGAAAAATGAAAAAGAAGATGGATGCGATTAAAGATCACTTTCAAGAAGAGGCAAAGGAATTTGATGAGATAATTCAAAGGTTGATACCGTATTATGATGAGATGATAGAGGCATTGGTATCTGCAATACCATTTGAAAAAGATAGACCAATAGAGGTAATAGACCTTGGATGCGGTACAGGAACAATATTAAAAAGAGTAAAGGAAGAGTTCCCAAATGCTAAATTATCAGCTGTGGATATATCTGAAAATATGATAGAGATGACAAGAGGAAAATTGGATAAATATAATGATGTTAATTATCAAGTAGGTGATTTTTATGATATGGCATTTTCAAAAAAGTATGATGTTGTATTATCTTCTCTAGCTTTGCATCATTTGATAACTGATGAAGATAAGAAGAGGTTTTATGAAAAAATATTCAAAACTCTAAATAATGGAGGAGTTTTTTATAATGCAGATGTTGTTTTAGGATCAAATCAAGATATACAGGATCTCTATATGAAAAAATGGATAGAATATATGAAAAAAAGCTGTTCTATAGATGAGATAGAGGGGAAATGGCTTAAAAAGTACAAAAAAGAGGACAGACCAGCTAAACTCATGTCTCATTTAAAATGGTTGGATGAGACAGGTTTTGAAGATGTAGATGTTATATGGAAATATTATAATTACTCAGTATATGGGGCAAAAA
>JBNJFI010000036.1:0-19239 GCA_051746725.1 Fusobacteriota bacterium
AATAAGGGATATGCCTAAAAAGAGAAGGATAGAGTTAGAGTTATATGTATATATATTTGATAGAATAGATGATGATAAAGAAAAAGAGAAAAGAAGGGAAGATATCTTTGAGTTTATACAGTATCTCAAAAAAGAGAAGCTGTTTGAATATTTAGAGATGGGGGTAATATTTATAGATGAAAGAGTTTTGGCTCCAAGTTATAATGAGTATAGTAGGAAGGTCGAAGATAGTGAAAAGGTGATGATAAAAGTAGGAGATAAAAATATAGATATGCCACCAATGGAATTAAGGAAAGAGATGTCAAGTAATTTAGATAATGAATTAAGAGATATGTCAGATTCTAAAATAATAGAAAGTATGTATAATATTAGTAAAAGTAATTTATCAGTATTTGGAACTAAGAGGATAAAATATTTCAATATACACTATATGGACTTTACTACATCGTTAGGAGAAGCAAAACTAAATAATTCAGATATTTATAGAAAAAATGATAAAGTATATTTGAAGAAAAGGTATGGTTTTAATGATATGGAGTATATAGAATTAACAGGAAATGAAAGATATTTTTATATTAATTAAGGAGATGATAAAATGGTAAAGAAAAAGGAATCGAAAGTAACTCATAAAGAGTTATTAACATTTAGTAATTTAACAAATTTAGAGTGGCAGTTTGGAGATATAGAGCCAGTAGTGGTTAGAGATGAAAAAGGTATTCCACTGAAAGATAAAAATGGAAATATAATTAAAAAACGTCCTAAGTTAAAAGATCTACTGGATCCAGAAAGTTTTATAAGAGAGGAAACCAATCCAGAAACTGGAGAAACAAAAGAGAAATATGTATATATGGACCATCTAACCGATGAGGAGATAATAAGAAAAGGCGACAGAGATAAGGGCTTTCAGAAGATGAGAAGAGCAGCAGGTATAGGGCTGGAATATTTAGATCATTCGTATACTGGTAAAGATAAAGATGAAAGAATGACAACAGAGGGTTCTTTTTTGAATGACTGGGAAGTAATTTACGGAGCAGATAACTATAAGGTAGTAGCGGACTATCTGGATTATCTATATTCAAAGCAACCAGAAAAATTAAAAAAAGCTTCCAATTCCAAGGATAAATTTATGAGTTCAACAAATGGATCAGGTATAAGTGTTAATCTAGAAAAGGAAGAAGAGAGAGAAAATAATAAAAGATACCCTACTAGAAAAGAAGTAGAAGATATGAAAAAGGCAACTGAGACTATAAAAATAGTAACTACACTTATAAAAATTAGTACTAAAGTAGTTTTACCTACAATGATTGGGGTTAAACACGGTGATGAAATTTTGGATTTAAAGAAAGTCCTTTCTGTTAATAACAGATCTGAAGTATTAAAAAAGCTATATGAATCTATATTAAAAAAGGCAAATATAAATGGGCTAAGTATAGGTGATTTGGCAAATATAGTAGAGGGTCAAAAAGGATTAGAGTCTTTCTCAAATAAGTGGATTGGTAAAGGATTTGAGAAAATTTTAAAGATGAAACAAAATGAGATAGATAATTTAACAGAGAAAGATTTAAATGGATTTAAGGAACTAGAAGAGTATCCTGAAATTCATTTAACTAAAAGTTTAGATATGAAAAACACAGGCTTTAGGGTAGTAGCTTTGAAAAATAAGAAAAGTAATCAAATAGTTATTGCGTATACCGGTGGAACGTCTGATGGAAATAAACGACTTCCAAAGGAAAGAGATCTATTACAGCTGGTTTATGATAAGATTTGTAGAGATAATAGAGGATGCAAAATAAGATTTACAGGTATAAATAATGGAGCCGATTTAAGTTTTATAAGCTCTCTATTATGTGAAGACAAAGCTACTATATTTTATACTAAGAATACTTCGGCAAAAGATTACTTATCATTTGATAAAGAAGACTTAGATAGGGATTATGATGGCGGATTTAAAATAGTTAAAAAATCCTGTAAAGATATATTGACAGAAGAGATTTGGGGATTAGTCCCATATATAGTTACAAGTTCTACTATTTGGGTTCCTGTAATTACTATTTTGGGATTAGAAGGTTTGAACATATTAAAAGAACTCTTTGAAGATATTGAAATTAGTGGTTTTTATAATAAATTATCAAATAAAAGTTGGGGATATATTGAAAAAGCTGAAACTAAATCTAAATCTATAGATACTACTAATGGTTCAGCAATAACTGTTGGAAATGATGAAAACCAAGGAATAAAAGGAATATTAACTGATGAAATAATAAAAAAATCTGTCCAAGACATAGAAATACAAAATGGTACTATACCTGTAAAATTAGAAGATGCATTTTATTTAGAGTCAAAAGGATATTCTAAGTTTTTAATAAAAAATAGAGATATAGCTTTTATGTGGTTACAGGGAAATTCATTTTTTTGTCAATTAGATAAAAAAGATCAAGTATATGAAATCACCAAAATATATAAGACAGGAATAAATCTTAAAAAAATTGAAACTAAAAACATTCTTAATGAAAAAAGTGAAGGAGAGTTTATAGTTAATATTATGAAGATGATTTATAGATTACAGAGAAGTTATTTAGAAGAAAAAGTAGATATAAATTATGTGTATTCACATGAAAAAGAGATAATAAAAGAAGATAAAAAATTACCTGAAAGAATAAAGGAAGATAAATTATATAATGAATTCTATTTTTTACCTTTTATAGATAAAATGGGAAATATCACTAAGGAAATAAGAGAAGGGTATATAAAGAGCGTTTATAAAAGTATTATAAATATTGAGACTTGCTATGGCTATAATTATTATCATCAAATAAAAGATGAATTAGAGCCTAAATATAAGAAACATAGATATAAAGAAGATAATCTTCAATCATATTCTTATGACTTAGACTTAGATAAATCTAAGACTCTAGAAATTGAGGAGGTAGAGAAAAAGTTTTTTGAGATATTAGATGAGAAGTTAAATAGTGTAACTATAGAAAGAATTCTTTCTAATAGATATAATCATTTTAATCTATTAAAAGATAAATTAGGAGATACAACGGATAACTTGAAGGGGTATTATGAGGTAGCAAAACGTCCTCAATTCAAAACTATTGGAGTAAGAATGACAGGAGAGCCAAGTTTGGAGTATAGGTATAATCCTGAGGACTGGATTTTAGGAGGAGAATTTCAAATACCTGTAGATATATTTGAACAGAAAAAAGATGTTGAGTTTTTAAGTATCGGAAAGATACTAGATGCTTTTAAGGGGGATAAAAAGTGAAAAATATAAATAACAGACTAAAAAAGATATTAATTGAAGATTTTTTCGGGTTAAATTCTTATGATACAGCAGTTAATGATATAGACAAGATAAAGGAAGAAGATTTAGATAAAAAAATATTTCAAGAGAAAATAGAAGTTATAGATAACAATAAGCTAGTTACTTTAGAAGTTAAATCAAATGGGAATGAAATTATTAATTTAGCCTCAATGTCAGGGCTAGTAACTAAGGAATTTGAACGAGCTCTGGATGTTTTTAAGGATTTAAATAAAAAGGCTGAACCAGAAACAAATTATAGCTTGAATGGAAGTTATTTAGGTGGGGCACTAACTAGTTATATTACTGTGTTACAAGGGATAGAGTTAAAACTTCAAACTGTTAGTTTTAATGGAATAGGAATCAAAAATTTTACAAAATTCAATGGGAATGAATTTCTAGGATATAAGATGGGGATGAAATATTATCTAGATAACTATATAAATGAAAATATAGATATGAGGCTTATTAAGGAAGAGCTTATCTTTTTAGGAGTATTAGAAGAGGGGAATATAAGTGGAAAATATAGAAAAAGCTTTGGAACGAAGATAGATAAGGCTTTTATAAAAAGAGAGTTAAAAAAAGCTGTAAAGAAGATATTAAAACTTTCTAAAGAGGAAGCAGAGGAGTTAGTTGAAGAAAATTTTAATCCAGAATTAATAGAGAGAAAAATGAGATTTATAGATAATTATAATACTAAGAATGAAAAAAACATCATAAACTATATATTTTTCGATAATCTACCAGCAAGAATATCTAAGCAAATAGGATCTACATATCTAGTAGATAAAGATTTAAAGAAATTCAATGGTGGAGTTGATGATGAATTAATTGATTGGATTAATAGATTAGAAGAGGATGAATTAAATAGAGTACTAGATCAAAATAGAGATCTATTTATGCCATTTATATTAAGAAAAGAAGATGGAAATGGGAAGAATGCTAAAAACAGACTTGGAAATACACCTGAAATTGGGAATATGACAAATAAGTTAAGTATCAGTTATTTAGCAGGTTTAATAAAGGATATAGTTTTAGATTTAAAGAAAAAAGATGAAAAAATAATAGAAAAACTATTTGATTTTTCCCAAAGAGGAATGAACGGAGAATTTTTAGAAGTTATAAAAGATAGATTAAGACACAGCATAAAATTAGAAAAAAGAATAGATTTAAAAGATATTTTAAAAAGCAGATATTTTACTGAAAATCCAGATATATTAACAGAAGAAGACAAAAAATATTTTCATGCAAATACTGCTATAAGTAATTTAGATAATATGGATTATAGAGATGTTGAAAGATTATGGCGATGGAGCATAAAACCTGATAATATTTCTCTAATATTAGGAGAAGAAGGTGTAACTTCTAAAGAAGATATAGTTGAATATAAAGAAGGAAATATAAAGTTAAATAATAAAGAGGAA
This sequence comes from Fusobacteriota bacterium, assembly GCA_051746725.1. Classification (GTDB taxonomy): domain Bacteria; phylum Fusobacteriota; class Fusobacteriia; order Fusobacteriales; family JBNJFI01; genus JBNJFI01. The sequence goes on from JBNJFI010000036.1 coordinate 4,729, forward strand.
GAGCTAAATATAAATTTAGAAGAACCATCTAAAAATATAATACTTGGCTCAGGAACTCCAAGTAGAAAAAATAGTAAAAAGGATAATGAATATTTAAATGAAGATAAGTACTCTTTTTTGCCCAACCGAGGTATAGGTAGACACATAGCAAGCCAAAACACAGATCCAAATAGAGATTTAGAAGTAGACGGTAATAACTTATCAGGGAAATATGTTGAAGTAGATGAGATAGATGGTTTGGAAAAACAGATAACAGATAAATTCTTTGGTGAGAATTTTCGGTTACAAGAAAGTGGTGGAAAAAAGAGATTAATATATTATTATGGTCCAGATAAGGAAGACGAGTTAGTAATAGATGGATTTAAAGATGGAGATTATGGTATAAAATTACAAGAAAAAAGATCGACGTATGTTGACAAAAAAGTGCCAATAAAATATACAGAACAAAAGATTAGAATAGGGGATTTTGAATTTATAAACCTAGATGAATTTAAAATAACAAAGGAGATAAATAAACACTCAAGATTTGTAGCCAAGGGTAGAGTTAGGCATGAAGATAAACAGAAATATAAGAATATGTTTTTAGTAAAAAGTCCATCTATCGTTATATCACATGGAGAAGATGAAATACCTATGTTTAAGGGGAGAATATATAAATATAACTTAGATGAAGATTATTATGGACAAGATCTGCGACTAGAAATATACGGAATATCATATAGTTGGGAGCTTGAAAAGGGAGCCAGCAATAGAATGTTCCAAAATATGGGAACTCTATATACAGAGGCTTTTGAAAAGGTAATGGAAAAAAATCCAGAATTCGATATTAGTTTTGGTACAAGTGAAATGGACGAAATGGAGCTAGTAACAGATGAGTATCCAATGGTATATCAATATGAAGAGAGTGAATGGGATTTCATAAAGAGACTAGCTTCTTACCTTAATCAGCCTGTAATAGTAAATGATACCAAGGCATTGGAAGATATTGTAAATATAAAAGTAGGGATCCATGATCTAGAGAGCAAGCCGTTAAATAATATATCCAGAACTTTTATTGGAAGAACAGATGAAAAAGGGGTAAAACGGAATTATTATAAAACATATAAACACTGTCATAGTTTATCAGACAATATATATGGAATCGGATATCCTGTGGAATATAATATAGGAGTAAGGGGGAGCAAAAAAGAGGACCTTATTGTTTTGAGAAATGAGATATACATTTCCAAGGGGAATCTGTATTCAGATATAACTCTAACTAAAAATGATTGGCTTAAAATGGAGAAAAGAAAGAGGTATAGCAAAATCCATGGAATAGGACTTCGGGCAGAGGTTAAAGAGGTATACAAGGATCATACTGCACAAGTAGAGTTTGTCGATATAGAAAATGAGTTCAAAAAAGGGAAATCATATAAATTACCATTGGATAAACCGTATACTGGAGCATATTTTTCTCCAGAAAAAGGGGATATAGTAGAAGTCTATATTAAAAGTAATAATGAAAAATATGCAACTATAAGAAATACTTTAACTGAAAAGCAAAAGACTCAAAATGATCCATTGAAAAAAAGATTATTAACTAAATCCGAACAAGAGATACTTTTAAATGACAAGGATAAGGAGATAGCTTTTAGAACTTTTGGCGACGAATGTTCATTGAGGATGAAAAAGGAGTATATAGATATTAAAAATGCAACTGCTAGTCTAAAGATGCAAGAGGATGGAACGGTGGAATTAGCAAGTGGAGATAATAAAATAAATATAAGTAAAGATGGCTTGTACAAGGAAGCTCTTGGAAATAGAATCGATATGAATAAAGATGGAGTGGTGATAACAGCTAAAAATGGAGAGGTTATCAGTATGAAAGATGGTGCTTTGACTATGGAAGCTGGAGGTAAGAAAATAGGATTTAAAGATGGAGAGATTATATTAAAATAGAGGAGGAAGATAGTGAATAAAAAATTAATACATGATATTCAAGATAAAATGGATATTCCTAGTCTTAAATTTTTTAAAAAGTATGAAAAGGTTCATGGAATATTAGGAGAAAACATACCGCCATATTATTATGCAAAGGAGATATTGGAAATAGATAAAAGAGAAAAAATATATGTTGGGAATTTAGCATATAAGCTATTTGTAAAGGAGAAAAATCGAATAGGAGAGATGGTAAACAAGAAATCTCAAATAGCATTTCAGAAAAATTTTAATCAGATGAAAAAAATATTTGAACAAGTAATAAAAGGATACACAAAAAAGAGTTATGAAGAAGAAAACGAATTTAATTGGAAAGCTTCTGGTGATCAAAAAAAATTGATGTCAAGAGCTTTATTATTAGGGATGCCAAATTTGGAGGAATACATAAAGAGTTATCAAGATAATATGAAAAAACAAGAGGAGTTAAGGAAAAGATTAGCAAATGAAATCTATGAAGAAAAGAAAAAAATAGCTGAAGAAAAATTAAAAGATGAAAATGAAATATATGAAAATGAACTTACCAATTAAGATGTTTATTCCTCCTGAATAAGGTATCTTTGGTATTAAATATTCATGTAAAAAGATTTAGAATATAATTTATATAAGGGATATTAATTTTTATTAAAATGATATATTGATCTGTACAGTAATAGCCAAATAGAAGATTAAAATTTAATAAAAAATTGACAAATACTTTGTAAAAGTATATAATGAAGTGTACTTTATATAAACAATGTGAGTTATAAATATATAATTTATATAAATTATTAGATAAATTAACTTATATTTACTGGGGAGGGGTTAATATGAAAAAAAAGATCAATAAGAAAAAGCTTACTAAGAAGAAAAAGAAGATAAGTTTTAAACCTAATTTGAGGTTAAAGTTAGTTATGATGAATACAGTGATAGTTTTATCATTGCTTACAATAGTTACATTGGTTGCTTTGAAGGTGGCTGAAGATAAAATTGAAAATATATCTAAGCAAGTTGAAAATAGTGCAAAAGAATCCTTGGAGAATACACTGAGTAAAAATTCAGAAGTATCAGTAAAGATATTAGAAGATAAAAAAGAGACTCTTTTAAGAGATGCATCAATATTAGGAAATACTGATGATGTAATTATAAATGTGGATTTTGGGTACGCCAAATCTAAAGGAGATTTGAAAGAAAGTTATTTTGAAGATGATGGTAGTGGTAAATTAAATTTAAAATATAACAAAAATGCAAGTATATTAACTTATATTAAATTAGTTAATAATTTAAAGACAAAATTATATGGAGGAAGAGGGGCTCCTCAACAGATTGAAATAGTAGATAGAACAGGAAAAGTCCGAGCTAAAACTCGAGGCTTAAAATCTTCTTTTGGAGAAAAAAATAATTCTGAAAAAGTTAAGCAAATATTAAATTCTGCAGGTGGTTTAGAAATGACAGATGTTATTTCAACAGAAGATGGTTTAGCAATTAAGGCTTATGGACAAATTAATAAAAATTCAAATGAGTCAAATCAACCTGGAATAGTAATAGTTACATTGCCTTTAGATACAGATTTTGCAAGAGAGCTAAAAAAGATGACAAATGCAGAAACAATTATATATAATGAAGATAAATATATGACAGGATCTATATATAACACCGATGGAAAAACAATGGAATTACAAAACAAACCGGAAATTTATGAAAAGATTAAATCTGGAGAAACAGAAATATACGTTGATGAAACACTTAATTTAGGAAAAAAAGAAAATAGAGAAACTGGAGAGATGGAAGAGGTAGTAGAAAATTATCGGTTTACCTATGCTCCAATAAAAAATTATTTAGGTAAAACAATAGGTATGATAGGAACTGGAGCTCAAACAGATGAGCTTATGAATAGAGTACAAGAGGTTAAAGCTCAGAAACAAGCAGTTATAAAAGAGATAGTTTTAAGATTGACAATAGTAGCAGTAGTGGGAATTATAATTGGAATAATTTTAATTGCTTTATTTGCAACTCAAATAACAAAATCTATAGGAAAAGTTTTATCTGTAATCAAAAAAGTTGCCAATAAAGACTTGACTACTAAAACTGATATAAATCGAAATGATGAAATTGGAGAGTTAGGGGAAAATATAAATGTCATGGTAGATAATTTAAGTATGTTGGTAAATGAAATATCTAGAGCAAGTGATGTTGTAGCTTCATCTTCTACTGAGATATCCGCTTCATCTGAAAGTACAAAAGACTCCATGGGGAAAATTGTGGAAGTATCTAATGAAATAAATGAAAAATCTAGAAGCGAATTAGATAAGGTTGAAGATGCAGTAGAACATATAACTCATATAAATTCTGGAATATCTGAAATAGCAAATTATTCTGAATCAGTAACTCAAGGATCTCAAGATTCAGTGACAATTGCAAAACAAGGTGGAAAATATGTTAAAGATACTGTTGAATCAATAAAGAGTATAAAAAGTACAGTTTTAGATACTTCTGGAATAGTAGATATATTAAATGAAAAAACTTCAGTAATTGATGAAGTGGTATCAGTTATTACTGGAATCGCTGAACAAACCAATCTTTTAGCCTTAAATGCAGCCATTGAAGCAGCTCGAGCTGGAGAAGCTGGAAAAGGTTTTGCTGTAGTAGCAAATGAGGTAAAGAAATTAGCTAGTAAATCTGGAGAAGCAGCAGAAGAGATTCGAAAAATAATAATAGGTATTCAAGAAGAAGCAAATAACGTAAATAGTAGTATGGAAAAAGGAATTGAAGAGGTTCAAAAAGGTGAAGAGATAGTTAGAAAAGCTGGAGATGCTTTGGAAAGAATAATTGAAGCAGTAACAGAAACAACTGACAAAGTAACTGAAATAACAGCATCTACAGAAGAGCAAACAGCAAGTTCTAATGAAACAATGAATGTTATAGAGGAAATTTCGGCAGCTTCTAATCAAACAAGCAAAATAGCTAAACATATTTCTCAGGAAGCTCAAGATAGATTAGAAGGAATGGAAGAAATAGTAGATGGAGTAAATGACTTAGCGACTAGTGCATCTGAGTTAAATGAATTGGTAGCAGAGTTTAAAACCAAAAAAGAGTTTAGCTCTAAAAGGATAAGAGAGAAAAAATAAATAATAAAAAATAAATAATGAAATAATACAAAAAGGGAGAAAAGATTTATAAATCTTTTCTCCCTTTTTTGCATATAAATATTTGACTTTTCCTCGCAGATATATTATAATATTATAAGATATTATACAAGGAGGAAATAATGAGAGTAGATAGAGCTGTTTTAGTATTAAAAATGATGGGAAATCCAATACGTTTAAAAATTTTAGAGGTGCTGGCAAAAAAGAAGAAAGAAGTTTGTGTAAGTGGAATAGAAGAATTAATAGGAGTATCTCAGTCTAGTGTTAGTCAACATTTAGCTCATTTGAGAAATAGTGGAATATTAACATCTGAAAAGAAAGGCAAAAAAGTTTGTTATAATATAATAGATGACACTGTACGGGATATTTTGAACTCTTTAGACTTAGAGGATATTAAAGAAAATTAAAAGGGGTGAAATGATGGAAAATAAAGTGTATGATGTAGTTATAGTAGGAGCAGGGCCAGCTGGATTATCAGCAGCTTTATACACATCTAGAGCTAATTTATCAGTATTGGTTTTAGAAAAAGAAGGTCAAGGAGCTCTTTTAAGCGCTCATAAAATCGCAAATTATCCAGGGGCAAAAGATAATCCTTCTGGAAAAGAACTTTATAATAGGATGAAAGATCACGCCAAACAACATGGAGCAGAATTTGTTGATGCAACTTTTTTGGAATTAGAAACTATGGAATCTCCTAAAGTTGTAAAGACCAGCGTTGATATATATAAGGCAGAGTCTGTTATAATTGCTACAGGATTTTCTAAAAGCAAGGAGCAAAAGCTTCCAGGTGAAGATGAATTTATAGGGAAAGGTGTATCTTATTGTGCCACATGCGATGGAGCATTTTTTAAAGGGATGGATGTATCAGTATTTGGAAATGGAGAAGAGGCACTAGAAGAAGCTCTATTTTTAACAAAACATGTTAAAAAAGTTTACTTTTTTGTTAATGATGAAAAGTTAATAGGAGATAGTGAATTAATAAATTCTTTAAAAGAAAAAGATAATATAGAAATTTTATATAACCATGAATTAAAAGAAATATCTGGAGGGGATTTTGTAGAAAAAGTAGAGGTCATAAATGATTCTGGAGACAATATTACTTATGATGTAGCTGCAGTTTTTTTATACCTTGGAACAAAATCAAATACTCAGTTATTTTCTACTTTTGCTAATTTAAACGAACAAGGAAGAATAGAAACAAAGGAAAATATGCAAACCTTAGTTGATGGAGTATATGCAGCAGGGGACGTCCGAGCTAAACCTTTAATGCAAGTGGTTACAGCGGCTTCAGATGGAGCTATAGCTGCTACAGAAGTCATAAAACATGTTATGAAACAGAAAAAAAATAAAAAATAAAAACTTAAAGAGGAGATTACCAGACGGCAATCTCCTCTTTTTATAATAAATGATATTAAAATTTCCTTCTTTGAATTTTTCTCTGTAACTTAGTAATTGCCATATTTTGTATCTGTCTGATTCTCTCCCGGGTTAAACCAACTTGTCCTCCTATTTCCTCTAGAGTCAGCTTAGGAGCTCCAAAAAGTCCATATCTTTCTATAATGACTTTTTTTTCTGTATCCTCTAATCGATTAACTAAATCAGCAAGAACAGAATTTTTGTGCTTAGCAAATAATTGCTCTTCTAAAATTTCTTCATCTGGTATAATATTATGTAAATTGAGATTATTTCCATATGTAGCTTCCAAAGATACTGCAGAAGAATTTATTAATTTTAGAGATTTTTTTACTTGATTTAATCTCATATCTAAATCTTCAGAAATTTTTTCTGGGGAAGGCTTTTTACAATTTTCTTTTTTGACCTTACGTAAATATTTTTTTATCTTTGATATATTATCATGTACGTAAGCAGGATACCGCATAATTCCCTTTGTGCTAGTTAAAAATCTTAATATAGACTGTCTAATCCACCAAGTAGCATAGGTACTGAATCGGATATCTTTAGTAGGGTCAAATTTGTTAACAGCTTTCATTAATCCGATATTTCCCTCTTGGATTAGATCTAGAAAACTAACTCCGTGTGAGTTGTACTTTTTTGCAATACTAACAACTAACCTCAAATTTGAATTAATTAATTTGTTGTGGGCTTCTGTATCCCCATCCAGGTTTCTTTTGGATAATTCGATTTCCTCTTCTTTAGTCAGTAACGGATAATTGCTAATATTCTTTAAATACTCAGAAATATTGCTCATAAAATCCCCTCCATATATTATATTTTATTATCGTCAATTATTTTTTAATATATTTCCTTGCTATATATGTTATACTGGACAAATTTAAATTTCCTTTAAATTTTTTTATTTTTTTTTTAAGAAAAGATATCTAAAAAAAGATTATAAAATTAATATTAACACTGATTTTCTTTTTTGCTAGAAATTTTCCCTTATTTATGGTAAAATTAAGTATGAATAGATGTCAACTTTATCAAAGTGCTAGAATGGAATTATTTCTATTCTAAAAATTAGTTTAAAAACAAAAAGGATAAAATTATGAAAGTACTGGGAATAGATCCAGGAACAGCAAGAGTTGGATATGGTTTAATAGATTATAATGAAAATAAGTATAGGATGTTAGATTATGGGTGTATCTATACTTCGAAGGATATAGAGATGCCAAAACGACTAAATAAGATACACCAAGAATTAAAAACATTAATTAAACTATATGATCCAGATTATATAGCAGTGGAGAAACTTTTTTATTTTAAGAATAAAAAGACTGTTATTTCTGTAGGTCAAGCTAGAGGTGTTATAGTTTTGACATGTGAACAAGCAAAAAAGCCTATAACAGGTTATACACCGTTACAAATTAAGATGGGGATTACTGGATATGGTAGAGCAAAGAAAAAGCAGGTACAATTAATGGTAAAAAAGATTTTGAAATTAAAAGAATTACCAAAGCCTGATGATGCTGCTGATGGCTTGGCTATAGCTATAACCCATATAAATACTTTAACAAATAGTTTATCTGGAATATCAACAGGAAGTTTTAGAGATATAGACACAAAAAAGGTTAAGGGTAACAAGATTTCTTTGGAAGATTATAAAAAATTAATGAAGTAAATAAAAACAGAGGATAAAGAGGTGGATTTAGTGGAAGAGAGTTTGAATGTTTTTTATAAAGGAGAATTAATATATATAAGTGAGAAAAAATGGTTGCATCCGTTAATTGATTTAGAAAATTATTTGAAAGAAAACGATAATATTAAAAGAGAGAATCTATATATAAAAGATAAAATTATAGGTAGAGCAGCAGCTTTTTTGTTAGTGAAGTTAGGAGTTAAAAAAGTTGATACTGAGGTAATAAGTGAACTTGGAAAAGATATCTTCGAAAAGTTTAATATCGAATATACATATGACGAATTAATAGATAAAATAAATTGTAAAACAGAGAATTTATTAAAAGACATAAATAAAGTGGATAAGGCTTATGAAGTGATTATGGGGAGGGTTGAAAGGTGAATATAGTTTTATTAGAACCGGAAATACCTTATAATACAGGAAATATTGGTCGAACTTGTCTTTTGACAAATACGACATTACATCTAATAAAACCTCTTGGTTTTTCTTTAGATGAAAAGAGTGTTAGACGAGCAGGTTTAGATTATTGGCAAGATGTAGATATAAAATTATATGATTCGATTGAAGAATTATGGGAGAAATTTCCAGATTCTAATTTTTATTACGCTACTACTAAGACTGATCAAAAATATTCAGACATAAAATATAAAAATAATGATTTTATAATCTTTGGTAAGGAATCTAAAGGTATTCCAGAAAATATATTAGAAGATAATAAGGAAAACTGTATAACGATTCCTATGATACCTATTGGGAGATCTTTAAATTTGTCAAATTCTGCAGCTATAATATTATATGAGGCTTTAAGGCAGGTTAATTTTGAATTTTAGAAGGGAGTAATCATGAAAAAGTTTTTTTTATTTGTATATATATTTACTTTTTTTGGATCTTTAGGTTATGCTATTTACACATATGTTCTTCCAGTACATAAAATTAATGTAATTGCCGAAGAAGCTAGGAAAAAGGAAGTGGAGTTACCAATAATATTGGCTATTATTAAAGTAGAAAGTAAATTTCAAGAAGATGCAATATCCCATAAAGGTGCCGTTGGAATGATGCAAATAATGCCAAATACAAGCAAATGGTTAATTGAAGAAAAAGGTGTGGAAATTGGAAATGCAGATCTTTTGGATTATAAAACTAATATTAAACTAGGAATTGCATATTATAAAATTTTGTATGATTACTTTTATGGCGATAGAGAAAAAATATTGGCTGGTTATAATGCGGGAATATCTAGAGTTGAAGATGGAAGCTGGGAAAGAATAGAGGAAACAAGAAATTATGTTGATAAAGTTCTTTTTTATGAAAAAATTTATGATCTTATTTATTAATGAGGTTAAGATTTAGGAGGGGTTATGGAAAAGAGATTAGCAACGCTTTCTATATTTATAAATAAAAAGAACAAAATAGATGAAATCAGAAAAATAATAGGTGAGTTTAGTGATATTATCATTTCTAGGCTTGGAATGCCATATAAAGTTAAAGGTATTTCTGTAATAGTATTAATAATAGATGGTACAAATGATGATATAGGATCATTATCAGGTAAGTTAGGTAATGTTCAAGGAGCGCACGTAAAAACAGCTATGCCTTCAGCTAAAATTTTAAATTAATAAAAAACTACTAATTACGAGGAGAGATCTGAGTAAAAGGGGTTAAAACAGAATATAGAACTGAGACTAAGGGGAATCCTGAGGTTTAGGTGAAAATTAGAGCTTAATTGGGCTATGTTTTAACTCTTTTCTTTAGTAAAAAATTAAAGAGGAGAGATATGATGAAAACTTGGAAAAATGAGATCAAAAAAGAGAGTTTTATTAAACCAGAACTTTTGGAAAAATTATTAGATGAAAAGAAAAAGCCTGCCCAAGAGGAGTTTGATGCTGTAATTAAGAAAGCAAAAAAGGGGACAAGGTTGGAGTTAGAAGAGGTAGCAATACTTTTGAATTCTCCAGGTAAAAATAGGGTAAAAAAAATATTTGAAACAGCAAAAGATATAAAGGAAAGAGTATATGGACATCGTGTGGTATTATTTGCTCCACTTTATATTGGGAATAAGTGCATGAATAATTGTACTTATTGTGGATTTAAAGCTGAAAATCTAGATACTGTTAGAAAGACTCTGACTATGAAGGAAATAGAAGAGGAAGCTTCGGCTTTAGAAGATGAGGGGCATAAAAGACTTATCATGGTTTATGGAACTCATCCAGATTATACTGCTGATTTTATAGCAGATACTGTTAAGAAGGTTTATGAAGTCAAAAAAGGTAAAGGCGAGATAAGACGTGTTAATATAAATGCATCTCCAATGGATGTAGAAGATTATAAGAAAGTTAAAGATGCAGGGATTGGGACATATCAAATATTTCAAGAGACTTATCATCCTGAAACATATGCCAGGGTTCATCCTAGTGGAGAAAAGTCAAAATTTAAATGGAGATTATTTGGTTTAGATAGAGCTATGGAAGCAGGAATAGATGATGTTGGAATAGGTGCTTTATTTGGGTTATATGATTGGAAATACGAAGTTATGGGCCTTATGCAACATGTTATACATCTAGAAGATGAATTTGGAGTTGGTCCACATACGATATCCTTTCCTAGATTAAATGCCGCTAATGGAGCTGTTAGAGATGAAAAATTTGTAGTTAAAGATGATGAGTTAAAGCGAATAATTGCAATACTCAGATTGGCAGTTCCTTACACAGGATTAATACTGACAGCTAGAGAAAATGCAAAACTTAGAAAAGAATGTATGGAATTAGGTGTATCTCAAATAGATGCAGGTACAAAAATAGAGTTAAAAGGATATTCTAAAGCAAAAGAAGAGCAAGATCTCAAAAAAGAGCAATTTAAGATAGGTGATACAAGGGAGTTAGATGAAACAATAAAAGAACTAATGCAGGATGGTTTTACTCCATCCTTTTGTACAGCTTGTTATAGATTGGGTAGGACAGGAGAACACTTTATGGAGTTTTCTAAACCAGGATTTATACATAAGTTTTGTACGCCAAACGCAATATTAACAATGGCAGAATATTTAGAAGATTATTCATCTGACGAGACAAAAAAGATAGGGTATGAATTAATAGATGAAGAATTAAAAACTGCTAGATTAAGCGATGAAGCTAAAAAAACTTTAAGTGAAAAATTAGAGAGGGTAAAGGATGGAAAAAGAGATCTCTATTATTAAGGATAAAATAAATCAATTTATAGATTGCGAGAAGAGTAAAATCAATTTTGCAAAAAAGTTTGGAAAGAGAAACGAGAGTGTTTTTGTTATAGGAAAGACTCGATATATGGAGTCTGTTGTGATATATGAGGATTCTGATTATATAGTTTTAGGTGAGAATATTGAGAACAAAAAAGAAATAAAAGATATAATAAAAAAAGAATTAAAAAAAATAAAAAGAATAAAAAATAAAAATATAAATCAGGCATTATAATAAGTGCCTGATTTATATTTTGTAAAGCCCTCATCCTAACCTTCCCCTGATAACAGGTTGTGTCACAATTAAAAATTGCCAGTAATATGTAGGGGTATCCCTGCAAAAAAACATAATTATGTCGATTTTCTGTATTACGACACAGCATGTAAGAGGAAGTGGTAAGCAAGAAATGTTTAAGGAGAGGAATATTATAAGGAGTAGATATGAGAATAGAAAGAGATAGTTTAGGAAAAGCAGAGTTAGAAGATAATATATATTATGGAATACATACCAAGCGGGCCTTAGAAAATTTTAAAAACTCCCAGAGGAGAGTTAATTGGAATTTAATAAAATCTATAGTAAAGATAAAGTTAGCAGCAGTTAGGGCTAATTTTGAGGTAAAGAAAATAAATAAAGAGAAAAAAGAAGTAATAGAGAAAGCTTGTATCGAAATATTAGAAGGGGGTTATAAAAATCAATTTCCGATATCTAGTATGCAAGGAGGAGCTGGAACTTCTACAAATATGAATGTAAATGAAGTTATAGCTAATATTGCAATTGAAAAATTAGGGGGCAAAAAAGGGGATTATGATATGATTAATCCCATAGAAGATGTAAATTTATCTCAATCAACAAATGATGTATATCCCACAGCAGTAAAAATATCGATTATCGGCCTATTAAATAATTTAGTGGATCAGGTTATGAAACTTCAATCTGAATTGCAAAAGAAAGAAGATGAATTTTCAAACGTATTTAAGATGGGGAGAACTCAATTAAAAGATGCAGTTCCAATCACTTTGGGGCAAGAATTCAGTGCTTATGCAGATGCTATATCCAGGGATAGATGGAGATTATATAAAATAGAAGAGAGAATAAGACAAGTGAATATTGGAGGAACAGCTATAGGGACTGGTGTAGGGGCTCCACTAAAGTATCGATATCTAATTCTTCAAGAGCTTCAAAGATTAACTGGGTTTGGATTAGCTAGAGCTGAAAATTTAATTGATAATACTCAAAATTTAGATTTATATGTGGAAGTATCGGGGCTTTTAAAATCTTTAGCTGTTAATTTAAAAAAGATTTCAAATGATTTAAGGCTTATGGACTCAGGTCCCAATACTGGATTAGGAGAGATTAATTTACCTAAAATACAGATGGGATCATCAATAATGCCTGGGAAAGTTAATCCAGTTGGACCAGAATATATGATTCAAATATGCTATAAAATTTTTGGTAATGATAGTACAATTACTATAGCCAGTGCAAGTGGAGAATTCGAATTAAATCCTATGCATCCATTAATTGCAGAGTTGATGCTGGAAAACCTAGAAATTTTAACAGATGGAATAGAGATGTTTTCCAAAAAAGTTATAAAAGGCATAACAGTTAATGAAAAAAGATGTAGAGAGTATTTGCAAAAAAGTTGGTCGGTTAGCAGTTTTTTATTAGAAAAAGTTGGATATGAGACTCTAACAGAAGTTCTAAAAGAAAGTCAAAAGACAGGGAAAAGTTATAAAGATATACTTGTTAGTAGAGGGTTATTGGATAAAGAGGATCTCAAAAAAGGGGAATAAACGTAAAAATTTTGAAAATAAGAAAAAAGAGTATACCGCATGGTATACTCTTTTTTCTTATTTAGTCCATTCATAATAGACTTCAGGGAATGGTTTTAAAGCTCGATCTAATATTCCGTGGATATAGGCTATGGTAACTCCGTAATTTATAATAGGAACGCCTTCTTCTTCACTTGCTTCTATTCTGTTTAACATCTCTTTACGATTCAACATGCATCCAGCACAGTGAATTACAACTTTATAATCAGTTAAGTTGTCTGGATAATCTCGTCCAGAACAAAAATCAAATGTTACATCTGGCTCCAAATGTTGTCTAATCCATCTAGGTATTTTAACTCGCCCGATATCATCTGGCTGTTGATGATGAGTGCAAGATTCAGAGATAAGTATATTGTCTCCTGGTTTTAATTTTCTAAGAGCCTTAGCTCCATTTACCAGTTTCATGAGATCCCCCTTATACCTTGCAAAAAGTATGGAAAATGAAGTTAATAATATATCTTCAGGTGTATCTGCTGAAACTTTAGAAAAAGCTTGTGAATCTGTAACCACTAATTTAGGCTTTTGTTTTAAATTATTTAAAGTCCATCGTAGTTCTTTATCTTTCGTGACATAGCTCATGGCATCATTATCTAAGATATCACGTATAGTTTGCACTTGTGGTAATATGAGTCTTCCCTTGGGCATTCCTGTATCGATGGGAACAACTAAAACGACAGTATCTCCAGGTGAAATAAGATCACCTATAATAGATGGTTGTTCAAAATACTTAGGACTGTGCTGAATGATCATCTCTTTTAGATCCGTGATTCCTTCTTTTTTGATAGAACTAACACTAATATAGTTATACTCTTTTTCTTTAATTTCAGAAATCAATTCTTTTTTTGGGGTGAATTGGTCTTTTTTATTAATCACAATTAAAAAATCAGTATTTTTATCTTCTAAAAGAGAAATGATATCTTTGTCAAATTCCGTAATCCCGTCTTCATCGATAACTATTAGAGCAATATCAGTTTTATTTATAACTTGTAAACTTTTTTTTATTCTTAATTCTCCTAATTTACCAGTATCATCTATTCCAGCGGTATCGATTAAAACCACAGGACCAATTGGAACAATTTCCATGGCCTTGTAGACTGGATCAGTAGTTGTTCCGGCATGATCAGAAACTATTGCTAGATTTTGATTAGTTAAAGCATTTATTAATGTGGATTTTCCAACATTTCTTTTTCCAAAAAGAGAAATGTGTAGTCTATTTGCATTTGGTGTTTTGTGTAAATCTCCCATAGGTTCCTCCTAAAAATATGATATTA
>JBNJFI010000037.1:0-18991 GCA_051746725.1 Fusobacteriota bacterium
TAAGAGAAGAAGGATATCCAAATGTATTCTATGCTGATTATTATGGAGCTAGTTATACAGATAAAGGATATGATGTAAACTTAGCACCTGTTGAAAATTTACCTAAACTTGTAACAGCAAGAAAAGAATTTGCTTATGGTACACAACATAGTTATATGGATCATTGGGATGTAATTGGTTGGACACGAGAAGGAGATTCTACTAGAGATGAAGGATTAGCGGTTCTTATGAGTGATGGTGGAAGTGGATCAAAATGGATGTATGTAGGTGACCAAAATGCAGGAGAAACATTCTATGACTATACAGGAAATAGAAGTGATACTGTAACTATAAACTCTGATGGATGGGGAGAATTTAAAACAAATGGTGGATCTGTATCTGTTTGGGTAGGAGAATAATAAAAATTTTTAAGAAAATATATAAATCGAATCTTGGGAAACCAAGGTTCGATTTTTTATATCTAGAAATATACGAAGAAAATTTTCGATCTACGGTTATTATTGAGATTAATATTAAGATTATTATTATTATTGACAAACCTCCAAATTAAGAATATAATAAAAGTATAAATTAAATATTTATAATTTTAGAATGTTTAGGAGGATTTTATGAAAGGTAAAAAAAGGGAGATGACTTTAAAAGAAGAGATATTAAATGCTGTAACCCATGGAATAGGACTTCTATTAGCAATAGCTGCTTTGATAGTTTTGGTAGTTTTTGGGACTATAAATAATAAGGATGGTTGGTATTTAACTGGAGTGATAATATATGGAATAACCTTAATATTATTATATGCTTCTTCAACTTTATTACACTCTTTTCCCAAAGGAAAAACTAAAGATTTTTTTGAAATTTTAGATCATGCCTCTATATATTTACTGATAGCAGGAACTTATACTCCATTTACCTTAACAGTTTTGAGAGGTAAGATGGGTTGGATAATATTTGGAATTGTTTGGACTTTAGCAATCATGGGAATAATATTTAAAGCAATCTTTATAAAGAGGTTTAAACTGTTATCAACGCTTATGTATATAGGGATGGGTTGGATAATAATTTTTGCAATAAAACCCCTTTTTATCTCAATTGATACAGTTCCATTTTTTTTATTAGTTTTAGGAGGATTATTATATTCCCTTGGAACAATATTTTATTTGTGGAATAGTTTGAAATATGGACATGCTATATGGCATATTTTTGTATTAGGTGGAAGTATTTCTCATTTTATTACAATTTTTTTATTATAGAGTTAGACAACTCAAAAAAGGGCTTGGAGTTAAAATCTTCGGCTCTTTTTTTAATGCCTAAAAAAGTTACTTTAAAAATTTATTGCGCGTTACACTACAGTGTAAGAAAAAGAAATTTCCCGTAAATTTTCGAAAACATAATAATTAAAAAGAGTTACTTAGAAATCAAAATATCTAAAGTTTTAAAAAGTTTTCAAGTAATCTTCTTCTATTTTGGAGGATAAAAAGTGTAGGATAATAACTCACTAATAAAGCTCATGTTCGCATAAAGAGCAATTGTAAAAATATTGTAAAAATTGTAAAAACAATGTAAAAATCCTTGAAAAAAACTTTATTTATTGGTATCATATTAGTGTCGGTTTAATGGATTAAAATAATAAAAGTGAAATGAAAGGGGAGAAAATGAAAAAAGTTTTAGTAATTTTATTAGCTGTTTTTATGTTTGGATGTTTAAATGAAAATCAGGAAGATTCACCAAAGGAAAATATTGAAGAGGGGAAGGTAACAGAAGAAGTAACAACTTTAAGTGGAATTGTAGTGGGGTTAAAACCAGAATTTAAAACAAACAAAACTCAAGATGAAAGTCTAGAAGAATTAAAGGAAATAATTAATAACTATATATCAAATAATAATATTAAACGTAGTGGAGGTATGGAATTTAAAAGAGTTCATTCTACTAACGATATAATAAAAAGATATGTGGAGTCTAATCCTCAAAAAAGGGCTTTACCAAAAAAGACATTGGAAAAGGTTGCTTATGAGGAAATATCAGATCCATTGGAAAAATCTTTATACAGAGAATATAAAATAAATTTATCATCTGAAATTGATTTAGATGGAATAATAAAAGAGATTAAAAATAATGATAATATAGAATATGTACAAAAAGATAATTTAAATAAATTAAATAAAACAACCAATGATGATTACTTTACAACTAATCCTCGAGATACTAGAAAATTATGGGGAGTGCCTGCAACAGAAACAGAAAAAGCCTGGGATATAACAGAAGGTGAAGATATAATAGTTGCAGTTGTAGATTCTGGGGTTGATTATAATCATCCAGATTTAAAAGACAATATTTGGAGTGGAATAGGTTATGATTTTTCAGACAATGATAATAATCCCATGGATGATGGAAGAAATCCTGGTCACGGAACTCATGTTGCTGGAACAATAGCTTCTGTTGGAAACAATGGACAAGGGGTTGTTGGAGTAGCTCCTAAAGCTAAAATAATGGCAGTAAAAATATTTCCAAATGCATATGATTCAGTTTGTGCAAATGCAATACGGTATGCAGTTGATAATGGAGCAAGGGTTTTAAATAATAGTTGGGGTCCAACTCAGAGAAGCTCTTCTAATCCTACTGTAGAAAGAGCAATTGACTATGCTCATTCTAAAGGAGCAGTAATAGTATTTGCTGCAGGAAATTCAAATGATAATGCTGATTATTATTCAGGAGGAAATTATTCTAAAACTATTTCAGTTGGTGCTTTAGATTCTAATTTAAGAAGAGCTAGTTTTTCTAATTATGGTAGTACTGTAGATATAGCAGCTCCTGGAGTGAATATAATAAGCACATGGCCCAATGGAAGATATAATTCTATACAGGGAACTTCCATGGCTGCCCCTCATGTAACTGGAACAGCAGCTTTATTACTATCTAAATATCCAAATCTTACAAATGAGCAAGTAAGAGAAGCTTTGAAGTCAGGTGCGACTAATATAAATACAGATAGATATGTGGGATCAGGGATGTTAAACTCTCTAAATTCTCTTGAAGGAATAGTTCCAGAAGATCCAAATCCAGAAGACCCATTTGAACCTTCTCCAGTAATAAATGAAGTTTCAAAAATAGAAATTGGGAATCAATTTGAAATTTCAGGAGAAGAGTTTGGTGAAAATACCGGAGAAGTTTGGTTATTACCGGCTGGACAAACAGAAAGAGGATATAAGTTAGAGATACAAAACTGGAGTGATGCAAAGGTAACTTCAAGTGTTGGAGATAATATTCCAGCTGGAGACTATACAGTAATAATCAAAATTTCAACTGGAGAATTATCAAATTACTTTGAAGTTGAAGTTTCAGATATCGAAACCGAAGTTCCTGTTATCAACGAGATAACTTCTGAGATATTTGAAGGAGATAATTTTGAAATTAGCGGAAGCAACTTTGGTAACTCTGGACGAGTAATGGCGATAAGTGATTCAAAGGGAACTTTTGATTTAGAAGTAGAATCATGGAGTAATACAAATATAACTGTTATTAATGACTTAGATTCAGGTGATTATAACATTGTGGTACAGAATGAAAATGGAAATAATTCAAATGAAATAAATATAGTAGTAAAAGAAATAGAAGTTGAGATACCAATTATAAGTGAAATAAAACAACCTCTTTATGAAAATGAGGATATAGAAGTTAGAGGTGCAAATTTTGGAAATTCTGGTAAATTATATATATGGATTAATGGTGGAGCAGTACAAATAAATACTATAGAATGGAGCTCTTCTAAAGTAATAGGACAAAAAGATTTGGTAAAAGGTGAATATTATGCATTAATTCAAAATGGAGCAAGTAAGGAATATAGTGAATGGATTAAATTTGAAGTAAAAGAGCAAATCCAGGAAGAAACAGGTAGAGAGTACTTACTTAATAATCATGATCTGTTTGATAATGGTGGAGTTTATAACTGGTCACAAAGTGGTTCTTACGGAGATGATAAAATAAGAGGAACAGCAGGAGATGATACCATAAGAGGAGTTGCAGGAAATAACACTATTTACTCTGGTTTAGGAAGAGATACTATATATGGTGGTGATGAAAATGATACTTATTTGTATATTGCAGGAGATGGGAATAAAAAAATTATAGATAATGGTGGAACAGATAAAATTATTTTCTTTAATGTAGATCAAAGTGAAATAAATTATTCTAGAAGCGGTTATGATCTATTGATTAGTTCTAGTAAAAATAATGTAGATATTACAATTAAGTACTACTATTATAATTCTAATTATAAAATAGAATATATAGATTTTAAATAGACAAATTAAAAGAGCTGTAGATGATTTTATCTGCAGCTCTTTTATTATTATCATATAGAAAAGCCAAAAGAATAATATTGATAATCGAGCATTAATGCTATTATTATTAATTAAATTAAATAAAATATGTACAAAAGCTTGAAGCTGTACCATGAAAGTGGTATAATAGATGATAACAAATATATATGAAAGGAAGGGATGATTATATGAAATTTGAAGATATAAAAAAAATGGACAATGTAAATGTAATGAATACCTATGGAAGACTAGATATTGCCTTTGAAAGAGGTGAAGGTTCTAGGATATATGATACTGAAGGTAATGAGTATATCGACTTTTTTGCAGGTATAGCAGTCAACAACTTGGGATATAATCATCCTAGGATAACAGAAGTTATAAAGGACCAAGCAGAAAAATTATTGCATACATCTAATCTATATTATATAGAACCGCAGGCTAAACTGGCAAAAAAGTTAATAGAAAAGAGTACATTTGATAAGGCCTTTTTTGCAAATAGCGGAGCAGAGGCAAATGAAGGGGCTATTAAGATTGCTAGAAAATACGGAAAAGAAAAATTAGATGGAGCATATGAGATAATTACAATGAAACAATCTTTTCATGGAAGAACAATTACCACAGTAACAGCAACAGGTCAAGAGAAATATCAAAAATCATTTACTCCCTTGGCGCAAGGATTTAAATATGCTGAATTTGGAAATATTGAAGATATAAAATCTAAAATAACAGAAGATACAGTTGCAGTTATGATAGAAATAATTCAAGGAGAAGGTGGAGTTTTACCTGCAAAATCCAAATTTTGGAAAGAGCTGCAAGAATTGGTAAATGAAAAGGAAATTTTACTTATAATAGATGAAGTTCAAACTGGAATAGGAAGGACTGGTGAACTTTTTGCCCATGAAATATATGACCTTAAACCTGATGTGATAACTTTGGCAAAGGCTTTGGGAAATGGAATTCCTATAGGAGCTGTACTTGCTACTGATGAAGCTTCTGTTTTAGTTCCAGGTGATCATGCATCTACATTTGGTGGAAACTTTTTAGCTACTAGAGTTGGGGTAGAAGTAATAGATGAAATTGGAAAAAGAGAGTTTTTAGATTCTGTTAAAGAAAAAGGGGAATATTTCAAAAAAGGGTTAGAAAAATTAAAAGACAAATATGACTTTTTAAGTGAAGTTAGAGGAGAAGGTCTTATGATTGGAGTTGAAATAGAACCAGATAAGATCAAACCTGTTATGACAAAAATGATGGAAGAAAAAAAGGTTTTAATGGGAGCTGCTGGAGGAGTTGCTTTGAGATTTTTACCACCTTTGATTGTCAAAAAAGAGGATATAGATATAGTTTTAGAAAAATTAGATGAAGTATTAAAAGAGATAAGTTTAGATAAAAGTTAATAGAGAATGATAAGCAGATAAGGTAACTATAAAAAATTGAAAACTAGGTATTTTTGTGGTATAATAATAATACAAACTAAAATTAAAAATAGGGGGAATATATAATGAAAGAAGCAAAAAAGATATGGATGAATGGAGAATTTGTTGATTGGAAAAATGCAAATGTACATATATTGACACACGCCTTACATTATGGAAGTGCTTTTTTTGAAGGAATAAGAGCTTATGAAACAAAGGACGGAAGTGCTGTCTTTAGATTAGAAGAACATATAGATAGATTATATAATAGTGCTAAAATATATAGAACACAAATACCTTATACAAAAGAGGAATTCACAGATGCTTTAATTGAAACATTAAAAGTAAATGGATTAAAAGGAGCATATATAAGACCTCTAGTATATAGAGGATATAAAGAAATGGGAGTTAATCCCAAAACATGTCCTGTTGATTCAATGATTGCAGCTTGGGAATGGGGAGCATATTTAGGAGAAGAGGCCTTAGAAAATGGAGTTAGTGTTAAAGTTTCTTCTTGGAGAAGGTTGGCTCCTGATACAATGCCTACAATGGCAAAAGCCAGTGGAAACTATTTGAGTTCTCAGCTTATTAAAATGGAAGCTTTAGAAGATGGATATGATGAAGGAATAGCTTTAGATTATAATGGATATGTTAGTGAAGGAAGTGGAGAAAATCTATTTTTAATAAAAGATGGAGTATTACTAACTCCAGCAATGAATGGTTCAGCTTTACCAGGAATAACAAGAGATACTGTAATAAAGATAGCTCAAGATATGGGATACAAAATAAAGGAAACAGGAATTCCAAGAGAGATGTTATATATAGCTGATGAACTTTTCTTTACTGGAACAGCAGCAGAAGTAACGCCAGTAAGTATGGTCGATAAAATTGAAATAGGATCAGGAACAAGGGGACCTATTACAAAAAAGATACAAGAACAATACTTTAAAATTGTTAAAGGTGAAGTAGAAGATAAATATGGATGGCTTACAGAAGTTAAGTAAAATACAGAGAATAGGGAGCAGGTAATAGATAACAGAGAATAATGAATAGAGAAATCTAGATATTTAATCTTAGGAAGATTATAGAAAATACGCCCCCCACCTCAGTCCTCCCCCTAGCAGGGGAGGAAGCCAAAAGTCTCCCCCTGCCAGGGGGGAGATTTAGAGGGGGGCATAAACGAGGAAGACTAGTTTTTCGTTTTCAGAAAAATAAAATATTTTCTATAAAATATAGGACGATATTTTGTATTGCGATATAGTCTGCTAAGAAGGAGATTTAGAGGAGGCATAAACAGAAAACTTGTTTTATATTTTTTCAGTAAAAAAGAGGATCTTTATAAAATAAAAAGCAGGATGGGATTTTGATAATATTATCTGTCTCTATCTAATATAAAGATATATAAATACAAAAGAGGAGAATACTATGGCAGTAAACTTAAAGGGAAGAGATTTTTTAAAGTTACAAGATTTTAATAAAGAGGAATTAATACAGATTTTAGATACAGCTGATTTTATAAAGATGAGAAATAAGATAGATGTAAGAGAAGAGATATTAAAGGGAAAAAGTATGGCTATGATTTTTGAGAAGTCATCTACTAGAACTAGAGTATCATTTGAAGTTGGGATGAATCAACTTGGAGGACAAGCTCTACATCTTAGTTCAAGGGATATACATATTGGTCACGGAGAAACAATAGCAGACACATCTAAGGTTTTATCTAGATATGTAGATAGTATAATGATCAGAACTTTTGGTCAAGAGATAGTAGAAGAGATTGCTCAAAATTCTTCTGTTCCTGTTATAAATGGTTTAACAGATGAATTTCATCCATGTCAAGTAATGGCAGATTTTCAAACTATAAGAGAGAAATTTCATACTTTGGATAACTTAAAACTTACATATATAGGAGATGCAGCTAATGTTGCAAATTCACTTATGATAGGTGCGGCAATAATTGGGATGGATTTTACAATAGCAGCTCCAAAGGGATACCAGCCAGATGAGAAAATTTTAAAAACAGCATTGGAAAAAGCTAAAAAATCTGGATCGAAAATAGAGGTAACAGAAAACATAAAAGATGCAGCTAAAGACGCTGATATATTATATACGGATATTTGGGTAAGTATGGGAAAAGAAGAAGAGGAAGATCAAAGATATAAAGTTTTTAAAGATTATCAAATAAATAAAGATGTTTTATCTAAAGCTAGTCCAGATGCAATAGTTATGCACTGTTTGCCAGCGCATAGAGGTGAAGAGATAACTAATGAAGTTATAGATGGACCTCATTCGGTGGTTTTTGATGAGGCAGAAAACAGGTTGCATGCTCAAAAAGCTATAATGACTTTGGTAATGGGGAAGTAAAGGGCAGTTAATAATGAATAATGAATAGTGAATAGTGAAAAGATAAGAGATAAAAGATAAAAGATGAAAGATAAGAGATGAAAGATAAGGGACAAGAGATAAAGGGACTTAAAAATAAAGATATATTATTAATAAAACATAAAGGAGAGAAAAATGGGTGAAGATAAAAAAGTAAAAAAGGTAGTTTTAGCATATTCAGGTGGGCTTGATACATCTGTAATGATACCATGGTTAAAGGAAAATTATGGATGTGAAGTAATAGCTTTTGCAGCGGATTTAGGTCAAGGAGAAGAGTTAGATCCTTTGAATGAAAAGGCTATAGAGACTGGAGCATCAAAAATATATATAGAAGATTTAAGAGAAGAATTTTTAACAGAATATATTTGGCCAACTTTAAAAGCTGGAGCAATATATGAAGATAAATATTTAATGGGAACTGCATTTGCAAGACCTTTGATAGCAAAAAAACAGATAGAAATTGCCCAAAAAGAGGGAGCCGATGCAGTTGCACATGGTGCAACTGGAAAAGGTAATGACCAAGTGAGATTTGAAACTGGATATATGGCAAATGATCCAAGTATAAAAATAATTGCTCCTTGGAAAGATGATAAATGGGACTTAACTTCAAGAGAAGCAGCTATTGAATATGCTGAGGAGAGAAATATACCTTTAGAACAGACTAAGGAAAAAATATATTCTAGAGATAGAAATCTATGGCATATATCACATGAAGGCGGAGACTTAGAAAATCCTTGGAATGAACCAAAAGATGACTTATATGTTTTATCTAAAACAATAGAAGAAGCTCCGGATAAAGCAACTTATGTTGAAGTTGGTTTCAAAAAAGGAGAACCAATTAGTGTAGATGGAGAACTTTTAAAACCTATTGAATTAATGGAAAAATTAAATGAAATAGGTGGAGAAAACGCAATTGGCCAAATAGATATGGTTGAAAATAGATTAGTAGGAATGAAATCTAGGGGGGTTTATGAAACTCCAGGTGGAACAATACTTTATCATGCACATAAAGAGTTAGAAAGATTATGTCTTCCTAAGGAAACTATGCAATATAAAGAGATAATTGCCAAAAAGTATGCTAATTTATTATATAATGGACAGTGGTTTACAAAACTTAGAGAATCTTTAGATGCCTTTGTAAATGAAACACAGGAAAATGTAACAGGAATAGTTAGACTTAAATTATATAAAGGAAACATAAGAAATGCAGGAACTAAATCAGATTATTCATTATATTCTGAAGAATTAGCTAGTTTTGAAGATATAGATATGTATGATCAAAAAGATGCAGATGGGTTTATCAGATTATTTGGTTTACCTCAACGTGTGGATGCAATGCTAAAAGAAAAGATGTCAAAAAAGAATAAATAAGAATAAAAATTTAATATATAAAACAAAAAACAGGTTAACCCTGTTTTTTGTTTTATATAAAGATATTGAGAAAAGATAGGAGAAATAATGGAGTATAAGATAAAAAAATTGGAACCA
The DNA here is from genome assembly GCA_051746725.1 of Fusobacteriota bacterium. Classification (GTDB taxonomy): domain Bacteria; phylum Fusobacteriota; class Fusobacteriia; order Fusobacteriales; family JBNJFI01; genus JBNJFI01. The sequence continues at coordinate 9,596 of JBNJFI010000037.1, forward strand.
GAAGATAATAAAAAAATAGAAAAAGTTATACGAGATTGCTTAATAGAATATGGAGCAGATCAAGATGGATTTGCTTGGTCAGACCCTGAATTAGAAAAACTTTCAAGTGCATATACTGGAGAAGATGAGAGATATTGGGTTGTCAAAAAAGGGGATAAAATTTTAGGGGGAGTTGGAATAAAGGGGATTAATTTAGATGGGGTTTGTGAATTACAAAAGATGTATTTATTAAGAGAAGCCAGGGGAAAGGGGATAGCTGGGAAATTATTAAACAAGGCATTAAAATTTGCTGAAAAACATTATAAAACTTGTTATTTAGAAACCTTGGAAAACATGAAAAGAGCAAATAGTTTTTATAAAAAGCATGGGTTTGAGGAGTTGGGAAAACCACTTTTGAAAACGGAACATTACGGATGTGATAGGTGGTATAAATTAGAACTAAAATAATAAAGTCTAAAGGGGGTTATATATGTACGATAGACTGAATAAAATCACCAAAAAACAGTGGAAGATAGTTTCAGGTGTTACTTTGATTTTAGTAATATTAAACATTATATTATTTTTCTATTTTAGAAATATTCTATATAAAAGAATAAAATCTAATCTTGAATATAAGGTTGAAAAGATAGGAGAAAGAATAAAATCTGGGACCTTTTTTAGAATAAAGGGAGCAGCTAAAAATTTAGCAAAAGACCCTTATATAATAAATTTTTTATCAGATAATACAACAAATAATATAACCAATAATAATATAAATATAATTTTAAGAAATGTAAAGGATATATATTCGGCCAATACAGTGTATTTAATGAATAATAATGGATTAGTTAAAGCCAGTACAACTTATGGAGATTCTGGAAAAACTTTTTTGAAAAACAGGTATAATTTCAGACCATATTTTAAAGAAGCAATGAAGGGAAAAGAATATCTTTACGGAGCGGTGGGAATAACTTCAAAAGAGAGAGGATTTTATTTTAGCGTTCCAGTAAGAAAAGGGTCTAGGGTAATAGGAGTTATTGTAATAAAAATGGATCTAGATCAATTAGAAAATGTATTATATAGTGAATCTGAGAAAGTTATGTTGCTATCTCCCCATGGAGTTATTTTTGCATCAAATGAAAATGATTTAAAATTTAAAGTTTTAAAAGATAAAAAATATCAAGAAATATCGGAAAAAGTTCAATCTGAAGTATATGCAGATATGTTAAAAGATAAAATGGAATTTATTAAACGGGGTAAATTTGTAGAATATGGTAAAGATTTATATATAAAAGAGATGACAAAAAATAATTTAGAAGGCAGATGGCAGATATTAGTATTATCAAAGGTATCAAGATATATCTATTCACCTGAGTATTTATATCCTTTTTTGACAGGATTTTTGTTTTTAGCTTTATTTTCAGTAATAATAGTTATATTTTTAATTGAATTATTTTATAGAATGGAAATTGAGAAAAACATACGAAAATTTTCTCAGGTAATAGAAAATAGTCCAATATCAGTTGTAATAACTGATCCAGATGGTAATATAGAATATGTAAATCCATATTTTGAAAAGCTTACTGGCTATTCAGAGAAAGAAGTTATAGGAGAAAATCCCAGAATACTGAAAAGTGAAGATAAAAGTGACAAAGAATATAAAGAATTGTGGAATAAAATCTCAAAGGGGAATACATGGAGAGGGGAATTTTATAATAAAAAGAAAAATGGAGATTATTATTGGGAAAGAGCCAAGATATCTTCTATAAAAGATAAAAATGGTGAAATAGAAGCCTATATTGGATTGAAAGAAGATATAACTCGAGAAAAAAGATTGAGAAAAGAGATAGAATTTTATGCCAAAATGGATGAGTTAACTGCGGTTTATAATAGAAGAGCAGGATATGATATGCTTTCAAAAAAGATAGAACTTTGTAGTAGAAAAGATGAAAATTTTAGTATTTCTTTTTTAGATATTAATAATCTTAAATATGTAAATGATAACTTAGGACATGATTTTGGAGATAAGTTAATTTTAAATGTAGTAGAGGAGATAAAAGATGCTATTAGAAAATCCGATTATATAATCCGATTTGGTGGAGATGAATTTATAATTGCCTTTGATGATTCAAGCAAAAAAGAGGTTGAAAGGATTATGGAGAGAATTCAAAAAAGTTTAGATAAAAAGAATAAATCTGAAAAATATAACTATCATATGAGTATTAGCTATGGAATTGAAGAGTATGATCCCAAAGATCCTCTTGATTTAGAAAAGTTAATATTTAATGCAGATGAAAAGATGTATAAATATAAAAAATGGTATAAGAATAAATTTCTATAAGGAGAAGATAAAATGATAATATTGGATAAACCATATGTTTCAAAATTTTTAGCAGATACAGTTAAAAAATTAGATATTCCAGTTTTAGAAAACTTAGCTTTAAAAGATTTTAGAATAAAAGGAGATCTAAAAATATATAATAATGAAGAATTTATAGAAAAATATAAAAAAAACAAATTTCCACTTTTATATAGTAACTCGGAAAATTCAATAAATTGGGTTACTAATAATTTATCGTTTAGTGAACTTCCAAAAAAGATAGAAACTTTTAAAGATAAGGTAAAATTTAGAAAGTTAATTAAAGAAATATACCCTAATTTATTTTATAAGGAAATTTCTTTTAAAGATATAGATAAACTAAATATAGATAAAATAAAGATGCCGTTTATAATAAAGCCATCAGTTGGATTTTTTAGCCTTGGAGTTTATAAAGTGGAAAATAAAAAAAGTTGGGAAGAGATAAAAAATAAACTCCAAGAGGAAATTAAAGAAGCTAGACATAACTATCCAGTAGAAGTAATAGATACAGATAAATTTATAATAGAAGAATATATCGAAGGAGATGAATTTGCAGTTGATCTTTATTTCGATAAAAATGGAGAGCCTGTTATTTTAAATATATTAAAACATATTTTTTCTTCCAGTGATGATGTAACTGACAGGGTATATATAACTTCAAAAAAGGTAATTAGTAAATATAAAGGTATATTTTTAAATTTTTTAGAGAAATTATCTGATTTAATAGATCTAAAAGGTTTTCCTATGCATGTTGAATTTAGAGTGGATTCAGATAATAAAGTTATTCCTATTGAGGTAAACCCAATGAGATTTGCAGGGTGGTGTACAACTGATATTGCTTATCATGCCTATGGAATAAATATATATAAGTACTTTTTTGAGCAAAAAAGGCCAGACTGGAAAAAAATATTAAAAAATAAAAATGACGATATCTTCAGCATTATTATTGCAGATGTTCCTAGAAGTATAAAAATTAAAGATATTGAATATATAAATTATAAAAAATTCAAAGAAAGTTTTGAATCCCCATTGGAACTGAGAAAAATTGATTATAAAAAACATGGTGTTTTTGCATTTTTATTTACTAAAACCGCCCCAGAAAACTGGAAGGAAGTTAATGAGATTTTGAGATCAGATTTAACAGAGTATATAAAATTGATGAAAAAAAATTGAAAAAAAATTATATATAAAGTATAATAAAGTGTAATGATATAAAATTTGCACAGATTTAATCAAAAAAGGGGGATAAAATGGGAAAGAAAAATATTTTTGTAGTTGGAATAGGAGCATCAGCAGGTGGGTTAGAAGCGCTAAGTAAATTTTTTGCACATATGCCTAAAAATGATCTTATGTCTTTTGTAGTTATTCAACATTTATCTCCAGATTATAAAAGTTTGATGCCAGAACTTTTGGGAAAAAAGACAAATCTAACAGTTCAACAGATAAAAGACGATATGGAGATAGAAAGAAATAATATCTATTTAATCCCTCCTAAAAAAAATATAGAAATAGAGGGAAACAGATTAAAGTTAATTGATTATATCCCACACAAGGGTTTAAATTTACCTATAGATTTATTTTTTGAATCATTAGCCCATGAACATAAAGAAAAATCCATAGCAATAATTTTATCTGGAACAGGTAGTGATGGTTCGGTAGGGATAAGAGCCATTAAAGAGCAAGGTGGAATGGTTATGGTTCAAAATCCTTTTTCTGCAAAGTTCGATGGTATGCCTAGAAATGCAATATCAACTGGTATAGTAGATTTTGTTTTAGATATAGAAGAAATGCCGAAAAAGATTATGAAATACTTAAATCATCCGTATATTTCAGATGATTCTCCTGAACATATAAATTATGAAAATGAAGATACCATAACAAAAATTTTACGTATAATTAGGCATGAAACGGAATTAGATTTTTCTGATTATAAAAGAAATACAATAATTAGGAGGATTCAAAAAAGAATGAGTGTTAAGGGGATTAAAGATATAGAAGATTACGAAAGATATATATATAGTCATCCTTCGGAAGCAAAAGTTTTACATAGGGAACTTTTAATAGGAGTGACTAAATTTTTTCGTGATAAAGAGATTTTTTCGAAATTAGAAGAGAAATTTCTACCTGATATAATAAGCCATAAAAAGAATAAGAATGAAATAAGAGTGTGGATAGCTGGATGTTCTACAGGTCAAGAAGCTTACACAATTGCCATTATAATAAAGGATTACTTGAAAAAAAAGGAAAATTATGCAGAAGTAAAAATTTTTGCAACAGATATACATGAGAGCTCTTTAAAAATAGCAAGTAAAGGAGAATATAAAGAATCATCTGTTGTAGAAGTTCCCAAAGAATATTTGGCAAAATATTTTAACCAAGAAGATGGAGTTTATAAGATAAAAAAAGAGATAAGAGAAATGATAGTATTTGCAAAACACGATCTTATAAAGGATCCTCCTTTTTATAAAATAGATTTGATTACTTGTCGAAATGTTTTAATATATTTTAATAGTGATTTACAAAAAAGGTTAATTTCTCTGTTTAATTTTTCTTTAAATGATGATGGATATTTGTTTTTAGGAAAAAGTGAGACAATAGGAGATTTAAATCAATTATTTGATTTAAAAGACAAAAAAGCAAAGATATATAAATCAAAGGGGAGGAAGAAAAATTATGGCTTATCTTCCATGGTTATTCCAAATCTAGAACAAAAGCCAATAACAATAAGAGAAAAAAGCAAATCAGTTAGTAATGAAAGTCGTGAAAATATAAATATTTATAAACTTTTAATAGAAAAACATGTTTCTCCCTGTATAATAGTAAATGATAAACAGGAAATAGTCCATGTTTATGGAAATGTTGGTAAGTTTTTTGAATTTGCACCGGGACAAATTAATTTTTCATTAAATAATTTATTAAATGAAGAGTTAGAAGCGATTATAGGAAGTGCGTTGCATAAATTAAAAAGCGGAAACAAAAATAAGGAATATAGATATCTAGACAGAAAAACTGTTATAGATGGAAAAAAAGTATTTTTTAATCTCAAGATTTCTAAATTAAACAAAAAAGACAGATATAAAAATTATTATGAGATTATTTTTGAAGAAAAAGAAAAAAATAAACAGAAAATAGAAGACCCTGAAAATATTGAATATGATAATAATAATGATGGTAGAGTTCAAGACTTAGAAGAAGAACTTTCGTATACAAAGGAAACCTTACAGTCAACTGTTGAAGAATTAGAAACTTCCAACGAAGAGCTTCAAGCTACTAATGAAGAATTAATGGCTTCAAATGAAGAATTACAAAGTACCAATGAAGAATTACAGTCTGTAAATGAAGAGTTGATAACGGTAAATTCTGAACATCAAAGTAAAATAGAAGAATTAGAAGACTTAAATGATGATATAAATAATCTTTTAAGAAGTACAGATATAGGAACAATTTTTGTGGATGAAAATCTTTCAATACGTAAATTTACTCCAAAGACAACTAAAGAGATAAATCTAATAGAAAAAGACATAGGACGACCTTTAGAACATATATCGCATAATTTGAAAAATCCCAAATTATTAGAAGATGCCAAAAAGGTCTTAGAAGATCTAACTACAGTAGAAAGAGAAGTAGAAAACAAAAAAGGCGAAACTTATTTAAAAAGAACTCTTCCATTTAGAACCAAAAAAGACAAGATTGAAGGGGTTGTAATAACTTTTATAAATATAACAAGTCAGAAAGATATAACTAAAAAATTAGATTTAGAACGTAAAAAATTAACTAAAATTATTGATGATAGTCCAATTGGAATATGTATTACAGATGAGAAAGGTATATTTGAAAAGGTTAATGAATCTTATTGCAAAATATATGATTATAACCCTGAAGAATTAATAGGAAATCATTTTACCTTAGTAGTACCTGATGAACACAAAGACGAATTAACAAAATTGCACGATGATTTTATAGAACAAAAGATGGAATTAACAGGAGAATGGAAAGTTAAGCGTAAAGATGGAAAAATAATTGATATTATAGCAGAAGCTACATATATAGATTGGGAAGATGGAAAAGGAAGGAAAGTAACTTTTGTATATGATATTACTGAAAAGAATAAACTAGAAGAAAACTTGAAAACAGCAAAAGAAAAAGCTGAAAAGGCAAGCAAATATAAGTCAGAATTTTTAGCAAATATAAGTCACGACATCAGAACTCCGTTAAATGCTATAATTGGTTTTTCAGAAATGATATTAGAAAAGGAGGACCGAAATCTAGAGGAATTAGACAATATAATAGCTGCTTCTAAACAACTGTTAAATCTAGTAAATGATATTTTGGATATTTCTAGGATGGATAGTAAAAAAGAAATAATACAAAAAGAAGATTTTATAATGAAAGGCGTAATAGATGATGTGGAATCTATGTTTAGAATTCAAAAGAAAGGAGCTAAGTTTGATTTTGAAATAGATCTCGATGAAGATTTTCCTTATATTGTAAATACAGATAGAAGGCGAATTTTACAAATAATAAGCAACTTAGTGGGGAATGCATTTAAATTTACTGAAAAAGGTGAAGTTAAATTATCAATGAAATATAAATATGATACAGGAAATATATATATTAGTGTGAAAGATACAGGAATAGGTATAAGTAAAAAAAATAGAGAAAAAATATTTGAAACATTTGAACAAGAAAAAAATGAGTTATCAATAAAAACAAATGGTGTTGGATTGGGTTTGTCGATAATAAAAAAATTATCTAATTTAATGGGGGGTAAAGTAAATTTAATTAGCGAAAAGGGAAAAGGAAGTGAGTTTATAGTTGAAATACCAGCTAAAATAATCAAAAAATTTCCAAGTACTGAAGTATACAACGCCCAAGAATTAATAGAAAAATGGATTGATAATATGGGAGGAGAAGAAGAACTCGAGGACATAATCTATGAACAAATAGATAGACTACCAGGAGAAATAAAATCAATTCAAAAGGCTTTAGAAGAAAAGGAAATGGAAAAAGTAAAGCGAAAACTCCACAGAATATCTGGAAGTTGTGGAAATTTACAAATGACGGAACTCTACGAACCACTTCGTGATATGTATGTGAGGCTTTTGGAATCAGAGATATCATTTAGTGAAATATCTGATTCAATGGAAGAGATATATCTAATGGTAAAAGCTCTAAAAAAACATAAAAAATCCAGAAAAGTATTTAAAAGTAACATAGATAAGAATGCTAAAGTCCTAATAGTAGAAGATGCCTATATGAATAGAAAATTACTTGGAACTATTTTAAAATCAGAAGGTGTTAATTATGAATTTGCTGAAAATGGGAAATTAGCTTTGGATATGATGAGCAAAAAAGATTACCAATTAATTCTTTTAGATTCTCAGATGCCTGTAATGGATGGATATGAAACATTGGAAAGAATAAGAAAGAGTTCGAAATTTAAAAATATGCATGTAATAATCATAACTGCTAATATTTTAAAATCAGCAAGGGAAAAATATAAGGAGTTAGGATGTAGTGAATTTTTGACAAAGCCAATTGACCGAAATGATCTATTAGAACTAATAGATAAATATATAGGAAAGGGTAGAAAAGATAATTAAAAAAAATAGCTTTAGGAGGTGAAAACAATGAAGCTAGATATGAAGAGGTTTTTACAAGGAGTTTCTCTAGCCTTGGATTTAGCAGAATTAGATTATTTAAAGGTAAATTTAAACCATTCTAGACGTGTTGCATATATATGTATGATGATTGCAGATAAAATGGATTTTAGCAAAAAAGAGAAAAGTGATTTATATGCTTATTCAATATTACACGATAATGGACTGGTTGTAAGTAATTTAAAAGAGAAAGAAGATTATGAAAATATGCCAGGTCATTGTATAGAAGGTGAAGCCAATATCATAAAATTAAATACATATATGTATAAGAGGCGAAAAAATATTATTAAATATCATCATGAAAACTATGATGGAACAGGAATATTTGGAATAAAAGATAAAGATATTCATATTTTTTCTCATATAATACATTTAGCTGATAGAATTGATACGAATTTTAATTTAATTGAAAAGGCAGCTGAGAAAAAAGAGAGTATAAAGGCATATATAATTAATCAAAAAGAAAAAATGTTTCATCCAGATGTAGTAGAAGCTTCTTTAGAGATGATGGAAAAATGTAGATTTTGGTTTGATCTGGATTTTTATAATATAGATGAAGTTTTAAATAGAGTAACACCTCATAATATTTTAGATATGTCTTGGAAAGAAATTTTAGAAATGACAGATATTTTAGTAGAAATAATTGATTCAAAATCTAGATTTACTCATATGCATACAAAGGGTTTAGTAAAAAAGATAAAACTAATGTGTAATCACTATGAATTAGATAAGGATAAAACCTATAAACTTATGATAGCAGGGAATTTACATGATTTAGGAAAATTATATGTTCCCAATTCGATATTGGATAAGCCAGAAAAATTAGATGATTTTGAATTTATAGAAATTAAACATCATACCTATTATACAAAATTAGCTTTAGATAAGATACCTGGATTTGAGGATATTTCAAGATGGGCATCAAACCATCATGAAAAATTAAATGGTAAGGGATATCCAGAAGGATATACTGGAAAAGACTTGGATTTTGAGTCTAGATTAATAGGCGTTTTAGATATATATCAAGCTTTAACAGAGGAAAGGCCATATAGAAGTTCTCTATCTCATGAAAAGACTATGAAAATATTGTGTAGTATGGTAGAGGGAGGATTTATAGACGGTGATATAACTAAGGATGTTGAAAAGGTCATGAGAAAAAATTACGGAGATAAAAATCATGAAGAAACTCGATTAGTTATAGCTGAAGATGATAAAACTAGCTTAAAACTAATGGATATATATATTAGCAAAAAAGGGATCACTGTAGATAGAGCAAATAATGGAAAAGAATTAATGAAATTATTAAAGAGACGAAAATATAAAATGATTTTTTTAGATATATCTATGCCAGAAATGGATGGTTTAGAAGCTGCTTCTAAAATTAGGAAATTAGAAAAA